>JAZNZT010000013.1:0-6710 GCA_045595075.1 Faecousia sp.
CGGGAATCGAACCCATGTTACCGCCGTGAAAGGGCGGTGTCTTAACCGCTTGACCAACGGGCCTGGTAGCGGCGACCTGATTCGAACAGGTGACATACCGGGTATGAACCGGCTACTCTACCAACTGAGTTACGCCGCCATTTCTCAAAATAGCTTTGTCATTATATAGGACACCTCTGTCTTTGTCAAGTATTTTCAAAAATTTTTTGGTTATTCTTCTTTTGAGGTGAAATAAAATGTCTTTATTAAAGAAGCCATTATTGTTTGCCGTGGGTGGCTGCGGTTATGTGGGATTGGAGCTTTTATGGCGGGGTTGGAGTCACAGCAGCATGTTTTTTGCCGGTGGCAGCGCCTTTCTGCTTTTAGGACAGGTGGACCGGCGCCTTTCCCGGCTGGGCGCAAAGGCCTTCGCCGGAGCGGGGGCGATCACTGCTGTGGAGCTGGTGGCGGGTCTTCTTGCCAACCGGGATCATACCGTTTGGGATTACCGGAGCGTACCCTTCAATTTTTTAGGGCAGATCTGTCTGCCATACTCTCTTTTATGGATGCCGGTCGCCCTTGGCGGCATGGCGCTGTACCGGCATCTTGACCGCCATTAACACATCCGAAATCATCTGTCAAGACCCAAAATTTTTATGCCAAAAATCGGCTTTGTGGAACTTTTGACCAAGGCAAATATAAGCAAAAAGTGGGGAACACTTATAATAATTTATGTAAACTAAAATGCATATGGCATGAGATTATTTCCCTGAAAAAACGGTTGTGGAAAAAGCTGTGGAAAGTGTGGAAAACTCAATATTTTCAAGTGTGTTTTCAAAATTCTCCTGTTTTTACCCTATGCATAATCGGCTGTATAAACGTCCCTTTTCCCCCTTAATTTTCGTGTTATGTAGCCGTTTATTTTCCGGAATTATTTCCCCGAAATCTGGCAAAAAGTTGACACATCCTCCAAAGACTCTCTCATTTCCCCTGCCCTGCGCCCCTATTCCGGAAAATTTTTTGTTGAAATTATACAAAATTGCTCTCGGTATGAATTTCCCTCCGCTGGAAATACTGATACCACACAAACGGTATCAGGAGGCGCGCCATGCAGGGAAAAGTAGAGATCTGCGGTGTGAACACCGCCCGACTGAAGGTTTTGTCCCAGAAAGAGATGGACAGCCTGCTATTGCAGGCAAATCAGGGAGATACCGCCGCAAGGGAAAAGCTCATTGAGGGCAACCTGCGGCTGGTGCTTTCGGTGATCCAGCGGTTTGACAAGCGGGGCGAAAGCCCCGACGACCTGTTTCAGGTAGGCTGCATCGGTCTTATCAAGGCGATCGCCAATTTTGACCCCACCAAACAGGTCCGGTTTTCCACCTACGGCGTACCCATGATTCCCGGAGAAGTCCGCCGGTATCTGCGGGACAATTCGGTGGGCCGGGTATCCCGGTCCATCCGGGATGTGGCGTACCGGGTGCTGCAGTGCAAGGAAGCCATGCTCCCGCGGCTGGGCAGACAGCCGACCCTGGAGGAGATCTCCAGGGAGCTGGAGCTTAGCATGGAGGATGTGGCGGAGGCGCTGGACGCAGTGTGCGCCCCGGTGAGCCTTTTCGACCCGGTGTACGCCGACGGTGGCGACCCCCTGACGGTAATGGACCAGGTCCGGGACACCCGAAACACCGAGGACGGCTGGATGGAGCACATCGCCCTGCAGGAGGCGTTCCGGAATCTGAACCAGCGGGAAAAGCGAATATTGCGGCTGCGTTTTTACGACGGAAAGACCCAGATGGAGGTGGCGCAGCTGGTGGGCATCTCCCAGGCCCAGGTCTCCCGGCTGGAAAAAAGCGCCATCACCGCCATGAGAAAATCTATCAGTGTATCTTGACAATATCAAATTAAAAATTAAAAGTTAAAAATTATAAATTCTTAATTTTTAATTCCCTCCCCCGTGTCATTCTGAGCAATCTTCGATTGCGAAGAATCCGTCTTCTAGTTGTCAATTGTCCATTGTATTCCCTCTTGCCATTTCTTATATTTAATGTATAATATAAGAAAAAAGGAGGTGGCGAAATGGATCAGCGGCTGAATTTCTGCCGAGGCTCTTTGATGGGCATGGCGGTAGGCGATGCCATGGGCTATCCGGTGGATTTGAAAAGCTGGGAGGAGATCTGCGACAGCTACGGCCCCAACGGCCTGCTTGGCTATGACCTGCAGAACGACTTCGCCGACATCACCTCGTATACCCAGATCGCCGCCTTTGTGGCAAACGGACTTCTGGTAGGCGCTACCCGGGCAAAAAGCGAGCTGTATCACAAATATATTGCCCTTGCCATGAAGGAATGGGCAAAGGCGCAGCAATTCCGCGGCGCGGGAGAACGCACCCACTGCTGGGTCGCCCAAGTCCCCGCCCTGCGGCGGCGGATGTGCATGGACACCCGAATGCTGGACGCTTTGGGTCGGGACACCTTAGGCACACCCGAATCCCCCACCAATACCGCCCTCTCCCCCGGGAGCATTACGGCGGCGGTGGCTGTCGGCCTTTTTTACGATTCCCAGCGGATGGAGCTTCCGCAGATCGGCGCGCTGGCTGCCCAGGCGGTAGCGCTGACCCACGGAAACCCGGAAACCTTTCTCTCCGGCGCTGTGGTGGCATACGCCGTGGCATCCATCCTGCAAGAGCCGGATAAGGCGTTGCCGGAGCACCTAAATCGGGCGCTGAAGGCAGTGAACCGGCAATTCTACGACCGATTCCCCCAGGCAGTAGAGGCCATCACGGAAAAGATCCGCTATGGGGTTTCCCTGACCCGTGACCCGGAGCTGACCCCCCTTGCGGCGATGACCCTTTTAGGCTGTACCACCGCATCGGAGTGTCTTGCCGGCGCAGTCTACGCCTGTATGATCCACCCCGCCAATTTCGACGAAGCCATGATCGTGTCTGTGAACCACTCAGGCAAAAGCGCCGCTGTGGGGGCGCTGACCGGAGCGATCCTGGGCGCAAAGCTGGGCTATGATGCCCTGCCGGAATTTTACATAGAATCCTTAGAGCCCGGGGATGCCCTGGAGGAACTGGCAAAGGACCTGACTACCGGGCGGCAGACCACCCGGATCTTCGACGACAGCTGGGACCAGAAGTACATCCAGGGTCTGCCAATTTCTATGTAATGCCCCTTGTAGGGGCGGATGCCCTCATCCGCCCGCGGGACGATGAAGGCATCGTCCCCTACATAAAAAAGAATATTAAAAATACCCCTTGCAAAATTAGCGCTGGGGTGCTATAATGCAAGTAATCTAGAGTATACTATACGAAAGAGAGGGGTTCGCCCCTCTCTTTTCTTGTGATAGGCTGACAACCTACGGAGGACTGAAAATGAAAGTCACAGAACTGATCACCCAGCTTGCCCAACCTGTGGTAGAAGAAAAAGGCTGCAGCCTGTGGGATGTGGAATACGTCCGGGAGGGCGCGGAGCGCTACCTGCGGCTGTATATCGATAAAGAAGGCGGCGTGGACATCACCGACTGCGAAGCCATCCACCGGGCAATGGACCCAATCTTAGACGAAAAAGACCCCATCGCCGAGAGCTACCATTTCGAGGTCTGCTCCGCGGGACTGGAACGGCCCTTGAAGCGGCCGGAGGATTTTGCCCGATTTATGGGCAGTCCCATTCTCATTAAGCTCTACCGCCCCTGGAACGGCTTAAAGGAGATCCCCGCAACCTTAACCGGCTATGAAGACGGCATAATTCGCCGTCACACCCCCTATGAGACCATCTCCTTTAAAATTACCGAAGTCGCCCTGGTGCGCCTTCGTGTGGAATTTTAATACAGAAATATCTCACTAAGAAAAATTAATGAGCCTTGAAAAAGGCGCAAAGGAGGACATATCACATGGCAAGAGCGAAGAAACAGACAGCCGCTCCCAAGGTAGACATCGGCGCAGAGATCTTTGCTTCCCTGGAGGAGCTGGAAAAGCTGAAGGGTATTCCTGTGGAGTACATGGTGGAGCGTCTGAAGCAGGCGCTGACCAACGCCTACCGGAAGGACCGGGAGGACCATCGGGATATCCCCGGTGAAAATGTTGTGGTGGACCTGAGCGAAAAGGGTCTTTCCATGCACCTGTTAAAGACTGTGGTGGAGGAAGTGGAAGACACCGCCATCCAGATCCATATCGATGCCGCCAAGGCACTGAACCCCAATATTGAGGTGGGCGAAACTGTCAGCCTGCCCATCGACATTCAGAAATTCGGCAGAATTGCCGCCCAGACCGCTAAGCAGGTGGTGATCCAGGGTATCCGTGAGGCAGAGCGTGGCGCTGTTTACGAGAGCTACTCCTCCAAGGCCCAGGAGATGCTCACCGCCACTGTGCTGCGGATCGATCCCTCCGGTGATATTTTTGTCCGGATCGGTCAGGGCAGCGAAGAGTCTGACGCCGTGCTTCGTTCCAGCGAGCAGATCCCCGGCGAGGAGCTGATCCCCGGCGACATGATCCGTGTCTATGTGCTGGAAGTCCACCGGGCAAACCGCGGACCTCTGATCCATGTTTCCCGTACCCACCCCAATCTGGTTCGCCGGCTGTTTGAGCTGGAGACCCCGGAGATCGCCGACGGTCAGGTGGAGATCCGCAATATCGCCCGTGAGCCCGGCTCCCGGAGCAAGATCGCCGTCCGCGCCGCCGCAGAGGGCATTGACCCTGTGGGCGCTTGCGTAGGACCCCGTGGCGGCCGTGTGGCTGCTGTTGTGGATGAGCTTTCCGGCGAGAAGATCGACATTGTGGTCTTCAGCGAAGACCCTGCCGAGTATGTCCGGGCAGCGCTGAGCCCTGCGGACGTTATTCGTGTGGATGTGGCTGTCGACGGCAAGTCCTGCCGTGTGATCGTGCCCGACAATCAGCTGAGCCTTGCCATCGGCAAGGAGGGTCAGAACGCCCGCCTGGCTGCCCGGCTCACCGGCTGCAAGATCGACATCAAGCCCGAATCCCAGGCAGAGTAACATTTTTCCTGTCATTGCGAGACCAGTCCTCAGACTGGTCGTGGCAATCCGTAATACCCCATTAAGAAACGGATTCCCACGGTCGCTCCGCTCCCTCGGAATGACATGTAACCCTTAAAGGAGGCGCAGTCCTTATGCAAAAGAAAATACCCCAGCGGCAGTGTATGGGCTGCCGGGAGCGAAAGGCAAAACGGGAGCTGATCCGTGTGGTCCGGGGAACGGACGGTAACGTCAGTGTGGACTTCAGCGGCAAGCTTAACGGCAGAGGCGCTTATATCTGTCCCGATCCGGAATGCCTGAGAAAAGCCAGAAAGGCAAAAAGTCTGGAGCGCAGCCTGGAGGTTTCCATTCCTGAAGAGGTCTATGACCGGCTGGAAAAGGAAATGGAGGCGGCGGTCAATGGATAAAGCCTTAAATTACATGGCCCTTGCCCGAAAGGCAGGGCGGATCGAGCTGGGAGAAGAACCGGTCGGCGCTGCGGCAAGAGCCCAGCATGCCCGGCTGGTGGTGGTGGCGCAGGACGCCTCTGACCACACCTGGCGCAGAGCCAAAAGCTTTGTAGCTGGTACCCAGCAGCAATGCATAAAACCGGCGTACACCAAAGACCAGCTTGGTCAGGCAATCGGCAGACAGGAGCTTGCCATCGCCGCCTTTACTGACCCGGCGCTGGCGCTGGCCTTCGTAAAGGCATTGGACGAGCCGGAAAAATACAAAGACGTTCTGGATGCCTTAAACAAGCGTACCCAGCGGATCCAGCAGCGTCGCAGCGAGGCCAAGGCTCACGAGCAGAACAAGCGGTTTGGCCGCGCTTTCCGGAAGAAGTAACATGGAGGTGCTTATATGGTAGTAAAGTATAAGTTAAAAGATGTGGCATCAGACTTTGGGGTCGCGCCCAAGGTGATCGCCGACATCCTCACAGAATTTTTTGAAAAGCCCAAATCCAACACCCAGGTCCTCACCGAGGAGGAGCTGAATGTGGTATTTGACCGGATGACCTTCCAAAACCAGATCGAATCTCTGGCGGTGGTCTTTGCGGTGCAGCCTGCTCCCAAGAAAGAGGAGCCCAAGGCAGAGGAAAAACCCGCCGAGCCCAAGGCAGAGGAGAAAAAGCCTGCTCCCGCCCCCAAGGCAGAGGAGAAAAAGGCCGCCCCTGCCTCCAAGGCAGAGGAGAAAAAGCCTGTAAAGCCCGCCGAGCCGGAGCGTAAGCGTGAACGCCGTGTGGTGGACACCTCCGCTGTCCAGGTCAATGCTAACCGGTTTGCGGATGTGGACAATCTGGTGGACCAGAGAGTCCAGGAATACCAGGGCGGCAAGCAGCGGTTCGGCGGCAAGGGTAAGCAGCAGAACCGGGCAAAGGACAACAAGTTCAAGGGCAACAAGGCCCGTAACGAGGAGCAGGAGAAGCTCCGCCGCCTGCAGATGGAAGTGGCGCGGAAAGCTCCCGTCACCGTGAAGATCCCCGAGGAGATCACCGTGGGCGAGCTGGCAAGCCGGATGAAAAAGACTGCCGGCGAGGTCATCAAGTGTCTGATGACCAACGGCGTTATGGCAGGCATCAACCAGACCATCGACTTCGACACCGCAGAATTTGTAGCGACCGAAATGGGCTGCAAGGTAGAGAAGGAAGTCACCATCACCATCGAAGAGCGGATCATCGACGATCATGTGGATACTGCAGAAGAGCTGGAGACCCGCGCTCCTGTCGTGGTCGTCATGGGTCACGTCGACCACGGTAAGACCTC
>JAZNZT010000014.1:0-40100 GCA_045595075.1 Faecousia sp.
ACCTCTTAAGAGGTGAGCCTGTTCAGTTTAGCACACAACGCAAGCCTTGTCAAGAACTTTTTTACTGTTTCTCAACATTTTTCTTGCTGCTTTTTTGCATAACTTTGCGCCCCCTGCCGGAAGCGCTCGGTTATATTATCAGACACTTGTTAATTTGTCAAGCAGATATTTAGAAAAATTTTGGAGACCTCTTTCGAGGTCTCCAATTTACTTATAAAGAAATCATCCCACATCATCGATCAGGCCATAGCCGCCGTCATTTCTCCGGTAGACCACAGCAAACGATCCGCCGTTATCTTCATCACGGAAGGCGAAGAAGTTATGCTCCAGAAGATTCATCTGGAGAACTGCTTCTTCCCGGGACATTGGCTTAAAGTAGAACCGCTTTACCTTGACGATGCTCAAGTCCTCCTCTGCCTCCTCTGCCGCAAAGGACGTCTCCTCTACTGTGCGGGTAAAGGCATCCTGCCGCAAGCGGCGTGCCAGACGGGTCTTGTTCTTCCGGATCTGTCCTTCAATCGTGCCTACAGCGGCATCGATGGAAGCAAACATATCCGATGTGCTTTCCCTTGCCCGGAACCATGTGCCTGCGCCGTGAACAGTCAGTTCCGCAGTGTTCCGGTTTTTCTCCACAGAGAAGACGATCAGTGCTTCCGCATCCTCCTCAAAGAACCGTGCCAGCTTCATTACTTTTTTCTCAGCATAAGCGTGGACATTTCCGGGTAGCTTGACTTTCTTTTCACTGAATTGAAACTTCATATGCGGCAGCTCCTTTCGTTTTCACCGGTCCTCCGGTGTCACTTATATTATACCACGATTGTGGCATTTCGACAAGGGGTCACTGCTCTTCCAGAGCGTCTTCTTCGTCCAAAAGCTCTGTCATTGTTAAGTTGTAAATATCCTCGGCTTTTTTCTCAAAAAGCTTGCCCAGGCGCACTGCCTGCCGTTGATCCGGCGCTAACAGCTCCAGGGTCATAAGATTACCCATCTCATCGTCCAGCGCCATGATCACAGAATAGTCACCGCTCTCCCGGGGGATTACCTGGGTCTTCACAAAGCTGCTACGGCGAAGCTGGCGGTTAAACCTGGCTACAGCGTTTTCTGCCCGCTGTTTTACAGTAAAGGCGATGGAGTCCTCGGTAAGAGAGCCGTCCTGTCTGCCCTTTTCGGTGATCTCGTAGCGTTCCCCTTCCAACTGTTTAATATGTCCGGAAGCAACCATTTCGGGAATTGCGGTACATACATCAAAATAGCTTAAGCACTCATCCTGATAGCACAACTCATAAACCTCTTGACAAGTCAGGGGATAGCTGCTTCGCGCCATTACATAAAGGATCAACACCTTTACATCCATCATATCATGGATAAAACCCAATCGTTTCACTTTTTTCACCTCTTAGCTTTATTATACTAGACCCATAAAAAATAATCAAGCACAACTCCATTCCGGAGATCATATTCTGTCATGAAAGGGTGATTTTTATGGACGAACCGGTGTTTTTGACTGCAGGCAACACCCCTGCTCTGACATATGCAAAAAATGCCCTGCGCCGCATGGGCTGTAAATTTAGCTCTACTGCCAATGCTTCCGTCACGCATTTGCTGCTTCCTGTACCCAGTTTTGCTCCTGACGGAACAGTCAACGGAGGTGGGCATCTAAAAGATATACTGGAGACACTGCCCCGAAGCATTACGGTTCTGGGCGGCAATCTTGACCGTGAGGAATTGTCCGGTTATGAAAAAATAGATTTACTGAAAGATCTTGTGTATCTGGCGGAAAATGCTGCTATTACCGCCTACTGCGCCATAACAGCAGCATTGGAGCATCTACCTGTGATCCTCCGGAACTGTCCTGTGCTGATCATCGGCTGGGGGCGGATTGGAAAGTGCCTTGCCTCCCTTCTGAAAAGTATGGGCGCAGAGGTCTCTGTTTTTGCCCGAAAGGAAAGTGACAGGGCTATGCTGTCTGCTTTGGGTTACAGGCCAGAGGATCTGTCACAGACGCCAACCGGTTACAGGGTGATCTTCAACACCGCCCCTGCCATGATGTTGCCGGAAGAAAACACAGATAAAGACTGTCTCAAAATCGATCTCGCTTCTCTTTCCGGGATCGCCGGAAAAGATGTGATCTGGGCAAGAGGTCTGCCCAACAAAAAAGCACCGGAATCCTCCGGTGAGTTGATCGCCCGCACCGCTATACGTCTGGTACGGGGAAAGGAGTTATCACAATGAACATTGGATTTGCCATGTGCGGTTCTTTTTGTACTTATAAAGATGTATTCCCTGTCATGGAAGAGCTAGCAAAGGAACACACCGTGATCCCTATATTTTCCCATTCCGCCTATACCATTGACAGTCGCTTCGGCACTGCCCAATCCCACATCCGCAAAGCAACCACCATTTGCGGCAGAGACCCCCTGTGGACCATTCCTCAGGTAGAGCCGATTGGACCGAAAAAGCTTCTGGATGCTCTGGTGATCGCCCCCTGCACCGGAAATACCCTTGCCAAGCTTGCCCACAGTATTGCCGATACGCCGGTGACGATGGCTGCCAAGAGCCATTTGCGCAACGGAAGGCCCGTATTGGTGGCAGTTTCCACCAACGATGCCCTTGCGGGCGCAGCTGAAAACATTGGAAAGCTTCTCTCCAAAAAGCATTATTATTTCGTACCCTTTGGGCAGGACGATGCCCAAGGCAAGCCCACCAGTATGGTGGCGGATTTCAAAAAAATCCCTCCGGCGCTGGACGCAGCGCTGGAGGGGCGGCAAATACAGCCTGTTTTGTTATGATCAACTGAAATTAGAGTTTTCGTCGTGGGTCAGATCGCCGCTGCCGCTGATAGGAATGGCAGGTCCAAGGTATGTAGGCTCCGGCTGGATTATTCCCATACCAAAATCCTTCACCCGGGCCAGAATTTCCCGGACATCCCGGGAAAATTGACCGCTGTACTGCCGGTAGTCCGCAGGTACGCCGTAAGCCTTTATCCCCAACTGCCGGGCAATATACAGCGCCCGGTACAAATGATACTCCTGGGTGACAATTATGACCTTATCCGCGCCAAAAATCTCCTTTGCCCGGTATATGGTCTCATAGGTGGAGAATCCGGCGTGATCCATAAACACATCCGCAGAAGGGACGCCTTCGTTTACCGCATAGCGTTTCATGGCATCCACTTCATCATACTCTGCTGTTCCGTGGTCGCCGCTCATCAACAGCTTGGGAGCAGCTCCCAGCTCGTACAGGGCAACACCCCGCTTCAACCGGTCCTCCAGCATATGGCTGGGGGACCCATCGCTACGGACCTGACAACCCAGGACGATAATGCAGTCCACATTCTGCAGCACTGCCGCCTGTTCTTCAGACACTATTCGACTGCTCACGCTGCCCATTACCCATCCGTTGATTCCAAAAACCGCAGCAATACCTGAAACACCGAGGGCAAGCAGAACGCACAGGGTAATCACGACACCCTTAGGGAGTTTCCTTTTTTGCTTTATCTGCTTCATTTTGTTCCTCCTATTGTTTAGAGGACTTCAATTTCCTCCAGCCAGATCCTTGCAGAGGCATCGCTGGGCATAGTCCAATCGCCTCTGGCGCTTAGCCCCAAAATTCCTGCCTTGACTCCATCAGGCTGGCAGTTGCGCTTAAACTGCTGAGTGAAAAATCTGCGGCAGAAGGTCCGCAGCCATTTTTTAATCGTAGCGGCGTCAAAGTCATCTGCAAATGCCCGACAGGCAAGGGTGTAGATCTTGGTGGGGCTGAACCCATAGTGGATCATATAATACAGGAAGAAATCGTGGAGAGCATAAGGTCCAACAATATCCTCTGTCTGCTGGCTGATCTTGCCCGAGGCATCCGGGGGAAGAAGCTCGGGGCTGATGGGGGTATCCAGAACATCCAGAAGCACCGCCTTGGACGCAGCATACTCCGGCAGTTCCGCCACCGCCTCCACGATCCAGCGGATCAGCGTCTTAGGGATAGAGCCGTTTACGCTATACATGCTCATATGGTCGCCGTTATAGGTACACCAGCCCAGCGCAAGCTCGCTTAAATCGCCGGTACCGATAACGATGCCCCCAACACGTCCCGCATAATCCATAAGGATCTGGGTCCGTTCCCGGGCTTGAGCATTTTCATAGGTGGTGTCGTGTTTGGACATATCCTGCCCAATGTCTGCAAAATGCTGGGTGACTGCATCCCGGATGTTGATCTCCTTCCCGGTAACGCCAAGGGTACGCATCAGCTCCCAGGCATTGCGGTAAGTCCGGTCGGACGTTCCAAAGCAGGGCATGGTAATGCCGTGAATATCAGAAGCCGGTCTTCCCAGGCGGCGCATTGCCTCAACCGCTACAAGAAGAGCAAGGGTAGAATCAAGACCGCCGGAAATGCCGATAACGCCATTGGCGCCAATGGTCTCAAGCCGCTTGGCAAGGCCCGCTGCCTGAATCCGGAACACGGACAGGCACAGTTCCTGACGCTCCTCCTTTGTCTGAGGAACAAAGGGCAGCTTGGAAACCGGATACAGGCTTCCGTCACTACGCAGCTTGCTGTCAAAACACTCGCTGGGACGAACACCGCCCTCTACACCATATAGAGCAGCGGCATCCCGGAAGGATGTCTTTTTGCTCCGGTCTGCCCGGATAACGCCAAGATCCGCATCCCGGATCAGCAGGTAATCCGAGGCAGCCAGATCTTCATTTTCTCCCAAGAGCAGTCCGTTCTGGGCGATCATGCTATGCCCGGAGAACACCAGATCCTGGGTAGATTCCGTACAGCCGGCAGAACAGAATGCATATACACAGGCGCAGGAGGAAGACTGCTGCTGCACCATGCTGCGGCGGCTTGCCCGCTTGCCTGCCACCTCGTTAGAGGCTGCCAGATTCACGATAACCTCCGCGCCGCCCAAAGCCATCATAGCGGAGGGGGCAACAGGAGACCACAGATCCTCACAAACCTCCACGCCAACCATCGTACCCTCGCCGATGCAGAAGATTTGGTTGGCGCCAACAGGGACAGAATACCACGCATCCACATCCGCCAGTTCTTTTATCTGCACATGATCTCTCTGCAAATCTGCCGCAGAGCCAAACCACCGTTTTTCATTAAATTCATTGTAGTTGGGGATAAATGTTTTGGGAACGATTCCCTGCAGTTCTCCACCCCGGATCACAGCGGCGCAGTTGTACAGCTGGCCGTCCAGCTTCACAGGCAGTCCTACCACAGCCGTCAGCTGGGGCACACCGGAAGATGCCTCCATTATTCTCTTCAATCCGGCACGCACTGCCTGTTGCAGGGAGCTTTGGAAAAACAGATCTCCGCAGGTGTAGCCGGTCATGGAAAGCTCAGGGAATACGATCAGATCGCTCCCCTTTTCGTCCGCCTGTACCATGAAGCGGCAGATATCCTCTGTATTCTTTTTGACGTCACCTACGCGGACAGCAGGCACTGCGCAGGCAATTCGGATAAAGTCCAGCATGGAATCCCTCCATTGCATTTTTTCTTATCATAGCACATTCTTACCGAATTGCAAAGAAAATATAAAAAGGAACGGAATTTTCATCCGTTCCTTTTGTCTTTATAAACCGGCGAGAGCTCTCAGATCATCAGCAATATCTGTTTTTTCCCAGGGGCGGTCATCTACACCAAAGTGGCCTTCCATGGCAGTTTTGCCGTAGATAGGCCGGCGCAGCTCCAGCTTGCGGATAATGCCCGCAGGGGTCAGATCGCAGGTCTTACGCAGCAAAGCGGTCATATCCTCATCGCTGATCTTGCCGGTGCCGTAGCTATCCACCCGGACGGACACAGGCTCAGCAACGCCGATGGCATAAGCAAGCTGTACCTGCACCTGCTCAGCAAGTCTCGCTGCCACCAGATTTTTTGCCATATACCGGGCCATATATGCCGCACTCCTGTCCACCTTGGTGGGATCTTTTCCGGAGAATGCGCCGCCGCCGTGGGAGAAATAGCCTCCGTAGGTATCTACAATGATCTTGCGTCCGGTAAGTCCGGTATCGCCGTCAGGTCCGCCAATAACAAACTTACCGGTGGGGTTGATATGAATGTGCGCCACATTCTCAATATCAAAGCCGTACTGCTTCAGCACAGGAGCGATCACACCCTCCCGGATATACCGGCGAAGTTCGCTGATCTCAAAATCCTCTGTGTGCATAATAGAGACCACCACAGTGTCGATACCAACCACTTTGCCCTGCTCGTCAAACTCCACAGAGACCTGAGTCTTTCCGTCGGGACGGAGCAGGTCATTGCTGCGGACACACTCTGTAAGCCGGTTTGCCAAGGCCCTGGACAGCGCCGCAGGCAGTGGCATCAGCTCCGGAGTCTGGGTGCAAGCGCCACCGAACATCATACCCTGATCGCCTGCGCCACCCACCTCGTCGTTGGTACCCATAGCAATATCGGCAGACTGGGTATGGATCTTGCAGAGGATCTCCACAGAATCTGCGTCGAAGCCGGCTTCCTTATCCGTATAGCCGATGGTACGGATCACCTGACGGGCAATACCGGCGTAATCCACCTTTGCCTTTGTAGTGATCTCGCCGCAGATCACGCAGAAGTTTGTAGTGACCATGGTTTCACAAGCCACCCGGGAGCCGGGGTCCTGCTCTAAGCATGCATCCAGGATCGCATCGGAGACAGCATCCGCTACCTTATCCGGGTGACCGCAGGTGACACATTCGGAAGTAAATAATCTCTTTTCCATAAAAAAAGTCCTTTCAAAAAAATCTGCACACATCGAAGGACCCGATGTGTGCTCTATCGAATCCTCATCTTTCGTTGCCGCCGGATTTGGCACCACGCTTTTGCAGGTTGCCGGGTTTCATCGGGCCGTTCCCTCCACCACTCTTGATAAGGCTTGTATGCAGTTCCTGTTTATTCTACTCGAATTTTCAAAAAAGTCAACACTTTTTTCGGTTTCTACCCGAAAATGTTAATAATTCCTTTATAGACATTTCCCGGAAAAACTGGTATCATATAGGCAATCTGTTTTGGAGATGAGTTTTTTTGAAAAACCTGCGTACTTCCTTTGAGCGTTTCTGTTATAAAAACCGGGACAAAGGCATCCCTAATCTAATGCTCTATATTTGCATTGGCTCTGGCATCGTATACCTTTTGAGCATGATCAACGGCGGAAGCATCCTTTATGAATTTCTGCGTTTTGACAAAGCCCTGATCCTGCAAGGACAAGTCTGGCGGCTGTTCACCTATGTGCTGACCTATACTCCGGGCAGTTCTTTTCTGGCGCTGATCTTCCTGTATTTCTTTTACAGCCTAAGCCGGGGCGTGGAATACAGTATGGGTACGTTCCGTTTTAATCTTTATTATTTTTCCGGCGTGATCCTTATGGATGTTTTTGCCATGATCTTCTGCCCTACCTCGGATATTATCATTTCCGAAACGCTGATCCCTGCAGAATATTTTTCCTATTTTATATACTCCAACATGGCTTACTACCTGCATCTGAGCATGCTTTTGACATTCGCCACCCAGAACCCGGACTCTCAATTTCTTGTGCTGTTCATCATTCCGGTAAAGGCATGGTTCTTAGGCCTCGTGTATCTGGTGCTTATCGCCATTGAGGTCTATAATCTCATCCCCTTCTTCCCCCACAACCTGTTCCCGCTGGTGGCTCTGGGAAATTATCTGCTCTTTGCTGGCAAGGATGTTCTGAATCTGTTCCCCTTTATCCGCCGACGCCCCAAGAAGGTTTATAGCGTCAAGAAAACAGGGACGATCCCCTTCTCCTCTAAAGGGCAAGCTTCTTCCGGTTATACACATAAATGCACTGTGTGCGGACGAACGGATATTTCTAATCCGGAATTAGAGTTCCGTTACTGTTCCCGGTGCACAGGGTATCACTGCTACTGCGAAGATCACATTAACAATCACATCCATGTTCAATAAAATTTCGGCTGGCGCGCATGTTGCGCGGCAGCCGGTTTTTTATGCGTTTTCCATGGATATTCTGTTCAGTCCGTCTATGCGCTCCAGCGCCTCCGGACGGTGGGTCACCAGGATCGCCTGATCGTTAATGGCGCTCAAATTCCGGAGCACCTCTTCCTCTGTATGGGCATCCAATGCGGAAGTACATTCATCCAGCAGGAAGATCGGTCGGTTCATCAGCACTGCTCTGGCAATGGCCAGCCGTTGAAGCTGACCCTTGGAAAGTCCGGTATTGTTTTCCCGGACCTGGGTCTGCTCACCGGCAGTCATGGACCAGATAAACTCTGCCTGGGCAATCGTGAGCGCTCTGCGGATCTCCTCAGAGGAGGCATCCGGCGCTACAAGCCGGAGATTCTCCAGAACTGTACCCGAGAACAGGGCATAGTCTTGAGGGACATAGGCGAAAAGGCATCTTGTCTGCTCGCAACAGGGAATCTCTCCAATGTCGGTGTCCAGATAAATTCTTCCCTGCTGCGGTGTATATAGGCCAAGGATCAGCTTGAACACCGTAGTCTTTCCTCTTCCGGAGAAGCCTGTCAGGCAGGTCCATCCGTCCAAGCCAAACCGGGCATTGAACCCATTCAGCACCGGCTCCTCCTCTCCGGAATAGCCAAAGGTCACATTCTCAAACACAATGGCATATACCCGACCGGGCAGCTGCACCTTTTCCGGCTCTTCTATCGGAGTCAGAAGCTCTGTCAGTCGTTCCTTTGCAACCTCTACCGCAGTCAACCGACTCCAGATACCGGAAAGGCCTATCACCGGATTGCGGAAGAGAGACAGCAGCTGCAGCAGCGCTGTCAACGAGCCATAACTCAATGTCTGTGCTGCGACCCGGGATGCGCCCCACAGCAGCAACACACCTGTTCCCAGGTTGGATGCCGCAGAAATCGAGGCATTTGCTCCAACACTCCATAATCTGCGGGTAAACTTAGCAGCAAGACTTTCTTTTATTTTCCCGTCAAACCGCTTCAGGGTCTGCTCCTGGATCTGCAAACTCTGGATCAGTTCCAGCTGTTGCAGGTCCTCCTGCATATCCGCCATCATCAGCTCATCCGCTTGCCTGACTCTTCTGTGATTCCGTTTCAAAAGCGGACGAAGCCACGCTACAACACCGCCAATTACCGCCGCAGCCACGATCAGCGCAACCGCCACAGGCGGGTACATCAGCACTACCGCAATGAAAGCGCCTGCCAGGCTGGTCAGCTGACCGATCAGGGTCGGGAACGCACTCATTGTTCCGTCGCAGATGGTGGTCACATCCTCCATACCCCGGTTCAGAAGCTCGCCGCTGTGATAGGACTGGAGCTTTGCATCCCGGCTGTACGCCGCAGCTGTCAACAGTTTCCGCCGGAGCTTCGCCGTAAAGCGGTCCGACGCGCTCCCTGTATACCAGGAAATCAATCCGTGAGACAACACGAGCATCACAAGGTCCAAAATCAGCGCCATGCTCCATGCAAATCTGTATTCACTTTTTGTCAGCGCCGCATCGATCACCTTCTGCATCAGCACTGCCAGCGCCACATGGAACAAAGATTCCAGCATGGTCATTACTGTGATCAGAAATACACTGCCCCAGTGCCCCTGCATCAGTCGCCGGGGATCTTCCCGGGACATTTTTTTCTTCATAGTGTTACCATTCCATTCATTTAATGTACAAACCCCCCGCGGCAAAAGCCGCGGGGGAGCAATTACATTGCCTTGCCGCGTGTGCTGCCAAGTCTGGGATAGCTCGCGGAGCTGTTTATTTATACTCGACGTAATAGCGCTTTCTGGAATCCATATCCACGCCGTTCAGCACAAATCCCAGCAGCTTAGCACCTACCATCTGCAGTTGGCTTACGCCCTGTTTAACTGCGTCCTTTTCCGTCTTGTTCTCCCGAACAAGATACAGAACGCCGTCCAGCATATTGGCTACGATACAGGTATCCGATACCGCATTCACAGGGGGCGTATCCACAAGAATATAGTCATACTTCTTGGACATGTCCTCGATCAGTCCATGCATCCGCTCGTTGCTCAGAAGCTCCGAGGGATTCGGGGGAACATCTCCGGAGAAAATAATATCTAAGTTTGGATATACACTTTCATGGATCGCCTCGCTAACGGAAACAAGTCCTGCCAAAACATTGGAAAGTCCCGGAGACGCCTTCTCGATCAGCAGCCGCGCCAAGGCGGGACGGCGCATATCCGCATCGATCAGCAGAACCTTCTGTCCTGCCTCCGCAAAGGAAATGGCCAAATTCAGCATGGTGATGCTCTTGCCCTCACCCAATGTACTGCTGGTAATGCAAAACTTCTTGCAGCCCGGATTGTTCAGAAAAAAGCGGGTATTGGTACGCAGAGTTTTGTATGCCTCCCGAACAGCAAAGCTACTATTCTGATTTAGAATATGTCTGCGTGATGATATAAAGTTATTGTTCTCCGGCTGTGGAGATTTTTCATTTTTTATCAGTTTCATTGCCTATCTCCTTACCGTTATTGCTTCTTGGGACGATATTCTCTGCCTGTCCCCTTTACCTCGTCTGAGATCTCCGGGATCAGACCGACTATGGGAATCGGGCAGATCTTGGCAAGATCATCCTCACCCTTTACATGGGTGTCCAGAAGATCCCGTACAATGATACCTATAATGGCAGCCAATGCGCCCACAAGAATACCGATCAGTGTATTCATAGCATAGCTGGGTGTGTGACGGGATGTGGGAACCTTGGCATAATCGATGATCTTGGCAGCGCTGCCGTCAATGATCGCGGCAATCTCTGCCGGGGCAACATCTGCAATAGAGTTTGCAATATTCGCTGCCATCTGAGGATCAGGGGCCGTGATCATGACCCGGAACATCTCCGTCTCCTCCACCGGCTCTGCAGTCATCATATTGCGGATCTGTTTCGGTGTCAGATCTATGTTGGCATCCGCAACCACCTTCTCAAGAACCGAATCGCTCTTGAGGATGTTGACATAAGTGGTTACCAACCGAAGCGCCACCGCAAGGTCTGTGGTGGAAATGGATCCTGTATTTCCGTCTGTGCCGTTATTAACATAGATCATAATATTTGCTTGGTACATAGGTGTAACAAAGCAAAACGTATAAGTAAATACAAGAATGCCCGCAAGCAGCGCGCACAAAACGATCACCCATGCTTTTTTGCGGATCATCCGGGCAACTTCCCGTATATCCAGTTCTTTGGTTTCCGACATGATTACTCTCCTTTTGCGCCTGATCGGGCTTTGAAAGATACAGCCCGCAGCGGCATTTGCCGCATAATTACAGGGATAAATTCTCAGCTAAGTTTACCACACTTAGTCCTGTCTGTCAACGGCTTCCTGCACCAACAGTTTCCCGGCAGAGCGCCTCATATATGCAGTCCTTATCTGCTGCACCGTTGGGTGCGGGACGATAGGTGGGCACCAAAGATGCTACTGCCTCCCGGATAGAATCGTCATTTTCATAGGCTGCCTGCATCAGCTGGCGAAGCTGTACCAAAAAAGTCTCTGTATCGAAAGGAATGGGATTTCCAATATGGATCAGCTCATTGGGAGTCTTTTTCATTCCCTCTTCTGCCATCAGCTTTTCTTCGTAAAGCTTTTCTCCGGGACGAAGGCCAGTGTAAACCACCGGGATATCAATATCCGGTTTGTGTCCGGAAAGCTTAATAAGGTTACGGGCAAGCTCATCGATCTTCACCGGCGCACCCATATCCAGAACAAATATCTCGCCGCCATTGGCGTAGGTACCTGCCTGCATCACAAGGCTCACAGCCTCTGGGATGGTCATAAAATAGCGAATAATATCAGGGTGGGTCACGGTAACCGGTCCGCCCTTGGCGATCTGCTTCTTAAAAAGAGGGATCACAGAGCCGTTGCTCCCCAGAACATTACCAAAACGAACTGCCACAAATTCCGTGCAGGGCATTTCCGGTGTCACGGTTTTCTGCAGATCCTCCGGTCCGCTGGACTTGTGGGTAAACAATCGGGGCATCTTATCTGCCGTTCCCTGTTTCACCGCTCGGTCAAAGGACTGTATGATCATTTCACACAGCCGCTTGCTGGCGCCCATAATATTTGTAGGATTCACAGCCTTATCGGTACTGATCAGCACAAATCGGCTGCAACCATGGACCATAGCAGCATATGCCGTCTTATAGGTACCGATCACATTGTTCTTGATCGCCTCGCATGGGCTTGCCTCCATAAGCGGTACGTGCTTATGGGCTGCGGCATGATACACGATATCCGGCTTGTAATCGCCAAAAACGCTGTCCAGACAGCGGCTGTCCCGGACAGAGCCGATCCGTACCTGCAGATTCAGCTCCGGATGCTGTGACCGCAGTTCCTGCTCGATATCGTAGGCATTATTCTCATAAATATCATAGATAATGAGTTGCTTAGGGTTATGCCCCGCCACCTGACGACACAGCTCGCTACCGATAGAACCACCGCCGCCAGTGACCAGAATGGTCTTACCGCTGATATGGCGGTAGATCTGTTCCATATTTACCTGAATGGGTTTTCTGCCCAGCAGATCCTCTACCGCTACATCCTTCATATCTCCGATGGAAACCTGTCCGCTGACCAGCTGGTACATACCGGGCAGGTTTTTCAGCTCGCAGCCTGTTTCTTTACAGATGTTCAGAATGTCCCGCTTATCTTCATCGCTGGCGCTGGGGATCGCTACAAAAATCTTGTCGATCCTGTATTTTTCTGCGTTGACAAGGATATCCTCCCTGCCGCCTACCACAGGGATTCCTTCGATATAACGCCCCCATTTATTGGGGTTGTCATCAATGATGCAGCAGATCTTTAAGTTTTGTCCGGTGAGCCGACCGGCATCCCGCAGAATCATCTGCCCCGCATTTCCGCCGCCCACCAGCATGACCCGGCTGTTGGATGCCTTTTTGTTCCTGCCGCGCTGCAGCAACACAAAACGGTAAGAGAATCGGATTCCAACCAAAAGGATCAGCTGGATACCGGTTCCCATTATGTAATAAGCATTGGGCATCTGTCCGAAAATAAAATGCATAGTGATCACATGGGTCACGGCTGTGATCCCTGTGGCTGCCAAAACACGGATCAGCTCATTGAAGCTGGCAAACCGCCATATGCTGTTATACAAACGAAGCCACAGAAAAACCGCAACGCATACCACCGAATATATGGGCATGTGTTTCAGATACTGAACCAGTGCTGCTCCCGGAATCTCAGAAAATGCGCAGTCATAGCGAATCCACAGCGCAGCAAAATAAGCCATATTTACCGCAACAATATCATATAGCATCAGCAGCACAGCAACTTTTTGCCAATGCTCAAAACGACTTTTGAGGATGGAACGTTTCAACTTCATCTCTCCTTTGCATATATTGCAAGCGTCATAAAATACCATTATGTATTATACAACCATTTCAGCAATTAGGCAACATGATTTTGAATATATAATAGAAAAATCCAACATTTACCTAAAAAAGCCGCCCTGCAACACAGGGCAGCTTTCATTAAAGTTAACATCTTCCGTACCTTCTTGTGACTTCCAGCACCTTACCGCGCAAAGCCTCTGAGAAGAGATCCGGCGCGGCACGCCAAGTCCAGTTCTTCACAGAAAGCGTACCGGGACAGTTCATCCGCGCCTGCGCACCAAGTTCCAGATAGTCCTGCATCTGCACAATGCACAGCTTGCTGACGGATGCCATACAGCCTCGGATCATACCCCAAACAAAACCTTCCTCCCGGTTCAATCCCAGATAGGCGCCTGCCTGGTCTACATCTTCAAGCTTTGCTTCTTCCAGCCACTGTTTAAGTGTAGGATTATCATGTGTGCCTGTATAGCAAACGGAATTGACCGGATATCCGTGGGGATAGTAATCCCCTGTCTCCCGGGAATCGAAGGCAAACTGGATCACCTTCATACCGGGATAGCCGGAATCCTCCTGCAGCTTGCGGACCTGAGGCGTTACATAACCCAAGTCCTCTGCAATGAACGCAAGATCAGGAAGCGCTTCGCGAATGGCATTGATAAAGTCCATTCCCGGTCCTTCTTCCCATTTGCCGGCAGCTGCAGTTTTTGCCTCCGCAGGGACAGACCAGTAACTTTCAAAGCCCCGGAAATGGTCCAGCCGAACAGCATCATACATATTCGCCGCTGCCTTCAGCCGACGGATCCACCACCCATAACCGGTTTCTTTCATCTTATCCCAGTTATACAGGGGGTTGCCCCACAGCTGTCCCTCTGCGCTGAAGGAATCGGGAGGACATCCCGCCACAAACCTGGGTTTGTGGCTTTTATCCAGCTGGAACAACCGGGGATTTGCCCACACATCTGCCGAATCCAGCGGCACATAGATCGGCACATCGCCAATGATCATGATGCCCTTTTGGTTGGCATACTGCCGCAGGGCAGTCCACTGACGGAAGAATTGATATTGTAAGAAATACTGGAAGGAAATTTCCGATTCCAGATCATTGCGGAATGTTTCCATCACTTCCGGGATCCGCATCATAAGGCTTATAGACCAGTCCTGCCAGCATCGCCCCTGAAATTTTCCTTTCAGCGCCATGAACAAACCGTAATCCGCCAACCATTCCCGGTTGTCATCTACGAACCGATTGAATGCCTCACCAGGCTCAAACCGATCCCATGCAAGTCTCAGCACACGGCACCGATGTTCGTAGAGTTTTCCATAATCTACTCTTTCGGGAGAATCTGCCCAGCAAATGCCGTCAATTTCTTCGCGGAGCAGGAGTCCTTCCTCTACCAGCGTATCCAGGTCGATAAGATAGTGGTTGCCGGCAAAGGTGGAAAAGGACTGATAAGGAGAATCCCCGCAGCCGGTGGGGTTGAGGGGCAAAACCTGCCAGTAGCTCTGCCCTGCCGCCTTCAGCCAATCCACAAAGGCGTAGGCAGTTTTTCCCATTGTGCCGATACCGTGCGGACCGGGCAAGGAGGTAATATGCATTAAAATACCGCTTTTTCGCAAATGATCATCCTCCGATCCTTCGGGTGCTCTCCCTCTGATAGACGGCAAAAGGCGCTGTTTCATGCCGACACCGGCAACGTCCTTCTATATTTTCAATCAGTATCTCCACGCTGCGGCTTGCCATGACCTTTATCGCCTGTCCTACTGTGGACAGCTTGGGCACTGTATAAGATCCCAAGGGCAAGCCGTCAAAACCCATAACAGAAACATCCTCCGGAACACGCAAGCCGTTATCCCGCAGCGCCCGTATTGCGCCGATGGCCATCACATCCGCAATGGCAAACAGGGCGGTAAACCGGCGTCCTGCCTTTAACAGCTTTTGCGTTGCATTATAGCCGTCCTGGTAAGAAAACCGAACGCCCTCATAATCCAGATCGCGGTCAAATGCAATGTTATGCTCCCGGAAAGAGCGTATACATCCTTCATAACGAAGCCGACTGGTATCCGAAACCGCTCTGTCACCACCCACGATCACAAAATCCCGGTGACCCAGCGCCACCATTGCATCTATGGCGCATTTGGATGCCTGGGCATCATCTGTGGATACGCTGGACAAATTAGAAAACGATAGGCTTGACGCATCGTTTGTTACCAGTACGCAGGGAATGTCGATCTTCCCGAAATCTGTCTTGAAATTTCGACTGTTTCCCCCTAGAAACAAGATCCCAAGGGGTTTTTTCTCGAGGCAGAGCTGGGCTGCCCGCCGGACTTCGTTTTCATCTTCATCCAGATAATATACATGCAGTGGATATTCTGTCCGGGCAACCATACTCTGGATAGATTCCACCAATTCGCTGAACAGCTCGTTGGAGGTGCCTTTGACCACCACAAGAATAGATGTGGCATGCTGTTGCTTCAGCTGCTTGGCATTGACATTTAACTGGAAACCCAGTTCGTCCGCTGCCTTCAAGATCGTATCCCGGGCAGCTTTGCTTACATGAGGATGATTGTTAAGCGCTCTGGATACCGTACCGACAGAGTAGCCGGTTTTTGCTGCCAGATCTTTTATGGTCATGGTGGTTCCTTTCTGTCTGCAACAGGTATGGCGTGTTTTTCCGGATCAGCCCTTGACCGCGCCGGCAGCCACGCCCTTGATAATATGCTTCTGGCAGAAGATATAGACGATCACAATGGGAATAATGGTGAGCATGATACATGCCATCATCGGGCCCATCTCTACTCTTCCGAAGCTGCCCTTGAAATACTGGATCAGAATGGGGATCGTGCTGTACTTCTTTCTGTCCAGCACCAGATAGGGCAGCAGATAGTCGTTCCAGACCCACATGGTCTGCAGGATGCCTACGCTGATAAGGGTAGGCTTGAGCATGGGAATAACAATGGTAAAGAATGTTTGCAGAGGATTGCAGCCGTCGATCATTGCCGCTTCCTCGATTTCCGTAGGAATGGATTTCATAAAGCCTGTAAACATGAACACAGACAGGCCTGCGCCGAAGCCCAGATAGATGACCCAGATATTAAAGGGGGTGTTCAGATCCAGTTTATCCGCAGTAGCGGAAAGGGTGAACATCAGCATCTGGAACGGAACCACCATAGAAAATACAAACATGTAGTACAGCGCCTTGGTAAACTTGTTCTGGACTCGGCAGATGTACCATGCGCACATGGAGCAGAACAGCAAGATAGCAACAACGGAAGTAACCGTGATCAAAAGGCTGGTCAAAAACGCTTCCAGAAAGCCCTTGGAGCTGATCGCGTTTACATAGTTCTGCAGACCGGCAAAAGTCTCCGCCAGAGGAAGCTCAAACGCAGTGTTTGTAGAGATGAACTGCTCCAGCTTCAAGGAGTTCATCAGGATCATAAAGACAGGATACACCCAGCAGACACAGAGCACTGCCAGCAGAACGCTCAAAACGGTATTGACAAAATGGTTTTTCTTCATTACTGCTGCACCTCCTTGGATCGGGTCGCGCGGAGCTGGATCAGAGAAATGGCAATGACAATGATACAGAACATCACAGCCTTTGCCTGACCGATTCCCTTCCAGGACGCACCGGCACGGGAATAGAAGTTGTTGTAGATGTTCAGCGCCAGCATTTCCGTGGCGTGATTGGGATCACCGCCGGTCAGCGCCAGGTTCTGGTCAAACAGCTTAAAGGAGTTGGTCAGCGTCAGGAATAAGCAAATCGTAATAGAGGGCATCACATTGGGAATCTTGACCTTGATCAGGGTCTTCCATGCAGATGCACCGTCGATCCGCGCTGCCTCCAGATAATCAGTGGGAATGGACTGCAGTCCGGCAATGTAGATGATCATCATATAGCCGATCTGTTGCCAGCACATGAGGATGATCAATCCCCAGTAGCCTGCCTGGGTATTCAGCGCCAGCAGAGGCTCACCCACCAAGCTCAAAACGCCGTTTATGAGAATATTCCAGATGTAACCCAGAACAATACCGCCGATCAGGTTAGGCATAAAGAACACAGACCGGAACAAGTTCGTTCCCCGGATCTCATTTGTCAGCGCCAGCGCAATGGCGAAGGCGCACACATTGATCAGCACGGTAGAAACCACTGTAAAGCTGCAGGTAAATTTCATGGAATCCCAGAACTGGGCATCCTGAAATGCCTCAATATAATTTTCAAAACCTACAAAATTGGCCTTGTTGATGGTCGTAAACTGACAAAACGACAGGTACAGGCCCTCAACAAAGGGAACGATAAAGCCGATCACAAATGCGATGGCTACCGGCAGCACAAAGACTGGCCACCATTTTTTTATTGTCTTAACCAAAGAGAACGCCTCCCTATATATTCTTAATGATAAAAGGCAGACGGCGATCTTCCGGAAGATCATCGTCTCCGTTTCGCCATTAAATTCAAAATGAGGGTGGGCAGATGCCCACCCTCGTAAAATTTCAATTATCCGAGCTTCTTGTACTCAGCAGCCCAGCCGTCGACAAACGCAGTCACAACAGCTTCCCACTTCTCAGCAGTGGGATCAGCAGCATAAGCAGTCAAAGCGGAACCAACACCATTCTTCCATTCCTCGGAGGGCATGGTGGGGAAGTTCCAGGAGACAGGGGCCTTGCCTTCAGCGGTCATAGCCTTATCCTGCTTAACAAACAGGTTGGGAGACTCAACAGCAGCCTTGAAGGGGATAACGAAGCCCATGTCGTTTGCCATAGCCTTGGTGCCGGTCTCGGAGGTAACACACCAGTTCATGAAGTCCACGGTTGCCTTGATGTCAGCCTCGGAAGCATCCTTGTTGACGCACCAGTAGTTCTCAGTGCCGGTGCACAAGCCCTGCTTAGCCTCGTCGCCAACGCCGATGTAGATGGGGATCATAGCCAGCTCTTCATCCTTGAACTTAGCAGCCAGAGCATTGTACTCCCAAGAACCGTTCTGGAAGAACACAGCCTCGCCGTTCAGGAACTCGTTACGGCTGTCGTCGCCGGTCTTGGCAGACAGCTGAGCGGGGTCAGTGGTGGAGTTGTTGATGTACAGATCCCAAATGTTCTTGTAAGCGTCCAGATATGTGCCCTTGATCTCCTTGGTGGTGCCGATCTTGTCTGCCTGATACTCAAAGTAGATGGGCAGGTTTGCCAGGTGGGTCTTGAATCTCCAGTCAGAGGAGCCGTCCATGCCGGCAGAGGTGAATGCGGAGAAGCCCAGGGTCTCCTTGTTGGCAGTGATGCTCTCAGCAACCATCTTCAGATCTGCAAAGGAGTCGATCTGGTCAATGTTGTAGCCTGCCTTTGCCAGCAGAGTCTTATTGACGATGATGCCGTAGGACTCGATAACATAAGCGATGCCCAGAACAGCTTCGCCCTCAGTCAGAGCAAAGTCCTTGCTGGTCAGCTGGCCGTAAATGTCGGACTTGGACAGATCGTAGCAGTAATCCTTCCAGTTAGCCAGACCCACAGGGCCGTTGACCTGGAACAGGGTGGGAGCCTCGTCCTTGCCCATTTCAGCCATCAGAGTCTCTTCGTACTTACCGGAAGCTGCGGTGATGACCGTAACTTCCACGCCGGTCTGCTTGGTATACTCCTTAGCCAGCGCCTGCCATGCGTCATTCTGTTCAGGCTTGAAGTTCAGGTAGTAAACAGAGCCGACCTCGTCGGTGGTGTCGCTGGGGGCACATGCAGTCATAGAAAGAATCACGACCAGAGCCAACAGCAATGCAATAAGCTTTTTCATTTTTCTTCCTCCTGTTTTTGGGATTATCCCTAAATGATGGAATTGGAAACGATTCCAGCATTCCTCGCTCTAAGTATAATGCACTAGTGCTAAAAATGCAACGGGTTTTTGTCATCAACTGCAAAGTTCTGCACAATGAATAAGTTTGACATATGTTTTCTGTGAATTTTTACCCAAGGAGTCACTGCATCCAACACCCTTTGACCTTTTCTAATAATCTTCAACAATTCTTAATATTCTGTCTTTCTTTTATATGATACAATAGCCAGTAGAATAGGGAGGAATGTGTTTTGTCTTTTTTTGAATTCGTTCTGCGAATATTGGATACCCAGATGCAAACCCCTGCCCCCTACGGTTGGTTTCATCTCGCTTTTTTTGCGCTGTCGGTCCTTTCCGCTATATACTTATGTGTCTTCCGTAAAAACGATTCCTTTGAGCGGGTCCGGTCTGTGGTATTGGTCACTGCGATCATCGTTACTGTTTTAGAGATCTACAAGCAGATCAATTACAGCTTTTCCTACGAAAACGGCATCGCCTTTGATTATCAATGGTACGCTTTCCCCTGGCAGTTCTGCTCCACGCCTATGTATGTGGGTCTGCTTGCCGGCTTGACAAAAAAGGGCAAGGTCCACGATGCCACCTGCGCTTTCCTGGCAACTTATGCCGTGTTTGCCGGACTTGCGGTTATGGTTTATCCCGGTGATGTATTTATAGGCACAGTTGGAATCAACATTCAGACCATGATCTGCCACGGCTCCATGCTCCCCATTGGCGCATATCTGTTTGCCACAGGCCATGCAAAGTTGGAACACAAGACCATCTTGAAGGCTCTGCCCGTTTTTGCCATTGCCCTTATGGTAGCTGTGGTGATGAATGAGGTCGCCTATCAGACCGGACTGTTGCAGACAGAGAGCTTTAATATGTTCTATGTAAGCCCTCATTGCGATCCTCACCTTCCCGTTTATTCTCTTGTGCAGAATGTTGTTCCCTTCCCCTTCTGCCTTATCCTTTATATTCTGGGATTTACTGCAGCTGCCTACATTATGCTGCTGGGCGCAATGGGGATCGCGAAGCTGTTCGCCAAAAAAGAAAGGCCGACCCTAATAAACGCTCATGTGTAAAAAACAAAATCCGAACATCTTTCGATGTTCGGATTTTTCTTATATGCTTTGCTTTGCCTTCGGGCATACAACCCGGTGCAACAATCGGTACAGCCAATAGCACATCTGAACAAACAGTATGTTCAGCGCCGACACGATCAAAATATACAGAAATTGCGTTACAACATATCCCAGGACAGGCTGCAGAGAATTTCTCAAAGCCTCAAACACCGGGATGTTACAGGAATAGTAGTTTGCGTAGTTGGTTTTCAAAAGCTGCGCCATTGTAGCAGAAACGACGCAAAAGCCCACAGTGAATAATGCCACCGCTTTTGCCCCGCCCTTCTTCTCCGGCGTATACAGATCCAAAGCAAGGATCAGCAAAAAGCAAAGCATTACAATATTGTGAAAGGATACCGTATGAAAGGACATGTAATCACTGAAATAATCCCTTATATTGCCGGCGCTGTATATGAGATTCGGATAAATAAGCATCAGCAAAAACAATGACGCGCACACCGCGGCATTGATCCCCTCCACCGTCTTTTGGTGTTTTCCTTTATAAAAGGACATGGCGGGAAGCGAGAATATGAAGATCGAACAAAAATGAAAGGGTAAATGATACAGGTCATATCCTCTGGACAAAGAAACCGCCTGTTTCCCGATCTCCAACGCTACAAGGATACAGGAGAGTATCTGCAAAGGGATCATCCTGATTTTCCGGTCTTTCGAGCCTATCGCAAACCGCAGTGCCGCCGTCACCGCAAGCATAACGGCGATCGCGGGCAACAAGGTTTTGGCATGTTCCGGTGTCCAAAGTTCCATATACACATCTCTCTTTCCTGAAGGTAATGCTATTTTACCATATATCCCCTTTTGGCAACAACCGATCAAATATTAAGATTCTTATAAGATTACCGCTCTGCATCTTTTTGCCGTATAAAAGACCCATCCTGACGGACGGGTCTTTTGTTTGTGAAAGAATAACTAAACGGATCAAAACGAGGCTAACAGCAAACTAAAGTATACCTATATTTCAACGCCAATCATTTCTGCATAACTAACAGGAAAAGGATTTGTTTTATTGGAATATGCGATTCCACGCTCGATGCACTGAATTATATGAATAACGCCACCATGCGTTACAAGAATCACATTGTGATCCAAACGCTGTACCATATATTTAAAATTGCGCCACGCATCTGCAATGCGGTTATAAAACTGACGAGGGCTTTCTCCACCCGGGTAAGGTTGTTCCCAGTCCAATGCGCTCCAATACAGACCGGGATAGTGTCGTTCCGCAATTTGATTGTTCATGCCTGCAAGAACGCCATTATTGGTTTCTCTGAATTCTGACATTTCAATAATGGGAACAGATAGCACAGAAGCCAATATTTCAGCAGTTTGCTTTGCTCTCGGCAGATCACTGGAATATATTGTACCTATGTCCATATTATTGGCTAGTAAAAGCTCAGCGGCTAATCGTTCGACCTGTATTGCTCCTTCAGCCGTAAGAGGAGAATTGCTCCAGCCACCGCGTACAGAATCATCATCCTTACCGTGGCGAACAAGATAGCAGATCATTATTCATTCTCCTTTGCTGTTCTGCAAGATGCAATCAACATTACACGCAAGGATGTGCATTTTGCAGAAAGTGCTTTATATGACTGTTCGTCAATGTAGTTGGTTTTGTGGAGCAATTTAATCCAATAACCTGTTTCGCTTGCTTCTTTCAAGGCAATTTCGAGTTTGGAAATAAAATCCTTCTTACCCTGCGCGTACTGCGCTTCGTGAATATTGGCTCCGATACTTGTGCCGCTTCTGCCGATCTGGTTGGAAATAATAGATTCGTGGTTAGATTTCAATTGCTTTACAAGATTGATAATATCCACCGAAAACTCCATTGACAGTTCTGCAAGTCTGTTTTCCTTCACACAACCGCCTCCTTTATAATTAATTATATCAAAAAACTTAGGATAGTTCAATGATGCATCGCCTACGGCGATATGAGGTAAGCTTTCGCTAATGATGTTGCTCGTTTCACTCGCAATGATGCGATGTTTGCCCCGAAATATTAGCGAAGCGACATCATTAGGCGTAGCCATCATCATTAGCATGGCGACATCATTTGCCGAAGGCAAACATCATTCAAAAAAGACACCACCCAACGGGTGGTGTCTTTTTTGGTGGAGGCTACGGGACTCGGACCTGTGGCCTCATGCGTGTGAAGCATGCGCTCTAACCAGCTGAGCTAAGCCTCCATGTGGAGCATGATGAATTATATCACACATCCGCCAAATGTCAATACCCTTTTCCGGTTAAATGCCCGTAATCGGCAGCTCCTCCAGCAGGGTAAGTCCGTACTGTTTTGCCATCGCTTTTCCCGCTTCTTCTGTTTCAAGGTCACAAACCCATCTGGGATCATGGGCATCGCTGCCCAACACTGCAAAGCAGCCTTCCTCCGCAGCGATCTGCCAGAAAAGCGGCTTGGGATACTGCCGTCCTTCCCGCAAACCCAACAGGTTGATCTCCAGAGGCAGACCGCAGCTTTTCGCCTCCCGGCACAGCCGACGCATATGCTTTTCGTAAACTGCGTCCGGTCCGACATAATAAATGAGATCCGGGTGTGCGAGATACAGAAATTTCCCCTTTTGCATGCCCTCCATAAGTTGGGTGCTATACCGCTTCAAAATCTCCTCGTCTTCCGTGGGCGTTCCGTTGTACGGCTGGTTCATCTCATTGCCACACCGGTGCTGCCCCAGGATCATATATTCCACTCCATGATCCCGCAGATACGGAACGATCTCCGGAAAGCTGGCAGGATAGTATTCGATCTCCACCCCAAGGTGAATCTCAATCTCATTGGCATGATTCTTTTTCATTTCCATCACGTTCCGGGCATAGTCCGGCAGTTCCTCCAGCGCCATACGAATGCTGCTTTTATAATTTCCGGGAAAGAACTGGGGGGAATGGTCGGAAAAGCCAAGAAGCTCCACGCCGCCCCGGATCGCCTCACGGACATATTCTTCCTCTGTACCCACCGCGTGATTGCAGCGGTAGGTGTGGGTGTGGTAATTGACGCGCATAAAACCTCCTGTCCCCTCTTGGCACAGGGAACTTTTTCTGGTAAAATACATTTAGAAAGGTGGGATAGGTATGCAATACGGCAAAATGGTCTGCGGCACATTTCTCCGCCGCCCCAACCGATTCATCGCCCACGTGCTGATCCGCGGGAAAGAGCAGATCTGCCATGTAAAGAACACCGGCCGCTGCCGGGAGCTGCTACCCGAAGGGGCAACAGTTTGGTGCGCAGAATCCGACAATCCCAACCGAAAGACAAAATACGACCTCATCGCCGTAGAAAAAGATGGCAGACTGATCAACATGGATTCCCAAGCGCCCAATGCAGCTGCCCGGGATTGGCTCCTTGCCGGTGGCTTAGGCATGATCTCCGATCTTCGTCCGGAAACTGTCCATGGAGATTCCCGATTTGACTTTTCCTTTACCCTTGACGGCAAGCAGTGCTTCCTGGAAGTCAAGGGCGTGACCCTTGAAAATGACGGCATATGTGCCTTCCCCGACGCTCCTACCCAGAGAGGTGTCAAGCATTTAAACGGGTTGTCGCAAGCAGTCCGGGAGGGATATGGGGCATATGTCCTTTTTGTGATACAAATGGCAGATGTAAAGTACCTGCATCCCAACGATGCAACCGATCCTGCCTTTGGTACAGCGCTGCGGGAAGCCGCCGATGCCGGCGTGCATATCCTTGCCATGGACTGCGCTGTAACGCCGGATTCTATGACTCTGCGGCTTCCGGTGCTGGTGCGTTTATAAGCTTTCCAACAGTTCCGGCAATTGAGCGATCCCCGACAGCTGATAGTCCGGCAGGATATCCGGTCTTCCCGGCTTTTGATTGGGATTGATCCAACAAGTGCGGATATCGGCATTGATGCCGCCTAAAATATCCGAAGTCAAGCTGTCTCCCACGATCATCGCCTTTGTCCGGTCAAAACCCGGAATCTGGGCAAAGCACCGGGAGAAATACTCCAGAGATGGCTTGTTGGCGCCAATTTCCTGGGAAACAAAAATCTTCTCAAAATAATGGCTGATATTTGCGCTTTTCAGTCGACCCGCCTGGACTCTTGCCGTTCCGTTGCTGGCAAGGAACAGGCGGTATTTTTTTGAAAGCACCGCAAGCGTTTCCTCTGCCCCCGGGAGGAAATAGTGTCCGATAGACAAATTTTCTTCGTAACGGGAGGCGCACTCTGCCGCATTTGCTGTCACGCCAAGCTCTTCAAAAAGCTTAGCAAACCGCTGCACTACCACCTGCTCCCGGGTCAATTCCTTTCGCTCCAGCATCTCCCAGTGAGCCTTGTTGATAACACTATATCTCGCGCAAACCGCATCTGTTGGCTCAACACCGAATGATGCGATCGTTTTGCGAATCGCGATCCCTTCCGCTTTATGAAAATCCAAAATGGTATCATCCAGATCCAAAAACAAAAATTCAACCATTGGTCTTCCTCCTGACGATCTCGTTGGCAATATCCGCAAACTGAGAAATACTCAAAGTCTCGCCCCGGACACTGGGAGCAAAGCCGCAGGCGGCGATCACTTCCCCTGCCCCGCTCTTTCCCAATTCCGGGAAGCCGGCAGCCAGACCGTTCTGTAGAGTCTTTCTTCGCATGGCAAAGCTGGCGCGGACAGTCCGGAAGAAAATATCTTTATCCTCTATATGCCAGGGTCTTTCTTTTCTTACCCGCAGGGTGATCACCGCGGAAGTCACCTTTGGCTGAGGCATAAAGCAGCCGGCAGGTACATCAAACAGCAGCTCCGGCTCAGCATAGTACTGACAAAAAATGGTAAAAGCACTGTAATCGGCAGTTCCGGGTTTTGCTGCGATCCGCTGGGCAACTTCTTTTTGCACCATTACCGTCACCGCATCAAAGCACTCCGCTTCCAACAATGCGGTGAGAATAGGCGATGTAATATAGTAAGGAAGATTCGCGCAGGCCATAGGACGCAGATCGCCAAGTTTTTCCTTTACAAGAGCTGGAATATCCTGCTTCAGAACATCGCCCCAAAGTATCTCGAGATTATCAAATTCTCCCACCGTCATTTTCAGAATGGGTGCAAGGCGCTGATCCACCTCCACAGCACAGACCTTCCCCGCCCGCAACGCCAGCTGCTGGGTCAGCGGACCAATGCCGGGACCGATCTCCAAAACGCCCACCGTCTTATCCACACCGGATTCCTCTGCGATCCGTTCCGGGACCCATTGCGCGATGAGAAAGTTCTGCCCCTTGGCTTTTGAAAAATGAAACCCATGTTCCGCAAGCAACGGCTTCATTACATGGATATTACAAACGTCGATCATAAAAAAACCGCCTTTCTTCTGCCATTATAGCAGGAGAAAGGCGATATTTCAATGAATTTCTCAGCCCAGGAAATAAACCGTCGCGTTGCGTCTGCCGTACTGCCAACACTCGTCAGTGGTGGGATAATACAGGTCAATGTGATTGCCCTTCACGCCGCCGCCGCAATCCTCTGCGGTTGCAATGCCGTAGACATACTTTCCGTCATTGCTGACGATGAACATCCGGGTACCATAAGGCACGACTGTGGGATCCACAGCAACAGTACCCAGACGGACAGTTGTGCCGGTTGCAGTAGTCATATCACAACCCGCATCTGTGTGGTTGTAGGCTGTGGTCAGGAATTGCGCGGACTTGGTATAGGTCAGAATCTCGCCGTCAGCGGTAACGATAACGCCATCGCCAATAGCGGGGGCATCGGGATCGATAGTCTCCTCTGTGCCGGTACCCACCAAAACCACCTGGTTCACAGGCTGCGCGATCACAGTCTCCTCCAGAACGGTGCGGTCGCTTTCCGCTGCGTTCACATAAACCACATGGGCGCGGATCTGCATCTGACCGACAACACCGGGTACGAGGATCTGTTCCTGTCCTGCAGGCAAAGAGGGATCGTTACAGTATGTGATCTCAAAGGGGATCTCTACTGTGTAAACCTCCTCACCTTCTACTGTGTGCCGTACAGTCACCTCCATACCGTCGTAGGTCAGGGTGTCCATAGGCAGGGATACGCTGTACTCACCGTGGGCAGGTACACCCAGCCGGTTTAAAAGGTCTTCCAGTGTCTCGCCATAGCTGGTAGCTGTCAGGATCTCACCGCAATTGTTCACAGTAATGGTCTGGCTTCGCTGAATGGTGATCTCAGAAACACCGTCGCCGGGCTGGGTGGTGTATGTATCATCCTTGTCCAGCGCAACGCCCGCCTGAACCAAAACTTCTTCTGCATTGGTAGCATAGGTGGAATAGACCTTAACCTGATCGCCGTCTGTGATCACATATGTGTTTTTCGCAAAAACCGTCTGCGCCAGAAGACTGACAACACATGCCACAGAAATGACCAATGCAGCTAGGCGGATAAACATATTCTTTCTTTTTAAAACAAAGGGAACAAGCTCTTGCATGGAATGAACCTCCTTTCGCCAAATTTGCGTTATTCACCATCTCGAAAACGATGGTATCAATTGGTTACAAATTGCAACTTTTTGGACAGTCGCTTGGTCATTATAACAAATAATCAAAAAAAGTCAAGTGTTTTATGTAAAACTCGGCGTACTGACAACATTTTGGAGAAAAATGCAAAAATATTTATGTAAACTTTCATCCAAAATATTCCTTTTGATGTTTCTCAAACACACAATATATCGTGAATTTAGTTACATTTGTAAACATAACGTCCATAATTATGTAACCATTGTACAACGCAACCGGTTTCAGATTTATTGTAAACCTTGCATATGTTTTTTGCAGCCTTAACGCCCTTTCAGGATTGACAGGTCTTTATTTTTGTGATATATTCTCGTTGTTAAAAGCTTTGACGAAGACATGCGTTCCCGGTAAGATTCCCAGAGAGGAGCCTGTACGCTGCGATGGCTCTGTAACCCTGCCCGGCACGATACCACTTCTGAGCTGATCGGTGGAAATACCGGTCCGGGTACACCCGTTACTGTGTCAATGAGTGGCGCTGCTTGTCAGCGCAACCAGGGTGGAACCGTGGAATACATTATAATGTATATGTATCCCACCCCTGATTATGTCAGGGGTGGGATTTTTATTTTAGCCGCCTCTGAAAGCACCTTTCCGGTGGACAGCAGTCCTTTTTTCTCAGCACTTCCTTTTGAAACATTGTAATACACAAAGTATTACCGCAGTTTCAAAAGTTGTTCTGCGCAAAAACCCTTGCTGTCCCCACGAAAATTTGCTTTTGCGAGGCGACTTTGTTTTCGCTTCGCAAGGAAAATGGAGGTTATTATGTCCGAAGAAAATCTGTACACATTTGAAAACCCGGAGTACCGGAAAACCTTCTGGCACACCTGCTCCCACATTATGGCTCAGGCTGTAAAGCGTCTGTGGCCGGAGGTGCAGCTTGCCATTGGCCCTGCTATTGAGGAAGGCTGGTACTACGACTTTGACGCGCCCTTCTCCTTCACCCCGGAGCATCTGGAGAAGATCGAGGCGGAGATGAAGAAGATCTGCAAGGAGCGTATCCGTCTGGAGCGGAGCGAAAAGCCCCGGGCTGAAGCAATTGCCTATATGGAGTCTATGAACGAACCCTACAAAGTAGAACTGATTCAGGATCTTCCCGAGGATGCTGTTATCTCTTTCTATACCCAGGGTGAGTTTACTGACCTGTGCGCCGGTCCTCACCTGGACCACACCGGTAGAGTCCGTCACAACGGCTTTAAGCTGACCAAGAGCTGCGGCGCTTACTGGCGTGGCGACAGCAACCGGAAGATGCTCCAGAGAATTTATGGTATCGGCTTCCCCAGTAAAGACGAGCTGGATGCTTACCTGGAAAAGCAGGCGGAAGCGTTGAAGCGTGACCACAACAAGCTTGGCCGGGAACTGGAGTATTTTACCACTGTTGAAGAGATTGGCCAGGGTCTTCCCATTCTGCTGCCCAAGGGCGCTCGTGTCATTCAGACTTTGCAGCGCTGGGTGGAAGACGAAGAGCAGAAGCGGGGCTACCTGCTGACCAAGACCCCTCTGATGGCAAAGCGGGATCTGTACCGGATCTCCGGTCACTGGGATCATTATTTAGATGGCATGTTCATCCTGGGCGATCCCTATGATGAGGAGAAGGAGTGCTTTGCCCTGCGTCCCATGACCTGCCCCTTCCAGTATCAGGTCTATCTGAACCGCGCCCGTTCCTATCGCGACTTGCCCATGCGTTTGGGCGAGACCTCTACCCTGTTCCGTAACGAGGATTCCGGTGAAATGCACGGTCTGATCCGTGTTCGTCAATTCACCATTTCCGAAGGTCACCTGGTCCTCCGCCCCGATCAGCTGGAAGAAGAGTTTAAGGGATGTCTGGAGCTTGCCAAGTACTGCCTGGATACCGTGGGCATGCTGGAAAATTGCTCCTTCCGCTTCAGCCAGTGGGATCCTGCCAAGGCAGGCATCAAGTACGAAGGTACTGCCGAGCAGTGGGAGGCCGCGCAGGCAACCATGAAGGAAATCCTGGACAAGCTGGATGTGGAGTATGAGATCGGCATTGATGAAGCCGCCTTCTACGGTCCCAAGCTGGATATCCAGTACAAGAACGTCTTCGGTAAAGAAGACACCATCGTTACCATCCAGATCGACATGCTGCTGGCACAGAAATTCGGTATGGAGTATGTGGACGCTGACGGTCAGAAAAAGACCCCCTATATCATCCACCGCACCAGCCTTGGCTGCTATGAGCGGACTCTTGCTTACCTTATCGAGCGTTACGCCGGCGCACTGCCTCTGTGGATGATGCCGGAGCAGGTCCGTGTGCTGCCCATCACCGACCGGGCGCATGAATACTCCAAGGAGCTGGCTGAAAAGCTGAAGACCGTGGGCATTAAAGCAGAGACCGACTGCCGCAGCGAGAAGCTGGGCTACAAGATCCGGGAAGCACAGCTGCAGAAAGTGCCTTACATGCTGGTCATCGGCGACCGGGATATGGAAAACGGCACTGTTTCCGTCCGTACCCGGAAGGGCGAGGACCTGGGCGCTATGACCCCCGAGGAATTCACCGCAAAGTGCCTCATGGAGATCGCTTCCAAGAGCAAGGAAGTATAATATATTATAATGTATAAAAGCCGCTCCATCCGGAGCGGCTTTCTTCCTTTAATTCGATTATTTTTGAAAAAAGTCTTGACAACATTGTCCCCCTGCGATATAATGGCAAAGCTGTCCGAAATATGCTGCTATAGCTCAGCCGGTAGAGCGCATCCTTGGTAAGGATGAGGTCGCCAGTTCAAATCTGGCTAGCAGCTCCACGAAAAAGCCTGGAATCCCAACGGATTCCGGGTTTTTGCTTTTTATAGAAAAACCGCCCCAATGACCAAATGGCGACCATTTGGCGACCGGAGCGGAATTTTTTTGCTTTTATGCCTGTTTTGTAAGGAGATTTTCCAGAGCCGTGGCGGCCTTGCGGTCGCTCTCCTGAAGGGCGTGTGCGTAGATGTTCATTGTGGTAGAGGTCTGGGCATGACCTAAGCGGCTGGACACTGTTTTGAGATCCTGTTTGCTTGCGATCAGCAGTGTGGCGGAGGTGTGCCGCAGGCCGTGGAACGGGATCAGCGGGAGCTGCTTGTCCAGCGCCTTGCCGGTGTTATACCGGCGGATAACGTCCTGCATAGCATGGTACGGTGTGGAGTAGTTCATCAGCTTGCCGTTGTCCTGGGTAAATACCCAGTCATTCCCCTGCCAGTAGTCGCCCACATAGAGGCGGTACTTCAGCTGCTCTGTATGCAGCTTCCGGAGGCGTTCTGATAGCGAATGCGGTATTGATACGGTCCGGTGGGAGGTTTTGGTTTTCGGCGCCTTGATCACCGGCTTTCCGTCCACCAGTGTGACCGCCTTAGACACCCGGACTACATCCGCTACGAGATCGATGTCAGACCACTGGAGCGCCAGCAGCTCCCCCTTCCGCAGACCGGTATATACAGCCAGGTTAAACAGCACCCGCAGCTGCTCCGGGACATTCTTGGTGGTTTCGTAATCGCCCACGGTGTAGGGAATGCCGGTATCGTCCACTCGTTTATGGCCTGGGATCTTCACGGTATAGGGCTGCTCGATGTAGTCCAGGAAGGTGGCGGTCTGCTCTGGTGTAAAGAATTTTAGCTTTTCGGCGGTGTCTTCACCCTGCAGCCGTACCTTATCGCAGGGGTTCCGGTCGATGATCTCCCACTCCGCAGCAGTCCGCAGCACAGAGGAGATCACATTCCGGGTCTTTGCGATCGTGCCCTTGCTGTAGCCGCCGGCCTTGCCATCCTTCCGGGCACCGTTCTGTGTCATAGCAACAAAGAAGGCGTTTATGTTGTGGGGCTTCAGCTCCGACATCTTTAGATGTCCGAGCACCGGCAGGATCTTCTCCTCCAGCTCGCTACGGTATGCATTAACCGTGGCGGGTTGCAGTTTCTGTGCTGCATACTCTACGAGCCAACGGTCTGCAAATTCCTTCAGGGTAACCTTGCGGCCATCCATAGCAGCACCGCTGAGGATCTTCTGTTCAAAGTCCCGGGCAAATTCCTCCACGGCCTTTTCCCGTTTCTTGGGTGTGAGTGTTGGATCCGGTGTAAAGGTGGTAGTCTCCCGGAGCTTCCTGCCGTAGATGTCCCGACCGGTGCTGACGGTGATCTGATAGCTGCCGTTGCGTTCTCTAATACTTGCCATTGATTTTCCTCCCGTTTTCGTGTAGAATGGAAGGGCAGTAGGCTGACCAAAGTATACTGCCCCTTAACCGCTTCCGGTGTTCCAGCACCGGGGGCGGGTTTTTATTTTATTTCCTCAACAATGCGATTCAGTGCTTTTTGAGCTTCAGCAATATAGAATTTTCTTGCATCTTCTCGATTTAGCACGACACTGTCCAGAGCAGATTCTGCAAGGATATTGACTATAGTATCTAGTTCAGCGGCACTATCTGTTTCCAGCAGAAGATCCGCCACCTTTTTTCCTGCCTGCGTATGTCGTTCTTGAGCCTGATCCAAAAGGATCTTGCGAAATTTCTCAAACTCGCTTTGTACTTGAACTGCATCCATTGGGGCGGTATCCATAGCTAAACCGATATACTCAATCATTTTTTCAAAATCGGGATGTTCAATAAGCTGGCTAATTATTCCATTTGTAAGCACATATTCGCTGGAACAGCGGCGAAGATAATCAACCGCTTTTGGTGTAAGCCCCAATTCATCAACCGTGCTCGAACGCACATTTCTGTCATTGGATAATCCAAATAGCCATTCTACAGATACACCGAAGTACGAAGCTATTTTTGGTACAGCATCTATAGTCGGTGTTTTATTGTCGGAGCACCAGTCCGATAATGTACCGCTTGCAACACCGATGCCGGCGGCAATATCTTTTTGCGAAGATCCTTGCCTTTTCCTTTCCTCCACCAATTCGGACAATCGTTCCGAAAAGTCTTTTGTCGTTTGGGTCGATTCCCTCATAGGTCTTGCCATATCTAACCTCCTAATTACGAGCACGGATTGTATGAAATTTTTTGAAATTGATAATTACGAGATTTCGTTTTTGGGGGTGTTATTGTGCTACAATTATAACAACGAACACAACAACAACAAGTTCGTAGTTATGATAGCACACTAAATAGCAAATGTCAAGGAGGGATGAAAGAATGCAGGAAAATATGGAGCTGCGAACAGCGGCAAAGACCGCCGGCGTAAAGCTTTGGGAAGTTGCAGAAGCAATCGGTATTTCTGACGGAATGTTTTCCCGTAAGCTCCGGAGAGAGCTGCCTGAAGCAGAACGGAAAAAGCTATTAAATGTTATTGAGCATATTGCAAAGCAGAAAGGAGGCCACAACAATGCCTGATGTGTTGACAGTCCGTGCAACTATTCAACGGGCTAAATCCGAGGGCCTGCCCATTTCTGAATACTGTCTTCGTTTGTGGATCAAACAAGGAAAGATCCCCGTCCGTAATATTGGAACAAAGCTGCTTGTCTATTGGCCCAATGTTGAGGCGTTTCTCACCTGCTCCGCCGGCAGTGATAATGCAGCGGGGGTGTGATCGTGCGAAATGAGCAAAAAGTCGTTTCTTGTCTACTTTGATCTGGAGGATCAAATAGAGGGGTTTACTGATGAGCAGATAGGCGTCTTGTTTCGTGCAATGCTTGCCTATGCCCGGAGGGGCGAGGAAATCACAATTCAAGATAACGAAGTAAAAACCGCCTTTCGTTTTGTTAAGGTCTCTATAAGGGAAGACCAAGCCAAATACGAAAAGAAATGCAGACAAAATGCGGAAAACGGAGCTAAGGGCGGCAGGCCTAAGAATGAGCATTAAAAAGCGAACGGTTGCGAATGGTTATTCTTTTACCGAACGCAACCGAAATAAGCCGATACAGATACAGGCAATAGATAACAGATACAAACACAGACACGGGGAAAGGTTCTAGGAAAACCCCCGTAAATCTGCAAAACCGGAGGTGATCCCCATTGTGCCAACCGTTGAAGAAACACAAGCATGGCTTTCCCGCTTCTTAGATAACGAAGAAAATCTTGACCGGCTACTTGAGCGTATCAAATGGTTACGCTCAGACTTGAAGTCTCCTAACTCTCCATCATTAACCGGAATGCCTAGCGGTGTCGGCTACGAGGCGGATCGCATCGGACGCACTTTGGCAAGGATCGAAGATCTGGAGGCACAAGCTCAGGGGCTTTTGGCAAAGTCCCGCCACCTCTACACTGAGATCAACGGTGCAATTCTACGGATTAAGCACATAGTGAAGAAATGGCCATCCCGGAAGCTTGTCCTAGAACTGCGGTATCTTGATGGCCGTGACTGGCCTGACATAATTGAAGTTCTTTGGGGAAAGGAATTTGATTTTGACGACCGGTACGAAACTTACAACCGCAAAACCTTCCGGTTCCATGCTGAGGCACTGGAAGCAATGAGAGTTATTGTCGCCGAATTACAGGGGACAGGAAATAACGCTGAAAGTGAGGATACAGGAAAATGATCGAAAGCGACCGTATGCAGATCCTGAATAAAATGGAGGAACTGCAGACCCGAGTTGGTGCCCTTGCCGCTGCTGCAAAGCTCATCGAGCAGGAGCTTGTGCGGCTGCAGGCTGTATTTTATCAACAAACACAGGAGGTAACTCATAATGGAAAGAAAACCAATGTTTGACAGAGAGCGTATGCAGGTGCTGGATAGGTGGCTGTCAGGCCCAGGAGCAAAATCAGCAACAAACGAGTTTCAGAAATTTGCCCAAACCGCCACAGATTTTGCAACAACGGTTATGGCATTTAATGCTGCTCGTGAAGAAACTGCAGATATGATCTCCGCTACAAAAGCACGGCTTCAAATGGAGCTGGATCTTGCAGCATCTAGGGCCAAAGAGTTAGAGCAGACGGCAAACGATCCAGAACGGAGCGACACCGTCCGCCGGGTGGCGGCAGCGGAGCTGGAGAAGATCCGGAAACAGCGGATTGCTGCTACTCCGGAGGAGAAGGAAGCAACTGCACAGCTGGTAGATCAACAAAAGACCGCTCTCTGTGATTTGCGAGATCTCAAGCAAACATTGAGGGAGGCCCTCGAAACCTTTAACGGTAGTGTCGAAGAAATCCGAGCCGCTGTGCTAGGTTTCGATATTGACCATAAGAAAGTTTTTATCAGTGAATTTGAGAAGGAACTTGTAAAGCTCTGCGAGGAGGTCCCCGTATATGACCAAGCAGGAGTTTGAGGCAGCAAAAGCGGCCCTGATGGAGATTATCACAAGGCAGGATCAGGAGGATGCCGTCCGGATCCGGGCAGTGCAGGAGCTGGAAAAGCTGATAGAGCTCTACCACCTGAATTACAAGTGGGGCACGGGTTAATACCCCAAGACAATAGGCGGATACGCTGAAAGGGGGTGAAAAAATGATTTTAGCGGAATTGGTTGATGTTATTAGGTTTAAGGTAAATCAAAGTGATGTCAAAAAGGTCAATGACACGATTGTAGACATCAAGAATGTGGCCACCAAGATGCTTGGTGCTATCGGTGTCGGTATCAGCCTTACGGCAGTTAATAGCCTCGTAGAAGAATTTTCCCTTATATCGCAGCAGGTTAGAAACTCAACCGCAGAGCTTGGAGAACAAGCAGAGATCCAGCAGAAGATCCTTGCTGCTGCATCCGCCACACGGACGGCATATTCCCAGACCGCCGGTATTGTTTCGGATCTTGTGCAGGAAAATTCAGACCTATTCGGGACCATCGATGAGGCGATCAACTTTAACAATGCCGCCACGATGCTGTTTAAGACAGCCGGCAAGACCAATGAGGAAATTGCCGGTCTTATGGAAGCAATCAACAAATCCTTTGCGAAAGGCTATGTTGACAGCGAGACCCTAAGCCAAATGCTTGAAAAAGCTCCGGAAGCGGTGAAGCTCCTAAATAAGCAGCTGGGCACCACATCTGACCAGCTTGAGCAACTGGCCACGGATGGAAAATTTACGGTTGCAGACCTGAAGGCTGCATTTATGAACAACGCAGATGCCATTGCAGCATCTTTCGGCACTGTCAAAATTTCCGTCACGGAAGCTCTTGTTGTGATCCGCAACAAATGGGGATTATGGTTATCCGATACAAACGAAATGCTAGGCATTACAGACGGTATTGGCAGAGCCATAATCAGGCTATCCGATACTGCAATGAGGGCCGTAACCAAACTCCGGACTGGCGTTGTTTGGCTCGGCGAGAAGCTGGGAGGAGTGCAAAACCTTGTAAAGCTCCTGGGCATTGTTGCCGGTGCAATATGGTTTGCGTTTAATTTTGACAAGATCACCAGCGGAATTGCCTCTGTAATTAAAATGCTGAAGGGCGTCAATGCTCACACACTGGCCATAATCGCAGAGATTGTGCTTATTGCTTTGCTGATAGATGATTTTATCAATTTTATGCAGGGTAATGACTCACTCCTGGGATCAATGCTCGAAAAAGCCGGTGTGGATTGCGACGCCTTGCGTGAGACGATCATCTCCGCCTGGGAAGACATCAAGGGTAAACTTGCTGTTGTTTGGGATCACATAACCGCCGCCGGCGTTGCCGTGTGGGAAGCAATCAAGAAAATGGCGAAGGCTATTGGCGATGGTCTGCGGGTGTTCTGGTCAAAGTGGGGCGGCGATATTAAAGCCACCCTGGGCGTTGTCTGGGAGTCGTTCAAAGTCATCTTTGATAAGATCATCGATATTTTAATCGGCGTTGCTGATTTCATCGGTGCGGTGTTCAAAGGAGACTGGGACGCAGCTTGGCAAGCGATCAAGGATATATTCACCGCTTGGTGGGATGGAATTATGGCATATTTGGAAGCCATAATTGCAACTATGAAGCTGTGGTTCAAGATGTGTATGGATTTCCTGAAGGGTCTCTTTGACGCTGCCTGGAACGGGATCAAATCGGCGACCGTGGCGGTATGGGATTCTATTAAGGCTGCGATCTCCGGTGTGTGGGACGGTATAACAAGTGCCGTATCCAATGCAATCAACAAGGTAAAGGAGACCATTGCGAACATCTGGAACACAATCAAAAACACGACCTTGAATGTCTGGAATGGAATCAAGGCAGCGATCACAAACCCCATCAATGCAGCCTGGGAGGTTGTAAAGGGAATTGTAGAGAAGTTAAAAAATATCTTCAATTTCTCCTGGAGCCTGCCAAAGCTAAAGCTGCCGCACATTACCGTAACGAAGGGCGAAGCTCCCTATGGTATCGGCGGCAAGGGATCGCTCCCCAAGTTCGACATTCAGTGGTACAAAGAGGGTGGTATTCTTGACGGTGCGACAATCTTTGGAGCTATGGGTGGAAAACTGCTAGGTGGCGGCGAAGCCGGCAAAGAGGCGGTGATCCCATTGGCTGAGCTCTGGAACCAAATGCGATCAATGATAACCGATGGTGTGGCGGCTCTCACCCGAAACCTGTTGCCGCTGGCTCAGCTGGGCACGGTGTCTCCGACCACCGCCGGGAATACGGTCTCCAACAGCAAAAGCCAATCAGTTGTTATCACCAACACATTTAATCAGCATTTCAGCGGCGAGAGAGCCGCTCAGATCAATGCAAAGTCTGCTATGCAAACCGCAACAGCGGATATTACGGGCGAACTTGCCCGAGCGTTAGCCCGTGCAACATGAAAATTTTTACAACATTATTTGGAGGTATATGCAATGAAACAGATGGAAACTATCGAGAAGAAAATCGGAGAAAGCACCTTTTACCTGAGACCCTTCCCCGCCTTTGTGGCGGCAAATATCAGCGGGGATCTTGCTGCTGTTATCTCTCCTGTTCTCGGAAGCCTGACCTCTCTGGTTGGTAACGGGGACAATGCAAACATTATGAACATCGAAATGGATCGTGCGATCCCCGCACTGTCCTCCGCCTTCAACGGTCTGTCCGGTGATGCGTTCGAGCGGCTGATGAAGAAGCTGCTTGTAGATCACAAGAATGTTTCTGTTGAGGGTGAGGCAACCGGCGGCGATGTCAAGCAGCTCAGTCTGGATCTGGCAAACGAGGTCTTTTGCGGCGAAATTCAGGATATGTACATCCTGTGCTGGGAGGTTATCAAGCTGAATTTCGGCGGTTTTTTCAAGAAGCTCGGAGCCCAATCTGGAAACCTGCAAGGAATTATTCAGACGGCAACTCCGAGATAAGCAAGTATGGGTCGCTTGATCTATCCAGCTTTTCCAGCCTGGAAATAACGATGTACACCCTCATAAAAGCACGGCTTGCATCGAAGGCAGAGCTGGAAACGGTGTACACCCTGGATGAGGCTCTCAAGCTCTACTCCCTGTATCGTATGGATCAGGATATAGAGAGAGCCAGAGCCGAAGAAATCAACGCCCAATATCAAAATTAAGTGGTTGCAGTGCCCAGGCTACTAGATGCCTGGGCACTGTCAAAATACCGTCAAAATGGCAGCACAACAATTAAGGCGTTTCCCCGGTTCCAACCGGGGATCAAGCGGGGCGAAAAAGGAGTAAATTATGAACGACGCAAGCAAATTAAATCACCTATATTTTGAACGCCAAGCAGAGGTAATGGCAGCCTGTAAAGGCAGGTATAACGACACGCTAAAGGACCGGACACTTGCCTGGATACAGACGGAAGGTGCCGTGTTCTGTGATGATCCTATAGCAAAAGACCGGCTTGCTACAGCCATCGTTCCGGTTGCAATGTTGTTCCCGGATTTGGTGGCCAAATTGGCTACCATTTACCTGTACAATATGGGTGAGCAGGGAAATGAGGAATTGAGACAGAGCGACGGAATGTCGTGGAAATACTGCGACAAAAAGACCGGAAATGTATCTTATGCTATCGGTATTAGCGTCGAAGGATTAGAGGCTGGAGCTGAATATGTACAATTCTTGCTATTGCACGAATTGGCCCATGTTGCGACAGATTCTGATCACACAACAGCGTTTCACGATCAGCTTAACGAAATGATCCAAAAATTTAACGCAGAAACCGGGACGACGATAACAAACGATTTGTTCGGTTGGCCTTCCCGCCATGATTGCCGCCGCCAAACGATCCCACTGACCAGGATAAGCTGTGAGGCTCACAGGTGATCCATAGGCGGTGTTTCTTTTGGATATATCCCAGCCGCCACCCAGGGCGATTATACATTGCTTGACACCGCCACTTGATTCTACAGTTAAACCCGAGGGCATATGAGAATGCTCTCGGGTTTTGATATAATAATCATATTTTATGGTTACGGTCTGATTAAGGTTACGGTTACGGTTACGGTTATGTCTGGAATTTCCGCAGAATGTCCGCAGGACAGTCCTATGGACAGTCCGTAGGACACACAATACACAAAAATATCCGGGAGCCTCCATTGTGGCGGCTCCCGGTGTCATTTTATCCAATGCCCTGGATTGTGTTGTCATAGAGAAAATCTTTCAGGGATTCACCGTTGCCGGTGTTGTAATATTCCACCAGCAGGGTGTTAAACTGCTCCATGTGCTTATCCGTGATTGTGAGGAAACCAACGCCGGCGGCGATCAGGATCTTGTTTGCAAGGGTCATACTGGTGCGTTTATTGCCATCCCAGAAGAACTGCCCCCTTGCACCCCACACAAAGGCCTCCAGAGCCTTTGCTGTGGCGGAGGTGTCAGCGGTCAGGATCTCCGCCAACTCAGCCGCCACCGCCTCAGCTGACGGCACCGGCGGCAAATAGTCCGTTCCGGAGATCATCACCGAGCCGGTCCGGAGCTTGCCCCATTCCAGAGCCTCACCCCGGGCAATATAGTCATTGATCTTGCACAGGTACTCCAGGGTAACGGGTTGATCCAGGCTCCCCAGCAGAAACTGCCAGGCGTCACGCATATTCAAGATCGCCTGGATGTCATTCAGCTGCACACTAGGAACATTCACACCCTGAAGGATGGTCTTTGTTTGGGGGAAAGTAACCGCACGGTTTTCCATACGCATACCGCAGTATACATTTTCGTCCCATTTCTTTTTAGCCAGGAACAAGCTCTGCTCCGGGGTCATTTGGAATTTGTCTGCATAATTCTTCATTCTGCTGCCTCCGAGATTAAATAATAGGCTCCCCGGTTTCCTTGTCTACGAAAGTAACAACAAGGTCTGCATCCAGGGCTTCGGCAACCTTTTCCAACTCAGAAATTTTGAATGTGTTCCGCTTGTACTTGTTATTAAGGTTTTGGGGAGTTTGCCCGGTCCGCCTTGCAAGCTCAGCCTCTGTCATATTTCCCCGCTTGACGCAGCATAACCGGATGTATTCACGAATTTCCATTTTTATCACCTCGTTAACAGTGTACACTCTATTTTATACACTGTCAAGAAAAAAGTTGAAAAAATATAAAATAAAGTATAAAAAACAGTTGACAACATATAAAAAATCGTGTACAATAAGACCATAAAGAACAGGGGAGCCCAATTTCAACACCGCTTGTTGTAACCCCTAGAACAAACACAAAGAGGCGGAGGCAGCACGGAGAGACGGCGATCAACAACTATGGAGGTACATAAAATGAGTATGAATGATCTGGAAAACAAGGTTGCACAGCTCCGAGAGCTTCACCGGATGCAGGAGGAGCTAGCAGCAGAGATCTCCGCCACCGAGGACAGCCTGAAGGCTTATATGACCGAGAAGGGCACAGACACCCTGCACGGCCCGAGCTTCAAGATCACCTGGAAGGAGGTCGCAAGTAATCGACTGGACAGCAAGGCTCTCAAAGCCGCAGCACCGACAATCTGGGAGCAATTCACCAAGCAGACCACAACCCGCCGCTTTATCCTGGCATAAAGAAAAAACCCCTTGCAGCTGGGCTAACACTGCAAGGGGCTCCCCTGAAAGGAGGACAAGGTGGTCCCGGGACCACAAGTAGATAACCCTTTCTACTCACTACTATTCTACAATACAACTGGAGGATCTGTCAATGCAGACACAAAAAATACAGGAGCCTACCCACCGTTGCACCGGCTGCACATACTGGCGGTGGTTCAGCGGTCGAGGATCCAACGCAATCAATGCTTGCCATTACATACTGGACACCGGAAAAATGAGAGGTTGCAGCGTGGAGAGCTGCACAAAGAAAGTGATGCTGAAAGGAGCAACAATATGAAAACATTAGAAGACATTATCCTGCGGCTGGATCAAATGGACAGCCTGATGTTCTCCATCGAGGACGCGATGCTGGCATCAGCGGAGAACGGCGGCAATGATACCAAGAAGCTGCATAACCTGATATATATCCTTTGGGAGCAGCTGCAGCAAGTCACCAAGGAAGCAACGGAGCTTAACGGACACATTGAAGTGTGCAATGCTGTTTATGCCGTTCATCGGGTCGAGGAGCTGAAAAACGAGCTTGCCGAATTGAAGAAGGA
>JAZNZT010000015.1:0-11188 GCA_045595075.1 Faecousia sp.
CTCCTCAACAGAGTTCAGACCGTACTGAGCGAGGACACCGTTGATCTTGTCGATTTTTCTTTCGTAACCTTCAAACAGAGCCATTGTAGCGTCCTCCTCTTATTCGTGGCGGGGATCGATGTACTTGGCAGCGCCTGCGAAATGGCCGTAGGAACCCTTGGCCTTTTCCAGTGCCACGTTGGCATCGTCGCCCTTCTTGATGAAGTCCATCATCTTGCCCAGGTTGATGAACTCGTAGCCGGTGATCAGGTTCTCTTCGTCCAGAGCGATGCGGGTAACGTAACCCTCAGCCATCTCCAGGTAGCGGGGCCCCTTAGCCTTGGTGGCGAACATGGTGCCTACCTGCCTGCGCAGACCCATACCCAGATCCTCCAGAGAAGCGCCTACTGCAAGACCGTCCTCGGAGAAGGCGGACTGGCTACGGCCGTATACGATCTGCAGGAACAGCTCCCGCATAGCGGTATTGATGGCGTCACACACAAGGTCGGTGTTCAGTGCCTCCAGAATGGTCTTACCGATCAGGATCTCGGAAGCCATAGCGGCAGAGTGGGTCATGCCGGAGCAACCCAGAGTCTCTACCAGAGCCTCCTCGATGATGCCGTCCTTAACATTCAGGGTCAGCTTGCAGCAACCCTGCTGAGGAGCGCACCAACCGATGCCGTGGGTAAAACCGCTGACATCTTTAATTTCCTTGACCTGAACCCACTTACCCTCTTCGGGAATGGGGGCGGGGCCGTGATAGGCACCCTTGGCCACGGAGCACATATGTTGTACTTCGCTACTGTAAATCATGGCAAATTTCCTTTCTTTGCAAGATGCGTTTGCATCCTTTGTAAATACTCGCCCGGAAACCGGGATTTTCCGCATATATTATATATTCAAGCGCATAAAAAGTCAATTCCCGTATTCGGAAAAACAGTTTGTTTTTTAATAATTGTAAGAAAATCTTTGAATCAAAAAAGAGGTTTTGCTCATACTAATGCTGAGCTCAAAAAAAGGAGGTAAAGCATATGAACTGTAATGCAAATAAAAGCATCGAATGTACTGTAAAACAGTGCGCTCATCACTGTGATGAGGCGAACTATTGCTCTCTGGAGCGAATCCTGGTCGGCACGCATGAGACAAACCCCACCGTTGATCAGTGTACCGATTGCATGTCCTTTCGTAAGAAGTAAATTCATTTAGCGGCAGCAGATGCTGCCGCATTTTTTTCTTGACGGGAATAGAGAATATGATATTATTTATGGTATATACACATTTTCTTTACAAAACTGTGATACAGTTATAAAAAACAGAAATGGAGCGCGACTATGGAATATTTTGAGAATCAGGAAATGTCCTGTGGATCGGATGATATGGAGCAGACCGCGTCACCTAAGAAGGTGTCGCCCTATGCGGATTCTCCATATGTGACGGATTTTGTTCAGGATACATATCAGCCTGCTGAAAAAAAGAAAAAAATGAAAAGCAAAAAGAAAATCCTTAAGGTATTGATCTGCACCACTTTGATCATAGCTTTGGTTCTGGGAAGTGTCGGTATTACAACCTTAATTATGAATTACAAATGGCAGGAAAAGATGAACACTTTTTCTCTGGCAATGAGCAATAAAATCGCTGTTTTGCAGGAAGAGCTGGATGCAATCGACAAGAGTACAGGCTCTGGATCTGTTGCTGTATTGCCCGAGGGAATGTTGACCCCTGCACAGGTCTATGAAAACAATGTGAACGCCGTTGTTGCGGTTGTTACGGATAAGGCAATGGGCTCCGGTTTTATTATAACTGCGGACGGCTATATTGTTTCCAATCAGCATGTGGTCGATGGTGCAAGCAGCATTCATGTCACCATGAATAACGGAACGGAGTATGCTGCGGAGCTGATCGGCGCAGATGCTACCAATGATGTTTCTTTACTGAAGATCAATGCTGCAGATCTTCCCTGTGTTACATTGGGCAGCAGCGATAAGCTGTCTGTGGGCGATCAGGTGGCAGCCATCGGCAATCCTCTGGGTGAGCTGACAGCTACGTTGACAGTAGGATATGTAAGCGGAAAGGACCGGATCGTTGGCACTGACGGAACAGCCATCAATATGCTGCAGACGGATGCTGCCATCAATTCCGGAAATTCCGGCGGACCGCTTTTGGATATGACCGGCAGAGTGGTTGGAATCACCACGGCAAAATACTCCGGAACAAGCAACTCCGGCGCTACCATTGAGGGTATCAGTTTTGCGATCCCTATTGATGATATCGTGGATATCATTGCAGATCTGCGTGAATATGGCTACGTAAAATCAGCCTATCTGGGCGTATATGTGCGGGATGTAGATCCTGAGGTCGTTAAATACTACGGCTTCCCGGAAGGGGCGTATATAGAGGAAACAATGCCCGGGCTTGCAGCGGCAGAAGCCGGGATTTTGGCTAGAGACATAATTGTGAATATCGGCGGATACGATATTACTTCTGTTACGGATCTCACCAGAGTTCTGCGTAAGTTTGCTGCCGGAGATGAGACTACCGTTACTGTCTTCCGGGCTGGAATGCGGGTAGATCTCATGATCACCCTTTGCGAAATGCCTCGGGAAACGGAAGAACCGGAAGCTGAACAACCCGAAGCAACAATGCCTGGATCTGATTACAGTGACTATTATGATTGGTGGAATGATTTCCCGTTTTTTGGTTGAGATATAAATTGCGGTCTGCTCCGACAATTCGGAGCAGACCGTTTTATGTGATGAAATGTATGTAGTTTATTGTTGAAATATGTCGTATAATATGATATAATTTGGTTACCAAATTTAAGGCAGGCGTATTTCATAATGCATAAGTTGCTTATAGCGAATGTTTCAGAGGGATTTTGCCACGCGGTTGCGGAATTGTTGACTGATTTCTTTGATGTTCGTCATTGCTGTGAAGGAAACCGGGCGTTAGAGCTTATAAAAAGCTTTCGCCCGGATATTGTGTGTCTGGACATGGCGCTTTCCGGTATGGATGGATTAAGCATTCTGGAAGAAACACTTTCTTGCGGACTAAATCCTGTTGTGCTTGTAATCGCGGATTGCTACGGGGAATATGTTATCAACAGTCTGAACCGAATGGGCGTTGGCTTTTTGATGCGTAAGCCATGTGTGCCTTCAGTTGTTGCCGGTCGTTTGAAGGACATGAAAGATCAAAGTGGCCGTGTTTGCATAAATCCGCTTGCTGCAAAGGATCCTTTGGTAAGTATTCTACTGTCTTTAGGATTTCGCTTTAAAGGAAAGAATAAAGCATGTATGGTAGAAACGCTGAAGACTTATTTGCAGAATCCCGGGCAAGCTATCACAAAGGAGTTGTATCCTGCTGTGGCTTCCAAATGCGGTGGAACTGGAGATCGAATCGAAAAAGCCATCCGGGATGCAATCAAAGCTGCATGGCAGCATCGGGATAATGTATACTGGCAAAGATTCTTCCCTGATTCTTGTCGCATGGGAAAGTGTCCCAAAAACGGAGATTTTATCCAAACTGTGGCAGCGCTTTTGTGCTCAGACGGTACATTACTGACGTTCCCGTCAAATGATGATCACCACAGATGCGATGATACAAAAAAGGATAGTCGATTGGAGGGCGCTATCGGACTATGAAGCAAAATAAGAAAAAGATTTCCGCAAAGAGAACGGTCCTTATCGTGTCGTGCGTTATTCTAGCTTTTTTACTCGCTGTGCTTCTTGCTGCGGTGTTCTATGTAGAAAGCATGCTGGATCTGATCAATAAAAAAGATCCTGTGGAACCGGATAACACTTTGTCATCTTCTCAAATTGACGATCTTTTAAACCAAACAGATGAACCCAACCCCGATTTTACCGGTCCGCATCTGAATGGTGATGATGTCACCTGGGCACCGGATGTAGAAGACCCCTTGGAAAAAGGGGACAATATCATAAATATTCTGCTTATTGGCCAGGATAGAAGAGCGGGGGAGTCCCGTTCCCGCTCCGATGCAATGATCCTCTGCACGATCAACAGATCTGCAAAGACCCTGACCATAAGTTCTTTTATGCGTGACATGTATGTTCAGATTCCCGGGTATCGGGATAATCGTATTAATGTCAGCTATGCAATTGGTGGAATGTCCCTTCTTGATAAGTGCATTGAGAAAAATTTCGGTGTCCAAATCGACGGCAATGTTGAAGTAGATTTTTCCGGCTTCCAAAAAATCATTGACAAACTTGGCGGCGTTCAGATAGAGCTGACAAATGCAGAGGCGAATTTTCTGAACAAAAACGGAAACTGGGACGTTGAAAACAATGCAGGAAAGTGGAATCTGAAAGCCGGTTTGAATAACCTTAACGGCTCTCAAGCACTGGCATATTCCCGTATTCGTTATATCGGAAATGGAGACTTTGGCAGAACTAACCGCCAAAGGACCGTTCTTAATTCCCTTATGAATAAAGCGAAAGATATGAGTTTGGCAGAGTTGAATGGACTCTTAAAAGAGATCCTTCCTATGCTGACTACAGATCTTTCTGATTCTGAGATTTTGGGATATGCGTCTTATATTCTGCCCATGCTTTCTGACCTTACGGTTACAACAAAGCAGATCCCTGCAGAGGGCGCATACAAAATGACTATGATCGACGGAATGTCTGTTCTTTTGCCGGATCTGGAAAAGAATCGACAGGTTCTGGAAGATATTATGAAGGATTAGATCAGTAAATTGCCCGGGTCACGTCGTGACCCGGGCTTTGTCATTTATCAGTGCTTTGGACGTTTTCTTGCCAGATATTCGTCGAGCTTTTCTTTCATGTTTTCCGGGATCTCCCTGGAAACAGGGCACATAGCGGCGTTTGCCATTCTTTCCAGAAACAATCCGATAAAGTGGATATCCGCTGCGGTTTGTTCCGGGCTCATAACTGCCTTGGTGTCATAGCTGTTATGGATGGTTGCCGTATTGGAGGGGGCGATCCTTGCAAAGGATATAGCAGGTATTCCGTTGTCCGCAAAGGGAGTGGAGTCGCTGGAATATACGTCCTGACTTACAGAGCAGCTAAAACCTGTTTCTGCGGAAAAATACGCGATATAATTAACAAGCCTATCCTCTGAGGTACAGCAGGCGATGAATTTTCCCATAATGCAACCAATCATATCCAGATTGATGTTCAGTACAATACTATCCAGTTGATCTTTATACTGGCTGCAGTATGCCTTAGAACCCAGCAAACCTCTTTCCTCACTGCCACACCATATAAATCGCAATCCATATCTGTGCGGTTCTTTTGAAAACCGTTCCGCAAGGGCCAGAAGTCCGATAGATCCGGACATATTATCGTAAGCACCCTGGGACAGGGATGTAGAGTCATAGTGAGCGGTCAGGACGATATATTCATCAACTTGCCCGGGAAGATCCAAAATGACATTATGAGAGACACCAGTGTATTCGTCCTGCTGCAAATCAATCTTAACAGTTTTAACGCCGTTTTGGATCATCTGGATGGCATCTTTTGCGTTGATGTTCACGCCGGGCAATTTATCTCCCTTTGAAACATAGCTTCGCAGCTCCCGTTGGTCTATATCCCGGTCTGCATAATTGGCATTGCCGTCATATGTAATAAAGCCTACAGCGCCTTTATCCCAGATATCCCGGTATTTCCAATATCCCATATATCCGTCGGTCATAACGATTTTTCCTTTACAAAGGGACAGGGAATAGGGGGTGGTGTCAGTCAGATAATACAGGGGAGCTTCTACAGTTCCGGAACCGGCGCAAAGGTAACCCTTGCAGGGGATATCAACCCCATCCGCGGTAAGGGTTGCGTTCTGTATGGTTGCCATATCCACATCAAAAGATTGTAACTGTGCCTGACATCCGAATTTAGCACATTCATTTCGAATGTATTCAGCTGCTTTAAATTCTGCCTCACTACCGCCGGTGCGGACATATGCAGTTTCATCAAGAATACGGGAAATCGTTTTTGTGTCCATATCAACTGTTCCTCCGATGTATTAATGTGAAGTGTAACGGTCCTGCAGCTATCAGCCGCAGGACCGTAAACTTAGCGATTAGAAAAGAGAATCAATCCTGGTCCCAGTTGTGCCAGACGTTCTGCACATCGTCATCATCTTCCATGGCATCAATGAGTTTTTCCATTTGCTTGGCCTGTTCTTCATTGTCCAACTTTTGATAATTCTGCGGGACCATTTCGATCTGGGCAGAAGCAAAGGTGTACTTCTTAGCGCTGAGAGCTTCTGCGACAGCATTGAAATCATCAGGAGTAGTGTAGATGGTGAAGCAATCTTCTTCAGCCTCAAAATCATCTGCGCCACAGTCCATTGCATCCATCATAACGGTATCTTCGTCGTAGTCGCCGTCCTCATTGTCGATAACCAGAACACCCTTGCGGTCAAAACTCCAGGACACACAGCCGTTGGCACCCAGGTTGCCGCCAAATTTGTCAAAGTGGTGGCGCATAGAGCCTGCGGTACGGTTGCGGTTGTCAGTCATAGTTTCCACGATCACCGCAACGCCGCCGGGGCCATAGCCTTCATATGTGATGGTTTCATAGCTGTCACCGCCGCCGGCACCGGCAGCCTTTTCAAGGCAACGCTTAATATTGTCGTTGGGCATATTAGCTGCTTTTGCCTTGGTAATAATGGTTGCCAGACGGGAGTTGTTGGCAGGGTCGGTGATACCGCCACCTTCCTTAACGGCAACGATCAACTCTTTTGCAATCTTGGTAAATGCGGCAGCACGTTTGGCATCCTGCGCGCCTTTGGTCTTTTGAATGTTATGCCATTTGGAATGTCCGGACATAATTTTCTTCCCTTCTGTAATTTGTATCAAAAAATTTCCTGTCTATTCTAGCATATATACCATAAAAAAACAACACATCAAATAAAGAATTTCATGACATCATGGTGATTTTTTGAGAACACTACCTGGATGTCCGGGAATTGCTTTTGAAGCTTTTCTGCCAGAACAGGCATCGTGGGATTTTCTGTATGAAAATGCCCTGCGTCAATTAGATTGATTCCCAATTCATGAGCGTTGCGGAACTGATTATATTTAATGTCAGCAGTAACAAATGTATCGCAGCCTGCCGCTGCGGCTTCATACATACAGTCTGCGCAAGAGCCACCTCCGACGGCAACCTGACGGACAGATTTGCCTGCGTCAATGTAGCGCAATCCTTCACAGCCAAGAGCTGTTTTTACCTTAGAAAGGAAATCAGAAAGGGATTGCTCTGCCACAAAACCCGAGCGAAGTAATCCATAGGGTGTGCCAGTGGGAGAGACAAGCTTAATATCATTTAATCCTAATGTTGCAGCGAGAATGTCATTGACGCCGCCGGGAGCTATGTCCAAATTTGTATGGGCATTGATTGCACTGATTTTGTTTTCGGACAGTAGCAACAGGCATCGACCGGTCTGGGTTTCGTCGTTAATTGCGCTAAGCCCAGTTCCGAAGATTATAGGATGATGTGTTATAATCAGATCAGCACCTATATCCACAGCCTCCTGACAAACGCTGTAAAAAGGATCAAGAGCCACAAGAATTTTGTGAACAGCTTGTTCTTTTCTTCCGCACAGAAGTCCTACATTATCCCATTCTTCCGCCAGATGACTGGGGGCAATTTTTTCAATAAATTCCAAAACATCTGAAACAACAGTCATTAAGGTTCTCCTTTCAGCCATTGTGTTATATCAGCAAGGGCGCATAATTCGTTAAGAGCTGCGATATGGACCGGATCTGCGTTCTCTTTTCGTCCGTCAATAGCTCTTTTGAGTCCACCAACAATTTGTGAAAAATATTCACAGGACTCCTTGGATGGTGAAGATAATAGGGCAGGAGAGAAATACCATTGACCGGGAGTGAGCTGTTGACCCGGCTTTTGCGAAACTTCCATTACGCTATATAGGAACCTTCCGTCGCGCAGAACCTTTTCACGAAGAATTGCCCAGCCGTTTTCTGAGAGATATCTGCGAAGTAAGTGCGTTTTGGATTGACATTGTAAAACGAGTCGATAGGGACCGGTAGAGAGCCAGGGAGCACCGTCGAGTATGCTGACAATGGTATCGCCACCCATTCCGGCACAGACAAGGGTGTCAAAATCATGAGGTATACTCTTCGCTCCATCAGATAAATAAAAAGAGATACAGGATTGAACTTGGAATTTTTCCGCGTTGCGTATAGCGCTTGCAAGGGGCTGAGGTTTTATATCCGCAGCGTATACCTTGGATGCAATTCCATTTGCAAGTAAATATATTCCTAGATATCCGTGATCGCAGCCAATATCTGCCACTCTGTCACCGGGGTTGATATAATCACAGCAGGCGAGCAATCTGGGTGAAATAGGCGTATTCATAGGTTATCTCCCAAAAATGCCATCCCTGTGAAATGGGATGGCATCGTGTGTTTTGGTCAGGCGTTCTGGGCTTGGTCGGCCTCGTAAGCCTCAAGGAAGTGATTCAGCTGAGCCAGGAAAGGCTCGCAGTCGATGCCGTGGACCATGCAGGCTTCTTCAACTGTCTCACCTCTGGAAGAGGGACAACCCAGGCAGTGCATGCCGATGGCAAAGAACAGGGGAGCGGCGTGGGGAGCGATATCCAGAACATCACGGATAATGGTATTTTTTTCAATTTTTACAGCCATAATATGACCTCCTATAACAATTCGTCCCTATTATAACCGCACATGAGCAAAAAAACAAGAGGGAAGTTGCATGATAATTGTTGAAAGTGGATTGAAAATGGTTTATGATATAAGAAAATTTTAAAAAAGCAGAGATGAATATGGATAAAATCATACGGACAATGAAACTGTTTTTATTTGATATGGATGGTACTCTGTATTTAGGGGACAAACTGTTCAGTTTTACCCGTGAATTACTGGGTGAGATCCGGCGCACTGGTGGCAGTTATCTGTTTATGACAAATAATTCCTCTAAAAGCGTTGTTGATTATATCAATAAGCTTGAGAAATTGGGCATTACTGCCACCTATGAGGATTTTATCACATCTTCCCAGGCAACCGCCGATTATCTGCATATCAATCACAAAGGAAAGAAACTCTATGTTTGTGGTACGCGTTCATTAAAGGAAGAACTGCGTAAAGAAGGGTTTTGTGTAACTGAGATTGCCGACGAGGCAGAGTGTATCATTATGGGTTTTGATACGGAGCTGACATTTCAAAAGCTTGAGGATGTATCCCGGCTGTTGTTGACCAGGGATATTCCCTATATTGCCACAAATCCTGACTTGGTTTGTCCAACGGAATTTGGTAGTGTGCCGGATTGTGGCAGTGTTTGTCAGATGATTTTTAATGCTACCGGAAAATGGCCCGTTGTGATCGGAAAGCCCGCTGCCCGAATGCCGGAGCTTGCTATGAAACGACTGGGCATTCCAAAAGAGCAGACCTGTGTTATAGGAGACCGAATTTACACAGATATTAAGTGCGGTTTGAATGCCGGTATCACTGGTATTCTTGTTATGAGCGGAGAGACAACACCGGAAATACTTGCCGCATCAGAAGATAAACCGCATTTGGTGCTGTCGGATGCCGGTGAGATCCTTGAATTATTGAAAAGCATATAATATAACTCCCCCGGATGTAAATGTCCGGGGGAGTGTTGTTTTGCAATTATCAGCCCTTAAACACGCTGATGCTGCGGCCGTTGCTTTCAATCTTCTTCTCAACAAGATTGTTTTCATTCTCGTAAGCAAGAAGCGCGTCCAGGTTGGCAGCGATCTTGTGGTAGGCATGTGCATACTGCTCAATGTCTTCCTTGGTAGCGGTCTCAAAACGGGGTCCCAGATAAATGCCGGAATCCTTCAGGTATTCACTGTTGGGCAGGTACTCAGGAAGAGAGAATTCTTTGTCATAGCTGGGACAGCTGGCGAAGTGCATGGGGCTGTTTTTCTTCTCAGTGAACAAAGGGGCCTTATGCAGAACACCGTAAGCACAGTCACCACAGGTGACACCTTCAGCGGACAGCGCCTTCAGCAGGGTGTACAGACCCAGACCGCCCAGCTTTTCTTTATCGTAGGAAGCGTACAGATAACCGTAAACGCGCTCGGCGTTAGCAGGAACCTTCTGCAGGTTAATGAAATCCAGGTCAGAGATCAGCTCCTCAAAGTAGTGGGCGTTCTTGGTATTGATCTCATTGTACTCGTCCAGAGTATCCAGATTGGCATTGGCAATTGCAGCGGCAACAGGGTGAATGCGGTGCTTGTAGCCCATACCGGTCAATGAATATCTTCTATAGCTGTTGTCGGCAGGTAGAGAGTTCAGTCTGTCGTAGTGACCGTAAGCAATGGCTCTTGCGTAGTATTCTTCACTATCAGTTACCAGAATACCGCCCTCGCCGGCAGGCAGGACCTTAGAGCCTTGCAGGGAGAAGCAACCAACATCACCAAAAGAACCAACCTTCTGGCCTTTGTATGTAGCGCCGTGGGCATGAGAGCAGTCCTCAATCAGCTTCAGATTATGCTTCTTAGCGAGCGCGATGATGGGATCCAGATCACAAGGAGTGCCCCAGACATGGACAGCAATAATGGCCTTGGTCTTGTCAGTAATGCATTTTTCAATGGTCTCAGCGGTAATGCAGTGAGTTTTCACATCACAGTCAGCAAACACAGGGATAGCGTTGCAGGCAACAACAGGACCAACAGTTGCCCAGAAAGTGAAAGCAGGAACGATGACTTCATCGCCTGCGCCAACTGCAAACAGAGCAGCCTGGATAGAAGTGGTACCGTTGACCTCGCAAAGACCGTACTTACGGCCAATATACTTGCTAAATCTTCCTTCAAATTCCTGAACAACAGGGGAAGCAGAGATCTCACCTTTCTGAAGGATCTCATTGATCCGGGGATATGCATGCTCCGGAACAAGAGGGTAGCTGATCTCGCTGAGGGACTTTTTGACAGCCTTTTCGCCGCCAAGCAGAGCTAACTTTTCCCTGTAAAAGTCTCCTTACACTGTTTTTTAAGATAAATTCATTCTATACCATACATAGGTATCCGTCAATTGAAGAAACAGTAAAAAACAGCCTTGGGTATCATGCTGGAAATTCAATGTATCATCTTGATAACCAAAAGCCGGTTGCGTTTTTTTAGCATGTGCGTTTGGCAGAAGTGTGCGCACTGGTGTCGCCCTTTCGAGCCCCTTGGTGTATAAAAAATTCCAGACACCCGAATGGGTATCTGGAATTTTTGGTAC
>JAZNZT010000016.1:0-40182 GCA_045595075.1 Faecousia sp.
CGCAATTTTTGGTTGTAAGAATATTGGTCTTGGCAGTATCCCCGTGGAGATGCGGGGCACTTTGGAGGGCTACGAGGAGTTCCGAAAAACCTTCCTGCCCGTGGCAGAGAAGATTCACGATCTGGGCGCTACCTTCCATTACCACAACCACGATTTTGACTTTGACAAGATCAAGGGCAAGGATTTAATAGAGCGTATGCTGGAGGATTTTCCGGAATCTCTGGAATTTACATTGGATCTGGGGTGGGCAGCTTTTGCTGAAGTGGATGTTCTGAAGCTTATCGATACCCTCAAGGGCAGGATTTCCCGAATCCACCTGAAGGATATCGCCCCTATGCCGGATGACGGCAGTATTACTACCTGCGCGTATCTGCGGCCCATTTATGAAGGCAAGCTGCCCTATGACGACTATATTAATGCCCTTGCCAAGGCCGGCACGGAATATATGCTGGTGGAGCAGGATTACTGCTATGATGAGGATGAATTTGAGTGCTTGAGAAGAAGCTTTGTGAATGTCACAAGCCGCTTCCCCGAAACAAAATAAGGAGGCGGTAAAAATGGATAAGGTAAGACTTGGTATAATTGGTATCGGCAGTATGGGCGCGCCTGTTTCTCAGCTTTTGGCGCTGGAGAACAAGTGTCCTGAGATCGAGGTCACGGCTATTTGCGACACCAGTGAGGAACGCCGTCAGTGGGCAGAAAAGACCTATGAGGGCAAGGACATTGCCATTTTTGCAGAAGCAGAAGAATTGATGAAGTCCGGCCTTGTGGACGCGGTTTACATTGCTGTGCCCCACTATGACCATCCTATTCTGGCAATGAAGGCTTTCGAGAACGGCTTGCATGTCATGCTGGAAAAGCCCGCGGGTGTTTACACCAAGATCGTCCGGGAAATGAACGAGGCCGCAGAGAAGGCGGGCGTTACCTTTGGCATTATGTTCCAGTCCCGCATAGATCCCTATTTTATGAAGATCAAGGAACTGCTGGATTCCGGCAGATTCGGTCAGATCCGCGGTGTGACCTGGCTGGTCAGCAGCTGGTACCGTTCTCAGAAGTATTACGATTCCGGCTCCTGGCGTGCCACCTGGGCAGGCGAGGGCGGCGGTGTTTTGCTGAATCAGTGCCCTCATAATCTGGATATCCTGCAATGGCTCTGCGGTATGCCTGTGGAGATCAGCGCTACCTGCAGCGTTGCCCAGTGGCACGATGTAGAGATTGAGGACGATGTGGTAGCAACCTTAAAGTACGCCAATGGCGCGCTGGGAACCTTTATCACCTCTACCGGCATTTGCCCCGGCTCTAACCGGCTGGAGATCGCAACCGACAAGGGTACGATCATTATGGATAACGGTGTAGTGACTGTTTATGAGATCGATAAGCCTCTGCAGGAATATGCAGACCAGGGTTCTATCGCGCCTAAGGAGCGGATCACCACCACCAAGTATGAATTCTTCAATGAGAAGCTCACCGGTCACTGCGTGATGCTCAATGCTTTTGCGGATGCCATCCTCCACGGTGGAAAGCTGATCGCCCACGGCAGCGAGGGCATCAACAGCTTGACACTGTCCAATGCGATGTACTTATCTGACTGGATCGGTAAGAAGATCACGCTGCCTATGGATGAGAACCTGTTCCTGGAGGAGCTGAACAAGCGTAGAGCCACTTCCAAGCATAAGGAAGTCCAGGCAAGCTACAGCGATGCGTCCTGGTTGTTCCAGAAGTAATGATTCTTTTTCTACAACTGTCCGCCTGTGATTCACAGCAGGCGGACAGTATTTTTCAGAGAACAGTCTTGACAATTTGCAGAAATCATAGACAATGTAAGTTAAGAACGATACGGAGGTGTGGCATATGGAATGGAAAGACCTGTTGCCTGTTATCGACGAAAATTTAACGCAGACCGTTGCTTAGAGCGGGTGAATGCTATCTACAAAACAGATAACTGGAATGATTTTGACAAGTACCTGGAAACGGCGGATTACTGCGCCGATTCTATGAAGAAAGCCGGCTTGGTGCAGATAGAAAAACTGCCCTTAAAAGCAGACGGCAAGACCATTTACCATGACTGGGCGCTGCCCCGGGCATGGCGCGCAAAAAAGGGTATCTTGCGATATGCAGACGGAGAGATCATCGCCGACTACCATAAAAAGACCTGCTGCCTGTGTATGTACAGCCCGGCTACTCCCGGTGAGGTAGAGGCAGAGGTGGTGGACATTTCCGGCATGAAAGAGCTTCTGAAGGACGGTTCGCTTAAGGGAAAGCTCCTTTTGACAGATCTGCAGCCGGGCGCTGCGCTGCCCCTTGCCTGTGAGGTGGGAGCAATCGGCATTCTGTCTGACAGTATGCGGCTGTTCCCCGGCGTCCGGGACTCCCGGGAGGAGCTATACGATGATTGCCTGTGGGAGAGTATCGGACAGGCCTATCCCGATAACACCATCTTCGGCTTTAAGCTGACACCCCGGCAAGGCGACCGGCTGCGTCGGGAACTGGCGCAAGGTCCGATCCGCTTGGTGGCAGACGTACAGGCAGAGCTTTATGACGGGGTGTGCAACACCGTATCCGGTCTGCTGGAAGGGACAGATCCTTCCTTGCCGGGGGTGTTCGCTTACGGACATCTGTACGAGCCGGGCGCCAACGACAACGCCTCCGGCAGCGGTGCGCTTCTGGAGCTTGCCGAATGCTTCTGCGAGGCCATTGAGGAGGGGCTTTTGCCCCGGCCAAAGCGCTCTATCCGGTTCGCTATGGGCAATGAATGCGGCGGTTCTATGGGATATATGGCAGAACATCCGGGCGCAAATATGCTGTGCGGTGGTGTTTTTGACATGGTGGGAACGGAGAGAATTGACAGAGCAACTCTGGCTGTCCGCTATGACCCCCTTGCGAACTGGTCCTTTGCGGATGCCGCTATCATAGCAGCTGACCGCGCTTATAAAGCGTACCATAATGCGAATCACTTCATTGAATACAGCCATTTCAGAGATGGTATCGCCACGGATAATATTATTGCAGACCCGGCCTTTGGAACACCGGCTGTGGCTATGGTGGCTGCGCCTGCCACAAGCTACCACTCCTCTATGGATACTCCTGACCGGATCGAGCCGGATATACTCAAACGCAATGCGGTCATTATGGGCGCATATCTGTTCGGATTGGCAGAAGCAGATGACCAAACCTGTGAATTTTTGGCAGAGGAGATTCGTGCTCTGGGACAGCAGGAGGTAAATGCTGTTGAACATCCCCGACTGAAGCGGCATGTACAGGAGGCCACCCAACGGGCGTTGCACTCTTTAGGCAGGATCAGCGAACGGTACGCCTGTGAAGCGCCCTGTGAAGAAGTACCTCCCATGCCGGAGGAAATAAGGGAAAAGGGAAGCAGAGTCCCTGTGCGGCTGATCCCTGGCTGCCTGACTTTGGCTGGTCGTCGGGATGTAAAAGATCCCAAATTCCGTCCGGCGTGGAACGCGGAACTGAACCTGCCTCTGTTCTGGACAGACGGAAATAGAAACCTCTGGCAGATTGCCGTACAAACCGCCTATGAGATGCTGAAGCCAACGGACAAAGAGATTATGGACAAGTTTGCGGAACTGTCAGATTACTACGATTTTCTGGCGGAACTGGGTTATATAGAATGGAAAACGATTTCTTGAAGACAAGCTGGTTTTTCTATGCCATATGCTGGGGAAATCCCGTTATTTCCCTTGACAAAACCTTGCACTGCAACTAGAATGAAGGTCGTAAAGGAAAACACAGGGGAGTAGAATTTGCTCCCAAAAAGCAGAAAGGATGTTTACTATGGATTACGCAAAAGAATCTCTGCGGCTTCACGGCGAGTGGGGCGGTAAGATCGAAGTGATCGCCACTGTCCCTTGCAAGACAAAGGAAGATCTGTCTCTGGCATATACCCCCGGCGTTGCACAGCCCTGCCTGGAGATCCAGAAGGATGTCAACAAGTCTTATGAGCTGACCCGCCGCCACAATCTGTGTGCTGTCATCACCGACGGTACTGCAGTTCTGGGCCTGGGCGATATCGGTCCTGAGGCCGGTATGCCCGTTATGGAGGGTAAGTGCGCTCTGTTTAAGTCTTTCGGCGATGTGGACGCCATTCCTCTGTGCGTCAAGAGCAAGGATGTTGACGAGTTCGTCAACGCTGTTTATCTGATGTCCGGCTCCTTCGGCGGTATCAACCTGGAGGACATTTCCGCTCCCCGCTGCTTCGAGATCGAGCGCAAACTGAAGGAAAAGTGCGATATTCCCATCTTCCACGATGACCAGCATGGTACTGCCGTTATCACTTTGGCAGGCCTTGTCAACGCACTGAAGGTTGTGGGCAAGAAGAAGGAGGAAGTCAAGATTGTTACCTCCGGCGCAGGTGCTGCCGCTATCGCTATTGTTAAGCTGCTGCTCTCTGCAGGCTTCAAGAATGTTATCATGACTGACCGTACCGGTGCTATTTATGCCGGCCGTGAGGGTCTGAACTGGATCAAGGAAGAGATGGCTCAGGTCACCAACCTGAACAAGGAACAGGGCAAGCTGGCTGATGTGATCAAGGGCGCTGATGTGTTCATCGGTGTCTCCGCTCCCGGTACGCTGACCACCGAGATGGTCAAGACCATGGCTAAGGATGCTATCATCTTTGCCTGCGCCAACCCCACTCCCGAGATCTTCCCGGAAGATGCCAAGGCAGGCGGCGCCCGTGTTATCGCTACCGGCCGCTCTGACTTCCCCAACCAGATCAACAATGTTCTGGCGTTCCCCGGTATCTTCCGCGGCACTTTTGATGTCCGCGCTTCCGACATCAACGAGGCGATGAAGGTTGCTGCCGCCGAGGCCCTGGCAAACCTGATCTCCGACGATGAGCTGAGCGAGGAGTACATCATCCCCGCCGCATTCGATGAGCGTGTTGGTCCTGCTGTTGCCAAGGCTGTTGCCGAGGCTGCCCGCAAGACCGGTGTTGCCCGCATCTGATTTAGCACATAAGAGAATGCACCTGCCTTGGCAGGTGCATTTTTATGTATTTGGGGATTGATTTTTTTGCTATTTTGCCATATCCTAGTAGAAAAATAACAAGGAGTATTTTATGAAAGTATCCTTATCTAAACTTTGGAAGGTGTTTGCTGCCTTTTTTAAGATTGGCGCATTCACCTTTGGCGGTGGCTATGCCATGATCCCCCTGATCCAAAAAGAGGCAGTGGATAACCATGGTTGGGTCACCGATGACGACATTTTGGAGATCATTGCCATTGCTGAATCCACTCCAGGTCCTATTGCTATTAATTCCGCAACGTTTGTCGGATACCGGGCTGCGGGCGTTTTGGGTTCTGTATGTGCAACATTGGGCGTTGTGTTTCCCAGCTTCGTGATCATTCTTGCGCTGTCTTTTGTCCTGCGTCAATTCCAGGAACTCCAGGTAGTCCGGTATGCATTTACCGGTATCCGCGCGGGCGTTTTGGCGTTGCTGATCAAATCTTTGTGGTCTATGTATACCAAGAGCCCAAAGGGATGGCCGGCTTATGTGGTCATGGCAGGCTCTTTTATTCTCACAGCGATCTTTGATGTGAATGTGCTGTTTGTGATCATCGGATGCGCGGTGTTCGGTCTTGTTACGACCACGATGCTGGAGAGGAGGGAAAAGAAATGATGTTTCTTGAACTATTTCTGACCTTCTTTATGATCGGCGCAGTGACCTTTGGCGGTGGCTATGCCATGCTTCCCATGATCCAGGAGCAGGTAGGTATCCGCTGGGGACACCTTATCAGCTCGGAGAGCCTTATTAACTTTGTTGCTGTCAGTGAATCTACTCCCGGTCCTTTTGCGGTAAATATGGCTACTTATATTGGCTCGGTGGTGGGGGGTCAAAACGGGAGCGCGGCGTTGTCTGTATTTGGCTCTTTCTGCGCTACCATGGGTGTGGTAATGCCCAGCTTTATCGTTATTTTAATCGTTGCCAAGTGCTACGATAAATTCCGGGAAAGCCGGGTGATAAAAGGCTGCATGACAGGCCTTAAGCCTGCGGTGGTGGGTCTGATCGGCGGCGCAATCCTCTCAGTATTAATGACAGTGTTCTTTCCCACAGGGGCAACGCCAGCGGTGTTTTCCATGGTTTCTTTTTATGCATCGGCGGCAGTTTTTACATTGATGCTGATACTGGCATTCAAAAAAGTACATCCCATTTTGATCGTATGCATGTCTGCGGTGCTTGGCATTGTGTCAGGATATTTGGGCTGGTTGTGAGGATGACAGACCCCGGTGACCCCGGGGTCTGTTTCGATTCGGGTAAAAGCTACTTGAAAACCCCGGTAAAAATGTTATAATAAGAGGTAAACTTATTATAATACAGCATAATATGGCAGAAGGGAGGGACGCAAATTGTCCTTAAAAAAGAGACGGCAAGGAATAAGGCACAAACAAAGACAAACAAAATTGAGTCCTACCCAGATCATTGCCCTTGTGTTTGCTGGAATCATTTTGGCGGGTACGCTGTTGTTGGCGCTGCCGGTTGCGTCCCGAAGCGGTGCTTCCGCAGGCTTTCTGCCTGCTTTATTCACGGCAACCTCGTCTACCTGCGTAACCGGTCTTGTACTCTTTGATACATGGACTCAATGGAGTGGTTTCGGACAGGCAGTGATCCTTTGCCTTATTGAGATCGGCGGCCTTGGTTTTATGTCTGCAGCATCCTTAGTGGTGTTTGTTCTGCGCAGAAAGGTCGGCCTGCGGCAGCGTATGATCATGGCACAGGCGCTGAGTCTGGATGATATGGAGGATGTGGTTCGACTTCAAAAGTGGGTGCTGCTGGGAAGCCTTATTATCCAGGTCACCGGCGCGGCGATCCTGATGCTGCGCTTTTTGCCGGATCACGGTTTTCGCAGAGCGATCATCTGGGGCGTATTTCATGCCATATCTGCCTTTTGCAATGCAGGATTTGATATTCTTGGATCAATAGAACCCGGAGCCAGCATTGCGTTTTTTAACAAGGATCCCGTGGTTTGCATTACCTTGATGCTGCTGATCGTGGCGGGCGGTCTTGGCTTCTTTGTGTGGGAGGAACTGGCGACCCGGCGCAGCTTCAAAAAGTTCAGTGTGTATACCAAGCTGGTTCTTTTGACTACAGCAGGACTGATCCTGACAGGCGCAGGACTGTTTATGGCGTTGGAATGGAACAATCCCCGGACCTTGGGAGAAATGACTGCGCCTCAAAAGATTCTGAACGCCTTCTTCCAGTCGATTACGGTACGTACTGCCGGATTTGCCTCTGTTGATCAAGGGGCGCTTACAGACAGCGGGAAAGCGGTGAGCATCGTCCTTATGCTGATCGGCGGATCTTCCGGCTCTACGGCAGGCGGCATTAAAACGGTGACTTTTGTGACGTTAATGCTATTCATCTGGAATCGGGCAAGAGGCAGAAGCACTGTAAATGTTTTTCGCAGACAGATCCCTCAGGAAAAGGTTATGGATGCAATGACCATTGCTGCGATTATGGTGGGACTGAGCTTTGCAGGCGCGATCGTAATTTGCGCCACATCGCCGGTGAGCTTTACGGACAGCCTGTTTGAGTCTGTTTCCGCGTTGGCTACCGTTGGTCTCACAGCGGGGGTAACAGCCAGCCTGAGTGTCCCTGCCCGGATACTCATGATCGTATTTATGTACTTTGGAAGGGTTGGGGTGCTGACCATCAGCCTGGGCTTCCTGATGGGGGACAAGGCAACGGAGCGGTTTCGGTATGCCAATACAAATCTGATGATAGGTTAGGTGAATGTCTATGAAATCCTATGTTGTGATCGGTCTCGGCCGTTTTGGCGCTGAGGTTGCCCGTCGGCTGTGCGCGCTGGGCAACGAAGTGCTTGCTGTGGATACAAATCAGGACTTGGTTCAAAACATCTCCGGAGATGTCACCCACGCTGTTGTGGCAGATGGCCGTGACAAGGGCGTGCTGAAGGCGTTGGGTACGAAGGATTTTGACTGTGCAATTGTAGCCATTGGCGATAGCCTGGCGGACTCTGTACTTGCTACTATGAATGTAAAGGAACTGGGAGTTCCCTGTGTTGTGGCAAAGGCACACGATGAAACCCATCGGGAGGTCCTGAAGAAACTTGGAGCAGACCGGGTGGTCATTCCGGAAAAGGAACAGGCAGCCCGTCTGGCAAAGAGCCTTTCCTCTGCCAATGTATTGGACTACATTGAGCTCTCTGAGGATTACGGTATTATTGAAGTATCCGCTCCCACCCCTTGGGTGGACAAGAGCCTGATCGAGCTGAATGTCCGGGCAAAGTTGGGCGTGAATATCATTGCCATAAAACGCAGCGGTGAGATCACCGTTTCTCCGGCAGCCCAGTTCAGGATCCTTGCAGGGGATGTTCTGGTGGTGCTCGGAGATGCTGACGCCCTCAACGCCGTACAGAAGCTGTGATGGAGCGGATCACATCGCGGAAAAATCCGCTTTTACAGCAGGCGCGTAAATTGCTCAGTTCCAGAAAGGAACGGGAAAGCGCCGGCTTGTTTGTCGCCGACGGAACAAAGCTGCTTGCCGAGGCGATCCGCTGGTGGCCCGGACTGGAAACGGTGATCCTGTCTGACGGCGTGCAGGCGGAAGTCCCGGAGGGCGTGCGTCTTGTATATGTTCCGGAGGATGTAATGGAGTCCCTTTCGCCTATGCAGTCGCCCCAGGGAGCGCTCTTTTTGTGCCGTCTGCCGGAGAAAAAAGAGTTTACGCCTCGGCAAGGGATGATCCTTTTGGACGGGATCCAGGATCCCGGTAATTTAGGGACGATCCTGCGTACTGCAGATGCGTTGGAGATCCCGGTGGCGCTTTTAGAAGGCTGCGCGGATCCCTACAGCCATAAGGTCGTCCGCGCCAGTATGGGGGCGGTGTTCCGTAATCCGGTGGTACAAACCACCTGGCAGGAGACAAAGGTCGCCTTTGAACGGGAAAAGATCCCTGTGGCGGTAACAGCGCTGACGGATCGGGCAGAGGATCTGCGCAGCGCAGATCTGGAAAATATGGCGGTGGTTATCGGCAGTGAGGGACAGGGGGTCCGGCGGGAGATCCTGGACAGCGCCGATACAGAGCTGATCATACCCATGAATCAGCACTGTGAATCCTTGAATGCAGCCATCGCCGCTGCCATCGTTATGTGGCAGATGAAAAGATAGAAAGAAACGGGTGAGAAAAATGCGGCTATACTGGATATGGTTTGCCATGCTGCCGGGACTCAATGCCCGGATGCGGCAGATACTGTTGGCCCGTTTTTCTGATCCGGAGGAATTATATCACGCCCCAAAGAGCGTACTAAAGTATCTGGAGGGCATAACACCGGAGGCAATACAGGCTCTGGAGAATAAAGATATTCAGGAGAGCCGGAAGATCATGGAAGATTGCCAAAGAAAGAATATCGGCATTTTGGCGATCGGGGATAAAAACTATCCCAGCCGGCTGAAAAATATTGAAGATCCCCCTGTGGTGCTGTACTACCGGGGTCAGCTTCCTGATTTTGAGGAAGTACCGGTGATCTCTGTTGTGGGTACGCGCAAGGCGACGGCCTATGGTATGAATACCGCAAGGCACATCGCAAGACAGATCGCAGCCTGCGGCGCGCTGGTGATTTCCGGTGGCGCATCCGGTATCGATTCCATGGCCATGCAGGGCGCCATGGAGGCAGGCAAACCTACGGTTGGCGTTCTGGGGTGCGGTGTGGATGTGGTGTACCCGGTAAAGAACAGCCGGCTGTTTACAAAAACAGCGGAGAACGGATGCCTTTTGTCGGAATATCCCCCGGGAACGCCACCCCTTGGCTGGCATTTCCCGTTGCGTAATCGCATTATCAGTGGACTGGCCAACGGCATTCTGGTAGTGGAGGCACCCATGAGAAGCGGCGCGCTGATCACAAGTCGGGAAGCGCTGGAACAGGGCAGAGATGTGTTTGTGATTCCCGGCAATATTGACGTGCCTGCATGCCAGGGCAGCAATGCGCTGTTACAGGACGGAGCAGCGGCAGCCTTTTCCGGTTGGGATATCGTAAGAGAGTACGAAGCCCTATATCCGGGAAAAGTACAAAAGTGTCAGCCAGTCATGTCACTAATAGAGGAAGCGGAGCAGATCCGGGAGGCAGAGCCGCCCCTTAAAGTGGCGCAAAATACCGCTGTTCCCGGAAGATCCGGTAGAGCAACTGACAAAAAAGACATTGACAATGGTTCCCAGAGCCATTATAGTGGCATAAATGAGCCTATCCCGGAACTCACCGGGGAGGAGCGTCAGATCCTTGGGAAACTGGGGCTGCAGCCAAGATCCGTGGACGATGTGATCGCGGAATTGGAACTGCCGGCAAGCAAAGTCCTGAGCGTTTTGACCATGCTTGCGCTGAAGGGCGTGGTGATCAACCACCCGGGAAAGCGGGTATCCCTAAAAAGGAAATTACCAGATTAGCGGAGGAAACTATGACTAAACCGTCAAATCTCGTTATTGTGGAGTCGCCTTCCAAGGCGAAGACCATAGGAAAATATCTAGGACCGGAATATGTGGTCAAGGCAAGCATGGGACACTTGCGGGATCTGCCCAAGAGTACCATGGGCGTAGACATTGACCGGAATTTCGAGCCGGAATATTTACCTTTGGAAACAAAGACAGAGATTATCGAGGAACTGCGTAAGGCTGCGAAGAAGGCAGATAATGTATATCTTGCAACTGACCCGGACCGGGAGGGCGAAGCTATCTCCTGGCATTTGAAGGAGCTTTTGGAGCTTTCCAATGACAAAGCCCATCGGGTCACCTTTAATGAGATCACCCAGCAGGTGGTCAGAGAATCGATTAATAATCCCAGAGCCATTGATTACGCACTGGTAGATGCCCAGCAGGCCCGCCGTGTGCTGGACCGAATCGTGGGCTATCAGCTTTCTCCGCTGTTGTGGAAAAAGGTCCGCAGAGGTCTGTCTGCCGGACGGGTGCAGTCTGTGGCTACCCGGCTGGTGGTGGACCGGGAAAACGAAATTCGGGCTTTTGTCCCTCGGGAGTACTGGTCCTTGGATGTGACCTTGAACCGGGTGGGAAAGGCAGGCTCTTTTGTCGCTCATTACCACGGTAAAAACGGAAAGAAGCGGGAGCTGGAAAACGAGGAACAGGTAGAAGCAGTGATCCGGGATATTACCGGGAAAGAATTTACCGTTACCAGCGTCCGCCGGGCAGAGAAGAAGCGGACGGCTGCGCCTCCCTTTACCACTTCCACTCTGCAGCAGGAGGCATCCCGGAAACTGAATATGACCCCCAAGCGTACCATGGCCATTGCTCAGCAGCTTTATGAGGGCGTTGACGTGGAGGGAGAGGGAACACTGGGTCTGATCACCTATATGCGTACCGACTCCCTTCGTTTAAGTGATGAGGCGATGGCAGCAGCTGCCAGCTTTATTAGGGCTCGCTATGGCGATAAATATTACTACGGAAAGTTCCATACTTTCAAAACAAAATCCGGCGCTCAGGATGCCCATGAGGCCATCCGCCCCACCCATGTGGAGCTGGATCCGGAACGCACCCAGACGAGCCTGACCAAAGAGCAGTATAAGCTGTACAAGCTGATCTGGAGCCGTTTCCTGGCATCCCAGATGGCTAGTGCGGTGTATGATACTGTGTCTATCGATACCCAGTGCGCCGACCATCTGTTCCGCTCCAGCCATCAGAGCATGAAATTTGCGGGCTTTATCGCGGTGTATGAGGAGGGAACGGACGAGGATGAGGAGGCAGTCGGCTCTCCGCTTCCGGATCTGCAGGAGGGAGACAAGGCGGTTGCTTCCAAGCTGGAGAAGCAGCAGCACTTTACCCAGCCTCCAGCCAGATATACAGAGGCAACTCTTGTAAAGGCAATGGAGGAAAAGGGTGTAGGCAGACCTTCTACCTATGCAAGCATTGTTTCCACCATTCAGGACCGGGAATATGTAAACAAGCAGGATAAGCGGCTGATCCCTTCTGCTTTAGGTGAGGTAGTCACAGGGTTGATGCTGGACCGCTTCAACGATATTATTGATGTGGAGTTCACTGCAAAAATGGAGCAGGAGCTTGACGATGTGGAAGCGGGCAAGCGGAACTGGAAGGAAGTTCTGGGAGCTTTCTATCAGGGCTTCCATCGGGAAATGCTGGAGGCAGAGACTGCCTTGGAGGGCGTACGGCTGAAAGTGCCCGATGAGGTTACAGAGGAAATCTGCGAGGTTTGTGGACGGAATATGGTGGTCAAGATCGGCCGCTTCGGTAAATTTCTGGCATGTCCCGGCTTCCCGGAGTGTACCAACACCAAGCCGATCGTGGAGAAAATGCCCGGACGATGTCCTAAGTGCGGCAGTACCATCCTAAAACGGAAATCCAAGCGGGGCTACGCATATTATGCCTGTGAGCGGGGCGCAGACTGTGGCTTCATGAGCTGGGATGTGCCTACAGCAGAGGATTGTCCCAAGTGCGGACAGACTATGTTTAAAAAGTCCGGCAAGGGTCGGATGAAGCCTTTCTGCATCAATGAAAATTGCGAAAACTTCTTGCCGGAGGACAAGCGGGGCTATTACAAGAAGCCTGCTGCTGACGGCGCAGAAGGCGAGAAGGAAAAGAAGACTGCTGCCCGTAAAAAGACAGGGGGCAAAAAGAAATGACAAAGGTCAAGGTCATCGGCGCCGGTCTTGCCGGCTCTGAGGCTGCATGGCAGCTTGCCCAGCGGGGAATACAGGTTGAGTTGATCGAGATGAAGCCGGAGAAAAAATCCCCGGCGCATCACAGCGATACTTTTGCGGAACTGGTATGCTCCAATTCCCTTCGGGGCGATCGGCTGGAAAATGCGGTAGGTCTTCTGAAAGAGGAACTGCGGCGGCTGGACAGCCTGATCCTTTCCTGCGCAGAGGCTACCCGGGTAGAGGCAGGCGGCGCTTTGGCGGTAGACAGACAGGGCTTCTCTGACCTTGTCACACAGAAGATCCGCAGCCATTCCAATATTGAAGTGATTTCTCAAGAGGTTACAGAAGTGCCGGAAGGACCTGTGATTATTGCCACCGGACCGTTGACCTCGGATGCTCTGTCCAAGGCCATCGGCGAATATTTCGGAGCGGATTATCTTCGGTTCTTTGATGCAGCTGCCCCGTTGGTTACAGCTGAATCTATTGATATGGAGAAGGCGTGGTGGCAATCCCGATATGACCGGGGAACACCGGATTATATCAACTGTGCCATGAACAAGGATGAATATGAAGCATTCCTCCGGGAGCTGATCCATGCGGAGGAGGCAGAGGTCCACGGCTTTGAAGATAAAAAAGTCTTTGAAGGCTGTATGCCTGTTGAAGTAATGGCCCGCCGGGGTGCGGATACTCTGCGGTTTGGTCCATTAAAGCCTGTGGGACTTACGGATCCCGCTACCGGAAAAGAGCCCTATGCGGTGGTCCAGCTGCGGCAGGACAATGCGGCAAAAAGTGTTTTTAATCTGGTGGGTTTCCAGACGCATTTAAAATTCGGCGAGCAAAAGCGTGTGTTCTCTATGATCCCCGCCCTTGCCAACGCGGAGTTTGTCCGTTACGGCGTTATGCACCAGAATACCTTCCTCCAGTCGCCTAAGCTGTTGGACAGGTTCTACGCAGACCGCCGGAATCCTTTGGTTGCCTTTGCCGGGCAGATGACCGGTGTGGAAGGTTATGTAGAGAGCGCAGCTTCCGGATATTTGGCGGCGGTTGCTATGGCGGCAAAGGTCCAGGGAAGACCTCTTCCGGAGTTTCCCAAGGAAACAGCCATCGGCGCACTGGGATTATATATCAGCGATGAGCGGATCGAAAACTTCCAGCCGATGAATATCAATTTCAGCATTATCTCTCCGCTGGAGCAGCGGATTCGTAAAAAGGCAGAAAAGAACCTTGCCATCGCGAACCGGTCCTTAGAAATCATCGATGGGCTGATCAGGCAGGGGATATGAAAGAAAGAGGTGGGCCTATGAAGATCATTCTGGATGCTATGGGTGGCGACAACGCCCCGGAAGCACCTGTGTTAGGTGCGGTACAAGCAGCTAAGGATTACAGTGCGCAGATCACCCTGGTAGGTCGGGGAGAAGAGATCCTGGAGGTCCTTCGCAGCCACGATATCAAAGATCTGCCCGCAGGCGTGGAGATCGCCAATGCCGAGGATGTGGTGGATATGCACGACGATCCCGGCTCTATCATTCATAAGCGGAAAAATTCCTCTATGGTGGTCGGTCTGAAAATGCTCTCTGAGGGACAGGGCGATGCCTTTATTTCTGCCGGAAGCACCGGCGCCCTGCTTACCGGCGCAACGCTGATCGTCAAGCGGGTAAAGGGTATCCGCCGGGCAGCAATGGGTCCTGCTATGCCCAATAAGGCAGGTGGCAAGACCGTGATCCTGGAGTGCGGCGCGAACGCAGTGTGCACACCGGAGTTTTTGCTCCAGTTCGGTCTGGTGGGCTCGCTGTATGCAAAAAAGTACTTAGGTGTGGACGATCCCAAGGTAGGCCTTTTGAATATCGGCACAGAGGATTCCAAGGGTACACCCCTGCAAAAGGAAGCTTACGGACTGCTGCAGAATGCGGCGGAACAGGGCCTTATTAACTTTGTGGGCAACGTGGAAGCCAGAGATGTGCCTCTGGGCGCGGTAGACGTTGTGGTCTGCGACGGCTTTTCCGGCAATGTGCTTTTAAAGTCTATCGAGGGAACTGCCATGTTCATGGGCAGCCTGATGAAACGCAGGATATTTAAGAGAAACGCTCTGTCCATGATCGGCGCGCTGTTCTGCAAACCCGGCATCGACGAAGTGATGAAGATGCTGGATTACCGGGAGATCGGCGGAACCCAATTCCTTGGGATCAAGAAGCCGGTTATTAAGGCCCACGGATCTTCGGACGCACTGGCGTTCCGCAATGCGGTCCGTCAGGCAATAGATGCGGCTAATAGCGATATTTCCGAGGAACTGGAGCAGGGACTGAAGCAGCTTGCGGAGGCAAAGGAGAACGAAAATGATCAGTAAGCTGGAAGAAGCCATTGGCTACCGTTTCCAAAATATTACGCTTCTGCAAAACGCGCTGGCCCACTCCTCTTATGCCAATGAACGCTGGCATGATAGCTTGAAAAGCAATGAGCGGCTGGAGTTTTTGGGAGATTCTATCCTGGGAATGGCTGTGGCGGAGTATCTGTACAAAAACTTTCCGGACCGTCCGGAAGGAGAATTGACCCGCATGCGGGCGGATATGGTGTGCGAGACAAGTCTGGCGGCAGTTGCAAACCGGATCGGATTAGGAGAGCATCTGCTGCTGGGTCACGGTGAAGATCGGTTCGGCGGCAGAACCAGAGCCTCCATTTTGGCAGACGCAGTAGAGTCTGTGATAGCGGCAGTGTTCCTTGACGGGGGTATGGTCGCGGCGCAGGATTTTATCCGCAAATTTATCCTTTGCGATGTCCCGGTGACCAAGCTCCATAATGCGGATTATAAAACCGCGCTGCAAGAACTGGTCCAGCAGAAGAAGAATCAAGTGTTGAGCTATGCTCTGGTAGGCGAAATCGGACCGGATCACGATAAACAGTTTTCTGTAGAGGTATATTTGAACGGACAAGTGATCGGAAAAGGTTCCGGTGGCAGCAAGAAGAAGGCAGAGCAGGATGCTGCCCGGGATGCGCTGGAAGCAATACAGTGATAACGCCAAAACGCAGATGTTAAAAAGCATCTGCGTTTGCTTTATATTTAACAAACTGTGAATCTGTCGACAAGTTATTCTAAAATGCTTGCAAAATCGTCAAATACAAGGTATAATCAATTCAGGGCAGTTATTGTTTCCGATAATTGCCTTTTTCTTCGGCTTGTCCGAAACCATGAAAATAGATGATATCAATAATAGGAGCGTAACGGTATGCAGTCTGTAAAAGAACAATGCAGTGCGGTACTGGAGAATATAGAGGCAGAGAAAAAAGAATATATTGCACCTGCGCCTAAGCCTGTCTATGAAGTGTGCAAGCGGATCTTTGATCTGGTGATGGCAACATTTGCGTTGCTTCTTCTCAGTCCGGTGTTTTTGGCGGTTGCCATTGCGATCAAACTGGAGGACGGCGGAAACATAATTTACGGCTCTACCAGACTGACCAAGGGCGGCAAGGAATTTACCATGTATAAATTCCGTTCCATGTGTCCCGATGCAGAGAAAAAACTGGATGCTCTGCTGGATCGCAATGAGATGGAGGGCCCTGCGTTTAAGATCGCCGATGATCCCAGAATCACCAAGGTGGGTCACTTTATTCGCAAAACCAGTATCGACGAATTGCCCCAGCTGATCAACATTATTAAGGGCGATATGACCATCATCGGACCCCGGCCTCCGCTACCCAGAGAGGTGGAGCAGTACAACGAGTACCAGCTTCATCGGCTGGATGTGAAAACCGGTCTTGCCTGTTACCACGAGTGCATGGGGCGCAGCGATAATCACGATTTTGACGAGTGGGTGGAGCAGGATCTGCGTTATATCCGGGAGCGGAGCATGCTGACAGACCTGAAGATCATTTTTATGACTATCTGGGTCGTGCTTACCGGAAAAGGCGCAGTCTAAAAGGATGAAAAGTCTGTTTCCGGGAAAAATAGAATACAAAAACGAAGGCAGCTGACACGTTTTTGTGTCAGCTGCATTTTTATTAAGAAAACTGTTGAAAAGTGTCGAAAATAAATCTATAATAGTCCTATTAATATCCATAGGAGGACAACCGGATGAAAAAAATGATCAAACGGATCTTGTGCCTGTTGATCGCCTTGACGATTCTCTGCGGCTTTGTTGGCTGCGGGCAGAACCAATCCGATCATGATAATGTTACCACCGAACCCAGTACCGCACCCAGTACTGAGCCTAGTACTGAGCCTAGTACTGAGCCTAGCACTGAACCTAGCACCGAGCCCAGCACCGAACCTAGTACTGAGCCCAGCACTGAGCCTACTGAGCATACCCATATTTACAGCAGTGTTTCCCATGAAGCCACTTGTACGAAGGGTGGTTATGTGGAATATACCTGTTCCTGTGGTGACAGCTATATCGGCAATAAAACAGATCCCGTGGCACATAGCTATACCTCACAGGTCATTGCTCCGGGAACGGGAACACCGGGATATACGCTGTACACCTGCAAGACTTGCGGTGTCAGCTACAAGGATAACTATACTTGGGGCAGCACCGATGGCGTCACCGCATTTTTTAACGATGCTGCTTTTATCGGCGACTCCGTGACCCTTGCCTTGCGCAATTACAATATGACCAACGGCGCTTTGGGCAATGCCACCTTCCTGTGCGTAGGCAGTTACTCTGTTAATAATGCAGTAACCGGTCAGTTGCACCTTAGCTACCAGGGACAGGACATGTCTCCGGAGGATGCGCTGTCAGCTTGCGGCGCAAAGAAGGTGTTTATTCTGCTGGGTATGAATGATATCGCCTTATTTGGAGAGCGGAGCATCGGTATAGCTATGGACAACTGGAAGACCATGATTGGCCGGATCCGCGAGAAAAATCCGGACATTGAGATCTATATCCAGTCCGGCACACCAATCTACCACAACGCTCAAAAAGGCGGTTTGAATAATAACCGGATGGATCAGTATAATACAGCACTGAAGGGATTTGCCGCAGAAAATGGGTGCGCATATGTTGATGTTGCCAGCTATATGAAGGATTCCAATAACGGTTTGAAAAAGGAATATTGCTCTGATCCCGATAGATTGGGTGTGCACTTTACAGAGGCGGCCTGTAAGCAGTGGGTAAATGTCTTGAAAAACTATGTAAGCGGACAAGGAGCGTAATATGAAAAGATTTTTGGCATTAAGTCTTGCCCTGTTGCTGATGCTTGGTCTTGCAGCCTGCGGCGGGGAAGAGAGGCCTAAGGACACAGTAAAGCCGGTTGAAATGGCCGTGGCAGATATCTACACTCAGTTGGGGGAAAAGGTCGTACTTCCCGAAATGCTCACAGTAAATGAATCCATGATTCTGGATTTCTGCGGCATAGAGGAAAAAGACAGAAAGAACGCTGTTGTGGCAATTTGCGCAGACAGTCTGAAAACAGATGAGATCTGGGTGATTGAAGCTGCAGACGAAGCTGCGGCGCAGCGGATCGTTGACCTTGCCAAAGCCCGGCTTAAAAAGAAGGGCGAAGAGAGCATTACCTATTCTCCGGAGCAGTACGCGGTTGTGGAAAAAGCGCAGCTTCTGCAAAACGGAAATCATGTGGTCTTGCTGGTCTCTCCCGAAGTGCAGTCGCTTGCTACCGCGCTGGAGACGATCACCGGCACAACGTTTGAAAAGATGAATTAAAAATGGAACAGGGTGGAGCTGACTCCGCCCTGTTTCCTGCGTGATAAGGAGGTGACAGCGGTGCTGTTTTCCAGCAATGTATTTTTATATTTCTATATTCCCATCGTTCTGGTGCTGTACTATCTGTCGCCCAGAAAACTGCGGAATCTGACGCTGTTTATCGTCAGCCTTGTATTCTACGGCTGGGGTGAGCCGGTGTATGTGCTGTTAATGGCAGCAACCATTCTGCTCAACTATCTGTTTGGCGGGTGGGTCTGGCAGCTGAAATCCAATGGTAAAAATGCCAAATGGGTCTTGGCCTTCGGCGTGGCGGCAAACCTTCTGATACTCGGCTATTTTAAGTATGCCACCTTCTTGCTGACGAATCTGCAGAGCATCTTACCCTTTATGGAATCGGTGAAAGTGCCGCAGATCACATTACCAATCGGAATATCCTTTTATGTTTTCCAGTCCATGAGCTATATCATCGATGTGTATCGGGATGACGCGCCTGTGCAGAAGAACCCTATTACCTTCGGCACATATGTGTCTTTATTCCCTCAGTTGATCGCCGGACCGATCGTCCGCTATGCGGATGTGGCGCTGCAGCTGAATGAACGGCGGGAAAATGTGACCCAGTTTGCATCCGGTATCCGCCGATTTGTTACTGGCCTTGCTAAAAAGGTGCTGCTTGCCAACCAGATGGGTCTTCTGTGGGAGCAGCTGCAAACACAGCCGGGAACGCTGGCAGCTTGGGTCGGTATTGCCGCCTATTCGCTGCAGCTGTACTTTGACTTTTCCGGTTATTCCGATATGGCGATCGGCCTTGGCAGGATGCTGGGCTTCGAGTTCCTGGAGAACTTCAATTATCCCTATATTGCAAAAAGCGTTACAGACTTCTGGCGGCGGTGGCATATTTCCCTGTCTACCTGGTTCCGGGAGTACGTGTATATCCCACTGGGTGGCAACCGCAAAGGTCTTTCCCGTCAGATCCTGAATCTATTGATCGTTTGGGGTCTTACCGGTTTCTGGCACGGCGCAAGCTGGAATTTCCTGCTTTGGGGACTGTATTACGGTTTGCTGCTGATTCTGGAGAAGACTGTCCTGCTGAAGCTTTTGAAAAAGCTGCCTGCATTTGTGGGACATGTTTATACCGTTGTGATCTTCCTGCTTGGCTGGGCGCTGTTCTATTTTGAGGACATGACCCAGCTGGGGGCTTTCTTTGCAAAAGCCTTTCGCTACACGGCGACAGGTATTACCGGCTACAATTTGATCCTTGGCTATCTGCCCTTGCTATTGGTTGCGGCGGTTGCGGCGACACCTCTTGGGGCAAACTGCTACAAAAAGCTTCGGGAAAAGAGTTGGACGGACTACGCAGTTATTGCTGCGGTGGCGGTTTTGCTTGTGCTGTGCGTTGCGGCACTGGCAAGCCAGAGCTATAATCCGTTCATCTATTTCCGGTTCTAAAGGAGGGATCACATGAAGACGAAAAAAAGCGATATTCTGATCTGTGTGATCTTCTTTGCCTTTGTTTTTGGCATGCTGGGCATGTATTTGCTGCTGCCGGGACAGAACTTTTCGGAAAAGGAAAAGCGCTATCTGGCAGAATCCCCGCAGCTGACCTGGGAGACTCTCCTCTCCGGTGAATTTGGGCAGGATGTGGAAACCTACCTTGCCGACCATATCCCCGGCAGAGATTTCTTTGTGGGTCTTGCTTCTTATTACGATCTGTTTAGCGGACGGCAGGTCACCAAGGATGTTTATACAGCCGAGGGCGACCGGCTGGTGGAAGCCCCTGTTGTCTGGAATCCGTCTGCGGCGGAAAAGAATATGAAAGCCATCAATGCCTTTGCCGAAGCCATCGGCAGACCGGTGGATCTGATGCTTGTACCTTCTGCGGGATTCATTCTGCAGGATACCGTGCAAGGTCTGAAAGACCCCTATGCCGACGATCAGATTATCAGTGATATCTATGCCATGGCAGGGGAGAATGTAACCTGCCGGGATCTTGTCGGCGTCTTTGCAAATGCTGAAAACAGACAGGCGCTTTACTATCGTACTGACCACCACTGGACCAGCTTTGGCGCATATACCGCATATAGTGCCTATATGCAGATGGTGGACAGGACTGCCTTGGGAGAGGACGCTTTCCTTAAGGAAAGCTATGGCGGCTTCTACGGCTCCAATTACTCCCGCAGCGGACTGTGGCTGACCCCTGGTGAGAATGTGGAGCTTTGGAAAACAGACACCAAGTTCGCTGTTACTAACGGAGAAAGCGATGCTGTCCATGATGGACTGTTCTATCCGGAGCGGTTGGAGGAGCTGGATAAGTATACCGTCTACCTTGACGGAAACCATTCTACTGTCCGTATCGAGAACCCCGAAGGGAAAGGAAAGCTCCTGGTGATCCGGGATTCCTACGCTAACTGCCTTGGCACATTCCTTGCCAATTCCTACGAAACGGTAGTAATGATCGACCTGCGCTATTATAAAAAGCCTGTTTCCGAACTGCTTGCAACCGAGGAATTTGAGGACGTGCTGGTGTGTTACAGCCTTGGCAATTTCATGACCGATGCTAATGTGATCTGGCTGCGCTAAGTCGGTATGCACCGACAGGCAAATTCGCTACCAACCTGCGAGAAGGTCGAAGGGTATCCTTTTGATAGCACGGTAACGAACAATTCTCTGAGTCATTGCGAGGAGCGTCAGCGACGCGGCAATCTGTTGTATAAAAGATATCCCTCCGGGCAAATTAGACCCGGAGGGATTTTTATGACAGAACGAGAATATGGAAAACTGGTGGAGGATATGGCGCCGAAATCGCCTATCAAAAAGGACTGTATCAATGCTTTCTGGATCGGCGGACTGATCTGCGTCATCGGTCAGTTGTTCATGAATTTGTATAGCTATCTGGGACTGGACGAGACCAACGCAAGTACCGCCGCATCGATGTCTTTGGTCGTCCTTTCCGCTTTGCTCACAGGCTTGAGTTTGTACGATAACATTGCCAAACACGCCGGCGCGGGAACCCTTGTCCCTATTACCGGATTCGCCAACGCCATTGCTTCCCCGGCGGTGGAATTCAAAACCGAGGGCTTCATCCTGGGCGTCGGCGCGAAGATGTTCACAATCGCCGGGCCGGTGATCGTGTACGGAGTGTCGACAAGTGTGGTTTATGGCTTGATTTATTGGATAACGACCCTGTTTTAACGGGCGGATTAGGGCATCCGCCCCTACGCAGTGTAGCGCAAATATTTGTAGGGGTCGATTGAGGCATATCGACCCGAAAATAAAAAGGCTTGACCGATTGGTCAAGCCTTTCTGCGCTTTATTCAAAAGAAAACTTTTTTATGCTTTTTTCCAAAGCCAAAGTGCGTAGCTGCCGGAAATCAGGATGATGAGCCCGGCGCTGAGGATTTGAGGCAGATCTATGGCAGTTTGTCTGAATACCGTAGTGATCAGATCGGAAAAAAGACCTTCCTCAGATGCAAATACACTGCTGCCGTTTACAAACATGTGGCTTGCAATACAGGGCCATAGGCTTTCGCCTTTGTATACAATAACTGTATACAGAAAACCGATCACAATGGCATAGGCAACCTGCAGAATCACACCGAAATGATCTGTGGTGTTAAGCAGGTTTACAATGTGCCCTGCGCCAAATGTCACGGCGGAAACGATGATTGCGCTGCGCAGATTTTCTTTGGCCATTCCCCGGAACAAGAAACCACGGAATATAAGCTCCTCTACATAGCCACCCACAGCCAGATTGACTGCCATGAGAATCATAACCGGCAGGGGGGCGGAAACAGACAGGCCGTTTTTTAAGTTGATGCAGGACATGATCGCCAGAGGCAGGAACCACAGGAAGGACCGAGCACTGCCACGGAACCGGCACAGGCCAAATTCCTTTGTCAAACCGTTTTTACTGACCCACAGGGTAGCAGCCAGTGCAAGTAAAATGATGCAGATGACCGGGATCAACAGCTGGGTGACTGTTTTTTCTGCAAGGTCATCAAAGCCGCCGCAGAACTGCATTGCGATATTCATTATGATTACATACAGGCCGATCCATACCAAGGCAAAGGAAACCGGGTTTTTCTCATAAAGCTTTTTCATTTATCCGTCACCTCTGTTTTATTGCGATTGTGGACATCGACAACAGCAATGAGTAAACTAGCGGCGATCACCAGGGCAGAGCCGAAAATGGTGTTAGGATTCAGTGGTTCGCGGAAGGCAATAACGCCAACGACAACGCCGGTGATAGGCTCTAAGGTGCTGAGGATGGAGGTGCGCTCGCTGCCAATTAAAAATGCGCTCTTTTGGAACAACGCCACAGCGCCGGTGGAGACCAGCAGAGAAAACAGAATGCATAGACCCCAGCCAAGCAAAGATTTGGGGAGCGTAAGGGAATTTGTGAGGATGCAGATGAGGAAGGAAACTGCAGTGCTGATGGCTACTACATAAAAGCAGAGCAAAAAACCTGAAATACCGTTTTTCTTAAAGCGTGCAAGCAGGATAACATAGGCGGCGAAGGTAAAACCGGACAACAGCGCCAGGGAACTGCCGGTAAGGCTGAGGGGCTGCCCTGGGGAGTAGAAACAGCAGATACCGGCAACACATAGAATAACGCTTATGATGTTGCCCAACTGAGGCTTGCTTTTCAGAAGAATGATTTCGGAAACCACTACTACAGCAGGGTAGATAAAGTGGAAAATGGTGGCTGTTCCAGACGCCATGTAATTGTAGGAACTAAACAGCAAAATAGGCGTCGCACAGCAACCCAAAATAGCAATCAGGCTCACTGACGGCATTAGCTTTATAGGGATCTTTAGCGTGCCTTGTTCTTTGCAGGCCAGAATAGCCAGCGGTAAAAGGGAAAAAAGGTTACGCAAAAAGACAAGGGAAATGGAATTTACGCCGTCGGCATAAATGTGCTTTGCCATCAGAGGCATACAGCCGAATATAACAGCGCTGATAATTGCAAAAAAGTAGCCCTTTATCGTGTTATATTTCATAAAACATCAACTCCAACTTTTGCAATCATATCACCTTTCCGAAATTTTGTAAATATGAGGTATTGACAAGTTTTTTAATCTGTTTGCATCTATTGGGGAAATGGTTTATAATGATATAAACTTGTTAAAGGAATGAAGAATAGGTATGGTTACGGTTCCTGTTATTATAGGAAATCTGTGTACGCTTTTGGCAATGGGGGTCAATGCGTTCAGTGCCACCCGGAAGACCACAAAAAGTATGCTCAGGGCGCAGAATATCAGTCAGCTGGTCTACTGCGCCAGCGCGATCGTATTGCGCGGTTACAGCGCCGCGGTACAGAACGTGGTCAGCATTTTGAGGAATACTGCCGCTATACGGAACGTCAAAAGCAAATCTGTGGAGTGGACTTTGGTTATTCTTGGTGTAGTGTTAGGTGTTGCTTTTAACAACCGGGGGTTGCTCGGCTTGCTGCCGGTGGTGGGCAATCTGCAGTACACCTTGGCGATATTTTATCTTAAGTGTAATGAACGGACAGTCAAGGTGTCCTTTTTGTTGAGTGTGGCGGCTTTTGTTGTGTTTAATATTATGCTGTATAACTTTGTAGGTGCGGCATCTGATATGGTGGTGATCATAACTACTGTCATCGCGCTTTTTAAGACCGAAAAGCATAAATAACCACAAAAGACGCACCGAGGGTGTGCTTTTTGCTTGAATTTGCAGTGTGTTTTTGATATGTTATACGTAGATTGTTCTGCATATCATGTACATAGAAAGGAAGCGACGGATATGATCAAATATGAAATCGAAGGCGGAAATCTTCCTGTTGTTATCTGCTATCCCGAGGCGGGACAGACACTTTGCACCGAGAGCGGTGCCATGAGCTGGATGTCACCTAACATGAAAATGGACACGAATACCGGCGGCGGACTGAAGAAAATGTTGGGCAGAATGTTCTCTGGCGAAACCCTATTTATGAACGAGTACACAGCTCAGGGCGGTACGGGTATGATCGCATTCGCTTCTACCATACCCGGCAGCATTATACCTTATCAGGTAACTCCCGGAAACGGCATTATTGTACAGAAACGGGGATTTCTGGCAATGGAAAAGGGACTGGAGCTGTCGGTATATTTCCAAAAGAAGCTGAGTAAAGGCTTTTTTGGCGGCGAAGGCTTTATCATGCAGAAGATCACAGGAAACGGCATGGTATTCCTGGAGATCGACGGACACTGCAAGGAATATGACCTTGCCATAGGCGAGAGTATTGTTGTAGATACCGGATATCTTGCGGCCATGAGCGAGAGTTGTACTATGGATGTGCAAATGGTCAATGGTGCGAAGAATGTTTTCTTGGGTGGTGAGGGACTGTTTCATACCCGCATTACCGGACCGGGTAAGGTATATATCCAGTCCATGCCGGTGATCGGTCTTGCCGAGCGACTTACACCTTACATTAGGATCAATAGTGGCAGCGATAATTCCGGCGGCGGAATCAACATCAAATTCGGTGACTAATATAAAATCAGGCGGTAGTGATTTTTCACTACCGCCTTTCATTATTTGGCTACCTTGACATTTTTAAAGTTTCCGTAGGTCTCGTTCACAACCTCAAAATAAGAGAATGTATCGCTGTATTGGGAGAGTATCTTCTGGAAATCATTCAGTTGGTGCTTGTTGATAACGCAGATCAGAACGGATTTGGGAGAACCTGTGTATGTACCGATGGCGTCCAGTTCTGTACAACCGTGGTGAAGCTTGTGGACGATCTCGTCGATCAGTTTTTCTTTGTGAGCGGTAATGACTGTAAATTTGTATGCTGTTTTGGTGTTCTTCAGCATCAGATTTCCTACGAAGGTGGACAGGAAACAGTAGATGATGCACAGCGCCGCAGGCTTATAGTTCATATCCCCTTGAGAGTACACAAAGATAGAGGAGACCGCAACGATTCCGTTTAATATAAACGTGACAGTAAAGAAATTTGCCCGGGGGCGGATTTTGCTGATATACCGGGAAATAATGTCCGTACCGCCTGTGCAGGCGTTGTTTCTGAAACACACGCCGTAGACGAACCCGCCAATGACACCGCTGAGGATCACAGGGTAAATGGTATCGTGACCAAGCGTGTTGTATTGAATAAAGGTAAGGTTGGATTTTTGAAGCATCAGGAAAGAAACGGAATAGACCACAGAGAACAGCAAGGTCTTCACCGCAAAATCCTTCTGAACAAGAAAATATGCCAGTATTGACAGAGGAATATTGATCAGCAATGACATATAGCTGATACTGAAACCGGTCCTATACTGGATCATTGTGGCGATGCCGTTAAGCCCGGCAGGAGCAAAATGTTTTTTATAATAAATATATAATAAACAAATGCCAGCAGTATTGCGGAGAAAACAATACTTATGTAGCCCCACAGTTTTTTCATATTTACACCTGCTTTTAAGCTGTAATATGTATAATATAGTATTTGAAGATAGGTATGTCAATCCCGGGGTTGGATTTTACAAAGGCAGTGTTGCCTGCGCGATCTCCTGTTCAGTGACGGGAGTTGTCCATTTACCGAAAACCTGGGAATCCCTAGATGGGAGATAACCCATGTCCTTATATCCCAACTTCTTCAACAGAGCCATACTTGCATGGTTTTCCGGGTCGGTGAAGCAGATGAAATCCCACTCCGGGTAGTTGTCGTGAAGCACATTAACAAGTGCAGTCAGTGCCTCAAATGCGTACCCTTGCCGGTGATGTTTGTAGGAGAAGGTATAGCCTAAACTGATGGTGCCATCTTCGGGCATAACCACGATTTCCCCAACCATTTCATCTGTGCCGATCAATGCGACAGCTACCAGGAAGGGAGCATCCACAGATATTATGTCATTTTTGCGTTGCTCTACGAGGGTAACAATACCCGGGTAGTCCTTAGTCTGACCTCGTTGATATCTGGCGCAGAGCTCATTGTTGCGATAATCATGCATAATATCGGCATCCTTAGGCGCAACATTACGCAGGAGTAAACGATCTGTTTTAAGAAAGGTCATATCCAATACCTCAGCGATTTGCCTGTCCCGATGGGAATTAGGAAAGATTTTTTTGTTTGGCTTCGATCCGATCGAAATTGCCGATCCAGTCGGCTTTCAGGAAATAGATCAGCAGGATAATGCTGCTGCTTGCCCATGTAATGGGATAGGCGCGGGAAACCGTGGTCAGTTCATTGACAAGCTTTACAGCGAAGGTAATATAGCTGACCCGGAGAACGCACCAGCAGGCAAGCATGGTAAACATGGGAACAGATGCCTTTCCCGCACCTCGCAAAACAGCAGAGATGCAGTGGCTGAAAGCAAGCAGACAGTTGAAAAGACAAATGGTTCTCATATGCTGGACGCCAAATTCAATGGCTTCCTGCGAATCACAGAACAGACCGATGAGCAGGGGTGCAAAAATATAGGAGAGAACACCGATAAGTTCTGCTATAATGCAGCTGCATGCGATGCCAAAACCTACGCCTTTTTTTACCCGGTCGTGCTTGTGGGCACCCAGATTCTGTCCTACAAAGGTGGCTAGGGCCTGGGTGAAGCAGGTGACAGGGAGGAAGGCGAAGCCCTCCAGTTTGGAATAAGAGCCACAGCCTGCCATAGCGTACTTGCCAAAGCTGTTGATGTTGGTTTGGACGATCACATTGGCAAAGGCGATAACGCTGTTTTGCACGCCGGAGGGAAGACCGAATCGGATGATATCCATAAGACTCTTTTTGTCAAAATGGACCTGCTTCAGCTTCACCCGGTAGGGGGCATCTACCCGGATCAGATGCACAAGGCACAAAAGGGCGCTGACACCCTGGGAGATGGTGGTCGCGACAGCGGCAGAGCCCACACCCAATTTCAGCGCTGCCACAAAAAGCATGTCCAAAGCAATGTTGACCCCGGTGGAGAAGATCAGATAGTATAGCGGATGACGGCTGTCGCCTACGGCATGGAGAATACCCACAAAGATGTTGTACATCACTGTAAAAACAGCACCGCAGAAGTAATAGCGGAAGTAGCTGATGGATTGGGGCAGTACTTCCGGTGGCGTTCCCATCCACTTAAGGATGGTGGGCGTAAAGACAATGCCCAATGCTGTCAATAATATGCCGGTAACCAAGCCGAAAGCGATGGCGGTGTGGATCGCCTTTTGCATAGGCTCATACTGCCTGGCGCCGTATTGCCGGGCAATGATGACACCGGCGCCCATGGCCAGACCGTTGAAAAAACTGACCATAAAAAAGATCAGGTTTCCGGAGGAGCTTACCGCTGCAAGGGCAGTATCTCCAATGTAGTTTCCCACACACCAGGCGTCAAAGGCGTTATAAAGCTGCTGGAAGACATTGCCCATAAAAACAGGGAGAGCAAAAAGCAGCATTGCCTTCCAGATAGGACCTTCCGTCAGCGAGGTCTGATTGTTCTTCAACAGGGACACTTCTTTCTGTTAAGATAAGGCTATTATACTTCCGTCGGAGACAAAGGTCAAGGCAGGGAACAGCAGGAAATACTGGGTTGAAATAATTGTCGTTTTGTGGTATATTCGCCCTATAAAGTTAGAAAGAAGGGGAATTTATGGAGGTATTTTTGCGTTGGACTGCCTGGAGCATGGAAAGCCCGGTGTCATACAGCTGGTTTCATATTCTCTTTACGGCAGCGCTTCTTGGGATCGCAGTGTTGGGGGCATGGCTTCTACGGCGGACAAATGACAGACAAAACCGGATCGTTCTGCTTTCCGTAGGCGGCTTTTTGTTGATTGCCGAGGTTTATAAGATCCTGTTCCATATGGTTGTTGACCCTTATGGGTGGAAGTTTTGGGGCACATTTCCGTTCCAGCTATGTTCAGTACCTATGTACTTAAGCGTATTTTGCGCCTTCTGTAGGAATGAGAAAATCAATAGCTGGCTGTATGAGTATATGTTTGCCGTGAATATGTTTGGCGGGATCATGGCGTTTATCGAGCCAAGCGGCATTAACCACCCTTATGTGACCTTGACCGTCCACGCCTATATCTGGCACATGGCGCTGATCTTTCTGGGGCTTTACCTGTATTTCAGTAAGCGTGTATGCCTGGACCGGAGCTCTTACCGCAAGGCGGCGGCGGTCTATCTGGCAAGCTGCGCAGTGGCGCAGGGATTTAATTTGATCTATGCAGGAAAGGTCAACTGCTTTTACATTTCTCCCTATGTGCAAAGCCCTCTGGCAGTATTCAAGGACATTTATGCGTCCTGCGGATGGATCGTTAACATGGCGCTTTTGATGCTGGCAATGCTGCTGGCTTCCGCCGCGGTCTATTATATCGGTTACTATATCCGCACAAAGAACCGGGTGCGGGTCTGATAGAACAGACAGCTAAGAAATCTTTCTGAGACATTTTGGAAAAAACCCTTGACAAAGAGTGTGTTAATGGGTATAATGAGTCCTGCGCTTGGACGATTAGCTCAGCTGGCTAGAGCATCCGCTTGACGTGCGGAAGGTCATAGGTTCGAGTCCTATATCGTCCACCATAAAAATAACTCCACCCTTTTGGGTGGAGTTATTTTTATGGATGTACGATGGACTCGAACAGGGCGGCGGTCGAAGACCGCAACCAAGTGTCCGGCGGACACTTGGTTAGCCTGCGGAAGAGTCCTATGGAACGAGGGACGCAGGCGGCAGCCTGTGGACGGCGTTCCATTAAAAGCTCCACCCTTTTGGGTGGAGTTATTTTTATGGGTGTACGATGGACTCGTACAGGGAACGAGGGGAGCGCCGCCGGTGGCGGGAGGAGCGACCCGAGTGAGTGGATGCAGTCGATGCGCAATGCAGCCGCTTTGTCGGCAATGCTGATCCCGTTACAAAAATCTTGAAAATACTTGTGTTTATAATATTGACTTTGGGGGGGTGCTATAATGACCAAAGGCATAGAAGATATTTCTTGAAGAAAGAAGGATCGCTATGAGAACAAAAGATGTCAATATGCTGTCCGGGTCCATTACCAAAGGCCTTTTGACCATCTGTCTGCCGGTCATGGTAATGAATGTGCTTCAGTCGCTGTTCAATCTTGTGGACATGACCATACTGAAGACCTACAACAGCGGCAATGCTGTTGGAGCGGTAGGCGTGTGCAGCACGCTGATCTCCCTGATTACCGGTCTTGTGATCGGTGTATCATCCGGCGCCAATGTTGCTATTGCCCGGCGGATCGGCATGAAGGATCCGGATGGGGTAGAGCGGGCAGTGGACTCTGCTATGGCTTTTTCCATTGCGGCTGGACTGGCGCTTGCGGTTATTGGCGTTTCTTTTGCGGAGGTCTTCCTAGGGTGGGCAAACTGTCCCAAGGAGCTTCTTCCTGAGGCGGCGCTGTATTTCCGGCTGTACTTTGCCGGCGTGCCCATCCTGATGATCTATAACTTCTGTGCAGCGATCATGCGCTCCTCCGGTAATTCCCGTGGTCCTATGATCTATCTGTCTGTTGGCGGTGCGATTAAGCTCGGACTTTCTTTGCTGTTTATTGCGGTATTTCGTATGGGCGTGGATGGCGTTGCTTATGCTACCATTATTTCCTGGACTGTGTCTGCGGTTATGGGACTGTTTGCTTTGACCCATAGCAACAGCGCTGTAAAGCCTCGTGTGCGGGGCATCCGATTCTATAAAAGGGAACTGGGCGGAATTCTTCGCACCGGTATCCCTGCAGGCATGCAGTAAGCCATGTATTCCTTTGCCAATGTGCTGATCAGCGCAACGGTAAACTCCCACGGCGCTGCAGCAACTACCGGCATTTCTATCGCCAATATTTACGATGGCATCCTTTATAACATATCTACCGCTACTGCTCTTGCAGTTATGCCCTATGTAAGTCAGAATGTGGGCTGCGGCAATATCAAGCGGGTGACCCAGTCTGTTTGGAAGGGCATCATGATTACAGTGGCGCTGGGAGCATCTTTTGGCGCAGTGTCGGCGGTCTTCTCCGGCCCACTGTCGTCGATCATGTCCAGCGATCCCGAGGTCATCATGTATTCCCGGCAGAAAATGATGCTCATTTCCAGTACATACTTTATCTGCGGTATCAACGAAATCTTCGGCGCAGCCCTCCGGGGCATGGGCAAACCGCTGGTACCTACCTGGGCGACACTGATCTTTATGTGCTTGATCCGTTTCCCTTGGGTATGGTTTGTGTATCCGCTGCTGCCTAACCTTACATTCCTGTACCTCATCTGGCCCATCGGCTGGGTTCTGTCTATTTCTCTGCAGCTGTGCTTCTATGTGCCCACAGTCAAGAAGCTGTTCCGCACCCATCAAATGCAGGAGCCGGCACAATGAATTTTCAAAGCGTCCTTCGTTTGAAGGACGCTTTTTCTTGCCATTTTTCTGTTGTGATGATATAATCCCGGGGGAACAGAAAGGATGTTAATTATGTTACGAAAGCGAAGCTCCGTATTTATGGGAATATTCTTGGCGCTGGAGACAGCGCTTTACTGTGGACTTTTGGCAGGCGGCTCCAATTTTACAGTCTATGCTTACACATCTATTGTGCTATGCTTTGTCTACGGATTGCTTCAAATTAAGGCTGCTAATCCCTGGATGCTTGCCGGTATGGCATGCACTGTGGGAGCGGATTTTTTCTTGGTAGTATGTTCTCCGGCGGATCAGCTTTGGGGCATGGTGTTTTTTATGGTTGCCCAGAGCATGTACGCGATAGCACTGCATAAAAAGAATTTTTGCAAACCCATTTTTATTCTCCGATTAAGCTTTACGGTCATAGCACCGCTGATAGCGCTGCTGGTACTTAGGGATAAAACGGATGCTCTGTCTGTGATCTCTCTTTGTTATTATGTAAACTTGATATTTAACCTTATCACTGCATGGAGTCAGGGCAATAAGGTGTTGGGGATTGGATTTGTATTGTTCTTGCTCTGCGATACAGTGATCGGCTTGCAGGTAGCAGCAGGGGGATATTTGCCCATCGGGGAGGGGACACTGCTGCATCGAATCATTTTTATAGATTTTAATTTAGCGTGGTTTTTCTACTTGCCTTCTCAGGTGTTGATTGCGTTAAAAATAAAGGAGCGGGTGTAACCCGCTCTTTTATTTTTATATTTCAATAAGTTCTGCCTGTTTTTTCGTCTTCCGGTCCTTAAGAAGCCAGGGGAGGTATGCCAGGAAGTACAGCGCGGTAACGGCGGCAACCATTACGGCTAGCCGCAGGGCAAAGTTCGGAGGTAGGATATCCAGGATGGAAGGGGTATCCTCCGGTCTTGCCATAAAAAGATAGTTAGCGCCGGGGCCAAGCATTCGGTTGGTGAAATAGGCAATGATAGCCAAAATCACCAGCGAAGCGTAGGATTTGATCGCCGATTTTACTGTGGGGCGCATGTTGTGAACAAAAATCATGTAGAATATGGCGATGTAGCCGAGAAGATGCTCTGCCCAGAATTGATAGTAGCGGAAGCGGGTAGGGCCTGTGTATGTAATGACTGTGGGGGTGATTAGGGCAAAAATCGAGCCGCAGAGCAGCCAGAAGTAAGAGATATCAAAAAGCGTCTTGGATTTTCCGATGACCATGTAGCTGCAGAATACCACCGCCCAGCCGCAGACTGTGATAGGGAGATGGTCAATGGGGTTAGGACCGAGTTCGGGAATTGCGATTAATCTCCAGTAGTAGGACATCTCAGAGACAATCAGCGCAAAAGCCAGAATATACCGGAATACCTGTTCATTTTTGCAGTTGCGGATGGCATCCCGGAAACAGTAGATCAAAAGAATCAGACCCGCAGCCACAAGGATCGGCAAAAAGTGAGCCAGCGTAAAATTATAAAACTCAGCCTCGGAGCCCTGCCCAAAGAAGTAATGAAAAAAGGCTTTCATTGAATACACCTGCCCGGTTGTTTCTAAGATACGCAGATTATAACATGAATACAGCGGAAAGGCAAGAATTTGTCGAAACCGCCCGATCCGAAACCGGATCGGGCGGTTAAGCTTACACATACATGGGGAACTTGTTGCAGATGTCAGCGACGGTTGCGTGGACTTCGGCCTGTGTGCCTTCAAAGTCCTTAGCGGTCAGCGCGATACAGTGGGCGATCCGCTTCATCTCCTCTGCGCCCAGACCCCGGGTGGTCACGGCGGCAGTGCCGATGCGGACACCGCTGGTGATGGAGGGCTTGGCAGGATCGCCGGGGATGGCGTTCTTGTTCAGAGTGATGTGGTTAGCGTCGCATCGCTCCTGCAGCTCTTTGCCGGAGATGTTCATGGGACGCAGATCAGCAAGCATCAGATGGTTGTCTGTGCCACCGGTGACCAGATCAAAGCCTTCACCCAGCAGGGCCTCTGCCATGACCTTGGCGTTGCTGACCACATTCCGGGCGTAAGTTTTGAAATCGTCGCTCATAGCCTCTTTCAGACAGACAGCCTTGGCTGCGATCACATGCTCCAGAGGACCACCCTGGGTGCCGGGGAACACAGCGGAGTTGATCTTCTTGGCGTACTCCTCCTTACCCATAATAAGGCCGCCCCGGGGACCGCGGAGGGTCTTGTGGGTAGTGGTGGTGACGATGTCAGCATAGGGGACAGGACTCATGTGTGCGCCACCGGCAACCAGACCGGCAATGTGGGCCATGTCTACCATAAAGATAGCGCCGACTTCGTGGGCGATGTCTGCAAAGGTCTTGAAATCAATGGCTCTGGGATAGGCGGAGGCACCGGCGATGATCAGCTTGGGCTGATTCTTTTTTGCCAGGTCCCGGATCTCGTCATAGTCGATAAGACCGGTTTCGTGGTTTACATCGTAGGAAACCACATTGTAGTACTTACCGGAGATGTTGGCGGGGCTGCCGTGGGTTAGGTGACCGCCGTTGGCAAGGCTCATGCCCATCAGAGTGTCACCGGGCTGCAGGAAAGCCAGCTCAACGGCCATATTGGCCTGGGCACCGGAGTGAGGCTGAACGTTGGCAAACTCCGCGCCGAACAGATCCATAGCACGCTGGATGCACAGGGCTTCCAGTTCGTCAACATGCTGGCAGCCGCCGTAGTAGCGCTTACCGGGCAGACCTTCGGCGTACTTGTTTGTGAGGATAGAACCCATAGCGGCGATGACTGCGGGGGAGGCAAAGTTTTCCGAAGCGATCAGCTCCAGACCGTCCTTCTGCCGGGAAAACTCCCGGTCCATCATAGCGGCGATCTCGGGGTCGAAGTTTGCAACAAATCCAATAGAATCCAAGGGCTTTGTAAGCATAATTTCAGTTCCTTCTTTCTTAAAATTCCATAAAAAACAGCAGTCCCCCAACAAGGACTGCCACAAACCGGTATCATAACACGGTAGATGCGTCTCTGTCCGTTTGCCTGAGAGATTCGGCTTGCGGCTGAGAAGGGTTCTCAACCAATGCCTTGCACCTTCGGCACACAACTGAATGTGTTCTCCAGAGAGTCCTCAGCTTTTCGGTCTTATCTCAAAAAAGATACCTGAGACTGTTAATCCTTCGGTGGGCAACGCCGCTTTCCCGAGAAGCTTCATAGGGGGTATTCAGTTTTCTATAAACAGTATACACGATTTGCGAAAAATGTCAACACTCCGGGAGTGTGTTGCAAATTATTTCATAAATTTGTCAATGGCTTCACACAGATCGGCGATGGCGTCTTCGTCTCCGGCGGCTACGGCGTCTACCATGCAGTGCCGCATATGGTCTTTGAGGATCACTTTTCCGGTATTGTCAAGGGCAGACCGGACTGCTGCCAGCTGAACAAGGACTTCAGAGCAGTCGTACCCAGCCTCTACCATCTGCTTCACTTTTTCTAAGTGTCCAATAGCTCGGGCGAGACGGTTGATCACCGCTTTTTGATTTTCGTGAACGTGTCCGTGACTGTGGGCAATGCCATGGGCGTGCATATAGGCGTGATCATGTTCATGATCGTGATGATGGTCTGCCATAGTAGCGCCCTCCTTTTCTCGATTTTCCTTATCATACCTTATTTTCCGCCGCCTTGCAAGCCCCTCGGGGGGATATGCACCATTTTTATGCTGCGGAATATCTTGGAATGAGCGGCATACAGCCGCCCGTAAAAAATCATGGAGGTATATCTTATGTGTAACAACGGTTTTGGTGGGAACAATTGCTGGTGGATCATTATTCTGGTCCTGCTGTTCTGCTGCTGCGGTAATGGCAATGGCGGATACGGTAACGGTTGCGGCTGCGACAACGATCGCTGCGGCTGCTGCTAAAAAATGACAGGGCGCCCCAACCGGGGCGCCCATTTTCATAGGATAAACCAAGAAAAATTTACTTTTTTCTTGACTTTCCAAACAAAGAGCTATATAATACACTGGTCTGCGAATGCAGACATATCCTTGCTTCCGGCGAGACCGGAGGCCTAACGTCCAAAAGGAGGTGCAAACAACATGGCTAAGATCACCGGCAAGTACGAGGTGCTTTACATCGTCGACCCTGCTCAGGGCGAGGAGGGCATCGCCGCACTGGTGGAAAAGTTCAAGGCAATGGTGGAGGCGGAGGGTACTCTGTCTAACATTGATGAGTGGGGCAAGCGTCGCCTGGCCTATCCTATCAATGATCTGAACGAGGGCTACTACGTTCTGATGAACTTCGAGTCCAAGCCCGAGTTCCCTGCAGAGCTGGAGCGTGTGATGAAGATCACCGAAGGCGTTCTGCGTTGCCTGACCATCGCAGTGGAGGAGTAAGCTATGCTCAACCACATTGTAATTATGGGTCGTCTGACCCGAGACCCCGAGCTTCGCCGTACCGGCAGCGGTGTTGCCGTTGCCAGCTTCACTCTGGCGGTTGACCGTGACTTTGGCAACCGGGAGAGCGGCGAGCGGGAAACGGACTTCATTGACTGTGTCGCTTGGCGGAACACCGGAGAGTTTGTCTCTAAGTATTTCACCAAGGGCTCTATGGCAGTGGTGTCCGGCCGGCTGCAGATCCGCGGCTGGACCGACAAAGAGGGCAACAAGCGCCGCAGTGCGGAAGTCGTTGCAGACAATGTCTACTTCGGCGAAAGCAAGCGTGGCAGCGAGGGCGGTAATGCTTCTTATGCAGCGCCTGCAGCTCCCAGCTTCGGCGGCTACTCCGCTCCGTCTAATCCTGCATCCGATTTTGCGATGCTGGACGATGACGATGCACAGCTGCCCTTCTGATCACAATCTGAACTTTTCTACTCTATAAGGAGGTAATACCATGGCTAACGAACAGCGTGTTCGTCCCCGCAAGCGCAAGAAGGTATGCGCATTCTGCGTGGACAAGGTGACCAGCATCGATTACAAGGATACTGCCAAGATCCGCCGTTATCTGTCCGAGCGTGGCAAGATCCTGCCCCGCCGTACCACCGGCACTTGCGCAGCCCATCAGCGTGCCCTGACTACCGCCATCAAGCGTGCCCGTCAGATCGCTCTGCTGCCCTACGTTGCTGACTAATTAAGCGTTAAACCCCGGAGCTGACGCTCCGGGGTTTTTCTTCAGTGTCATTCTGAGCGTCAGCGAAAAATCCGTTCTCCTGCTGTCTTCATAGGGTAAAGGGATTTAAAAATAAGGACTGCTGTTGCAGTCCTTATTTTTATTCTTCAGTTTCCTCGGCCGTTTCCGGTTCGGAGGGCTTGTTGATAAATGCCATCAGCTCGTCGCCGGTGATGGTCTCCTTGACCAGCAGATATTCTGCGATCTCGTCCAGCAGCGCCCTGTTCTCAGTAAGAATGTTTTTAGCATCTTGGAAGCAGGTGTCCAAAATGGAATGGATCTCTTTATCCACAAGAGCGGATGTCTCTTGAGAGCAGTCAAGATATGCGTTGCCCTCCAGATACTGATGCTGCACTGCGGCAGGCGCCATCATACCCAGGGTGTCGCTCATGCCGTAGAGAGTGACCATTTTCTTGGCAAGATCGGTAGCTCGCTGAATATCATTGGCAGCGCCGGTGGTCATGGTGCCGAAGACCACCTGCTCTGCTGCCCGACCGCCCAGCAAAGAACGGAGCTGGGTCAGTAGCTCATCCTTGGTAGACAGGAATTTTTCTTCCTCCGGCAGGTACAGGGTGTAACCCAACGCGCCGTCGGTGTGGGGGACGATAGTGATCTTGGTAACAGGAGTGTCCTGTTTTTCCATAGCCGATACCAGGGCGTGACCCACCTCATGGTATGCCACCAGCCGTTTTTCCGTATCGGTCAGAACGGTATTTTTCTTTTCCGAACCTGCGATGACAGTCTCAAAGGAGGTCAGCAGATCCTCCTGGGTGACAGCCTTTCTGCCATGGCGAACGGCACGGAGAGCGGCCTCGTTTACAAGGTTTGCCAGATCTGCGCCTACTGCGCCGGCGGTGGCTTGGGCGATCTTCTTCAGATCCACATCCTCTGCCAGCTTGATTCGCCGGGTGTGGACCTTCAGTGTGTCCAGTCTGCCCTGAAGGTTGGGTCGGTCCACCACGATCCGCCGGTCAAAACGACCGGGACGGAGCAGCGCCTTGTCCAAAATCTCCGGGCGGTTGGTAGCGGCAAGACAGACGATGCCCTTGGAGGAATCGAAGCCGTCGATCTCGCCTAACAGCTGGTTCAGTGTTTGTTCGTGTTCCGTGTTTCCGCCATAACGGGCATCCCGGGAACGGCCAACTGCGTCGATCTCGTCGATGAAGATGATACAGGGAGCGACTTTGGCTGCTTGCTGGAACAGATCACGGACACGGCTTGCGCCCACGCCCACAAACATCTCCACAAAATCCGAACCGGAGATGGAGAAGAAGGGGACATCTGCTTCGCCGGCAACTGCCTTGGCAAGAAGCGTCTTACCGGTACCGGGAGAGCCTACCAGCAATGCGCCCTTGGGAAGCTTTGCGCCGATCTCGGCATACTTTTGGGGGTTGTGCAAAAAGTCGATGATCTCCTGCAGGGATTCTTTTGCTTCGTCCTGTCCGGCAACATCCTTGAAGGTAACACCGGTCTGTTTTTCCATGTACATCTTCGCCTTGCTGGCGCCGATGGAACCCATCATGCCGCCGCCCATGCGTCGGGTTATCAAGGTCATGAACAGGAAGACAAAGCCGAACATAACCACATAGGAAAGGATCATCGTAATGGTAGAGTTATCCTCTACGATCAGCCTGCTGACGATGACACCCATATCATCCAGCTCCTTGGCAAGGGCCATGGTGTCGCCGCCACTGGGAAGTCCGGTGTAGAACGCCTTTTGCTGGGATGCCGGTTTCGCTGCTTCCGCCTTGGTCAGATACAGAATTCTGTCATACTGGAGCTGCACTTCGGACAGGTTGCCGGATTCCTTTGCCTCCAGAAAATGGGAGTAGGTGGTCTCTGTGTACTGACTTTTGGTTATGGCGTTGTATACCGAGCTGATGATCAGCACGATGGCAACGGTGATCAGAAGGGTGATCCATATATTAAGCTTCGGCTTTTTGCCGTCATTTTTCGGGTCATTGGGTTTGTTTTGATTGGGATCCACATTCTCGCCTCCTTAAATGCTTTTGCCCATAATAGCATATTTTTTGCGTCCATGCAATGAATAATACATACTATGCGGTAAACTTTCTGTAAATTTAAGGAATAATTTTGCAACTTCCAAAAAATAGCAGTTGTAGCAGGAAGAAAAATTTGGTACAATGTAACCATAATTATGAGAAGTGTCGCTTTCGGGCAGATAGGGGGAATGGATATGAAGGAGCGATATCGCCGGCGGGAGGATCCTCGCCCTGTGGAGGAAAATGAAGGTCAGCTGGAGGGACGGAACGCCTTGACCGAGGCGTTGCGCAGTGGCCGTACCATCGATAAGGTGTTCATTGCCGCCGGAGATACGGACAGGGCGCTGCAGCATCTGGCGGCTCAGGCAAAGGAAGCCGGCGCGGTAGTTGTGCCGGTGGACAGAAGAAAGCTTGACGCGATGAGTACTACCCGGGCTCACCAGGGGGTGATCGCCCTGGCAGCGGCAAGAGATTATTTTACCATTGACGATATTTTGCAGGAGGCAGCGGACAGGGCAGAAGCGCCCTTGATCGTTATTTGCGATGAGCTGTCTGACCCCCATAATCTTGGCGCGATCATTCGGTCTGCCGAGTGCGCCGGCGCCCACGGCGTAATTATCCCCAAGCGGCGGAGTGTGGGTCTGACCGCTGTGGTGGCAAAGGCTTCTGCCGGAGCAGTGGAGTATATGAAAGTGGCAAGGGTCACCAATATCAACGCTGCCATAGAAGAATTGAAAGAAAAGGGCGTGTGGATCTTCGGCACGGCTGCTGAGGGGTCTGTGCCTATGTATCAGGCGGACCTGACAGGAGGAACAGCCATCGTCATCGGCTCTGAGGGCGACGGCATGAGCCGCCTTGTCCGTCAGAATTGCGATGTGACCGTACACATTCCTATGAAAGGAAGGATCACATCCTTAAATGCCTCTGCTGCGGCTACGGTTTTGCTGTACGAAGCGGTGCGCCAGCGACTGAGCAAATAGAAGGAGCGTATATGGATATGGACGAAAAGGATCTGCAAGAGTTTGATCTTGAGGACATTCTGAAAGAGTTCGGAGAACCTTCGGCAGAAACGGAAGAAGAAACCGGGGAAGAAGCTGCAGAAGAAGCGGTTGCGCAGTTCTCTGCTGTCAGCTCTGATACGGCGGTTTTTGCAGTGCCGGAAAAATACCGGGAGACTGCCGAAGAGGCAATGGAGCAAACGATTCGTCTGGATCTGGGGGATTTTCCCAAGGGACACGTGAGCGAGGATATTGCGAAAGCCCAGACAGATGAGTCGGAGCAGGCTAAGCCGGAACAGGAAGAAGCCTTTTCTTCCGGATGGGAGCCGGAATATGAACAGCCTATGGGTGAGTATATTCCGCCTCAGCCTATTATTTTCCACCCCCGTTCCCGACTGCGGGAATTGAAGCGGAAATTGGTGGCAGGACCGGAAAAACAATACTATAAACTATCGGAAAAAGGATTCGGCAAGCTTCAGGTGGCGATCTTTTTGAGCCTTCTGGTGGTGCTCATCTGCGGTGTCACCACGGCTATGTATGCCATGGGTATGGTGCAGCCAAACCGGATGCGCCTGATGGTGTTCAGCCAGTTTTTTGCTATGCTGATATCCGCTCTTCTGGGAAGCTATCAGCTTCTGGACGGCATCGCCGATGTGTTCCATAGGCGGTTTACCTTAAATACACTGCTGGTATTTACCTTTATGGTCTGTTGCCTGGATGGTATTATGTGTCTGAAAGAGCTGCGGATCCCCTGCTGCGCGGCGTTTAGTCTGCAGGTGACAATGTCGCTGTGGAGCGCTTATCAGAAACGCAGCGCGCAGTTGGGGCAGCTGGATACCATGCGCAAAGCTACCCACCTGGACGGCATTGGAGCCGTGCCGGATTACTATGGCGGTATGACCGGTTTTGTGAAAACAGAAGGACAGGTAGAGGACTTTATGGACCACTACCAAACACCGTCAAAGCCGGAGAAAAGGTTAGACATTTATGCCTTTGTGGTGCTGCTTGTGAGTATTGCTGTGGGTGTGACCGGAGGTGTACTGCATGGCGTGTCCGTAGGCATCCAGGTTACAGCAGCGACCTTGCTGGCAGCTGTCCCTGCTACTGCATTTATCTGTGCTTCCCGACCTATGGCAGTGCTGGTGCGAAAACTTCACAAACTGGGTACAGTGCTCTGCGGTTGGCAGGGTGTTGAGGGGCTGAGCCGAAAGGCAGTATTTCCCTTAGACCATGATGACCTGTTCCCTGCGGGAACGATCCGGATGAACGGTGTGAAATTCTTTGGCAGCCGCTCCACAGAGCAGGTACTGGCCTATGCCACTGCAGTGGTAACTGCCGATGACAGCGGCCTGGCTCCTTTGTTCCGGCAGGTGCTGGACAGCCGTAACGGCCGCCACTATGACGCGCAGAACCTGCGCCGTTACGAAAACGGCGGCATTGGCGGCACTGTCCTGGAT
>JAZNZT010000017.1:0-12762 GCA_045595075.1 Faecousia sp.
TCTTGGTCCATTCCTGAATCAAGCGATGTCCACAACCAGTTTCTCGTTCAAGTGCACGCGATGTCTCTCCAGCCAAATTCCTTTTTACAATAGATAACTTTTCTTCTTTACTGCGTACAACGTATTTTCCTGCCATAGTTCCACCTCCAACTCTATAATAGCATAAAAATAATGGTAGGCACTTTCGTGTCTACCATTATTTTATCACTTCAGGAAATGGGGACGGTATTTTGTTGATCAGATGACTGCCGCTGCCTTTTCGTACATAGTTTATCTGAATATATCGATGGCGGTGCAGGGAAGTGGTCTGGGGATTGTATCGATGGATGGAGAAATGCTCGCCCTCGGTGAGGGCTTCTTTTGGATCCAGAAGCCGGATCGACCTAAATTCCTCTTTATCAAGATAGGAAAAAAGCATACTATATCCCTCTTTGTCGGTTTCTCAGTCTTCCTTGGCGGCGTTTTTCAGGGCTTCTTCTTCCAAAACCCGGTAGGCGACCTTTCCTACCAGCGTTTTGGGCATGTCCTCCTTAAACTCCACATCATAGGGCATGGCATATTTAGCCACATGCTTGCGGCAATGCTCTAGGATCGCCTTTTTTGTGGCATCGTTTGCCGGCACGCCGGGATTGAGCTTGACAAAGGCTTTGACCTTCTGCATTTTGTAGGGGTCCGGAACGCCGATGACACAGCTCATCTGCACACATTCATGGGCGTCCAAAATGTTCTCGATCTGCGCCGGATATACGTTGTAGCCGGAGGTGACGATCATCCGCTTGGCTCTGCCCTTAAAGTAGACAAAACCTTGCTCGTCCATATAACCCAAATCGCCGGTGTATACCCAGGTCAGACCGTCGCTGTGGGTGCGCAGAGTCTGTGCGGTTTCTTCCGGGTGATCCATATATTCCTTCATAACAGTAGGACCTGCCAGCAGGATCTCACCCTCTTGACCGTAGGGCAGTTCTTTGTCTGTGCCGGGCTCGACGATCTTGATATAGGTGTCAGGGAAGGGAAGGCCGATAGAGCCTTCCTTGTAAATGTGCGTGGGGGTAAGACAACAGGCAGTGACAGTTTCCGTTGTGCCATAGCCTTCCCGTACCTGAATAGAGGCTCTGTGGTCATAGAGGAACTTGTCGAATTTCTTCTTTAGCTCGATAGACAGACTGTCGCCGCCGGAGAATACGCCCTTCAGGCAGCTGAGGTCAGCACCGTCCATGGTGTCCAACCGCAGCAATGCCTCGTAAAGAGTGGGGACACCGGCAATAAAGTTGCACCGGTTTTTCACAAGGTCCTTGGCATAGGTTTTGGGGGTGAATCGGGGCACGAGAATACAACGGCCGCCGTTAAAGAGCATGCTGTGGATACACACACCCAGACCGAAGCCGTGGAAAATGGGCATGGCGGCCAACATCTTGTCTCCGGGACGGAACATGGGGTTGGTGGCGACGATCTGTTGGGCAAGGGCATTAAAGTTCCGGTTAGTCAGCACGATGCCCTTGGTAGTGCCGGTGGTGCCGCCGGAATACAAAATAACAGCGGGATCTTCACTTGTTCGGCTTACCCGGTACTCCCCGGGACAGAATTTACTCAGCTTCAAAAAGTCATTCCATCGGATCACCGGGGCGTCGGAGGGGACCTTCTCGATCTTTCTGCCGGCAGTGAGCAGATAGCCGGCCTTGACGGGGAGGGCAAGGGCGTCTGCAATGCTGGCGATGATCAGATTGACTACCTTGGTGTTCTTCCGGACGGCCGCAAATTTGTGATAGAACTGGTCTAAGGTGATAGCAGCGACAGAGTCGGACTCGTTAAGATAAAACTCGATCTCCTTCTCGGCGGAAAGGGGATGGATCATGTTGGCAATGCCGCCGATAAGATTGATGGCGTAGAAAAGATAAATTGCCTGAGGGCAGTTGGGCATAGCGATGGTGACCTTGTCGCTTTCCCGGACACCTGTGGTCTTCAGCGCCTTTGCGCAGGCTTCAATGTTTTTTACCAGCTCTTTATAGGTGGTAGACTTGCCCATAAAATCAAAGGCGACATGGGAAGGATACAAAGCGGCGCATTTCTCAATGCCTTCAAACATTGTGCCGTCAAAATAGTCAAGATACATGGGTACATCGCCCATATAGGCTTCCCACGGTGTTTTTGCGGTAATCATCAATAATCCACCTCTTCACTAAGGGGTTTTTCCAAAAGCTCCGGATTTTCCAGAAGGGTTTTTAGAAGGCGCATGGTCTTGGCGTAATAGTAGCCGTCGGCGATCCGCTCGTCAATGGTCAGTCCTAAATCCACGCTCATGCGCATATCCACATTGCCCTCGTCATCGTAGAAGGGACGCTTTTTCATAAGACCGATGGCGCAGAAAACGGAGTTTGTACCCCAGTTGGTCATATGATGATAGCCGGCGTCCAGTTTGAGAGAACCTAAGTTTGTCAGCACCACAGAGCAGTAATAAGGATCGGTGGCGATCACAGAGCCGGGCATCCAGCCGTGGCGGTCCAGAAAACGGGCAGCAGCGCCGATCAGCTTCTTGCCGGGGATCTTCTGCAGAAAGTCCATGCTTTCGGTAGACGCGTCCTTGTTGTCGCTGCGACAGAAGCTGACCTGCCGGTAGATTTCGTCATGGATGGTATCAATGGTATCTTCAGGCTTTGCGTAGATCCGGGCAAGGGCCTCGCCACCGTGATCGGAGAATACCTTTTTCACCGTAAATGCGGCGGTGATCTCGTTTCGCTGATACATATTCTTGTTGGCAATAAACCGGTTCATCTGGGGACGCAGGGTAATGGTTTTTAGCATAGCGGTAACCACCAGTTGGAAAAGGTTGTAGCGATAGGCAGGATCATCCGCGTTTTTTTTCTCAAGATAAGCTTCTGCCTTGGTCAGATCGATCCGCAGATGCATAAAGGCTTCGTTGTCACAGCGGTTGGGATACATAAGCGGCATGATGTAATGCATGGAGTCGATATCACGCAGGAGAGTGCCGTCCTTCCTGTCACCGAATTTTCTTCCCATAAGTACCTCTTTATCTTTTTTATTTGTGCAGAAATACACTTATGAAAATTATAGCATATAATCAGGCAAGAGAAAAGAATCTTTTTCATAAAAACCTGTTTTTTGACAGAAAATTCAATCTGATTTTCCGGATTCCAGTGTTTGTGTGTATACAGCAAGCAACGTGCGCACAGCATAAGAAATGGTGCCTGCATATTTGTTGCATCAGCCTGCTATATTTTAATAAAAGTGTTGACAAACAGAAACAGCATAGGTATAATATGGAAGTGGTTAGCTTAGGCTAATCGATTTTAAGATGTGGAATTAGCCATGGCTAACTCATGTGCGTTATAAATCGGGTGAAGAGAATGAATTTAACCACAGCGGATATCGGAAAAGAATATATCATCCGGAGGATCGAAACAGAGGACGAAGAATTAAACGCCTTTCTGTTTTCCCTGGGGTGTTACAGCGGCGAGCCCATCACAGTCGTTTCCCGACGAAGAGGTGGCTGTACCGTGTCGATTAAGGACGGAAGATATAATATTGATAATCAGTTGGCAGAAGCGATCGTTGTCTGAAATAAGACAGCGAGTCTGCTGATTGTGTTTTGTATTGCAGTTAGCTGCCGCTAACTGTTGAACTGTGAGAGCTATGAGGAGGAAAAAACAGAATGAGAATTGCTTTTGCGGGAAACCCCAACAGCGGTAAAACCACCATGTACAATGCACTGACCGGTCGCAATGAAAAGGTGGGCAACTGGGCGGGTGTTACCGTTGATAAGAAAGAGGCGCCTATTAAAAAAACCTACGCAGGTGAACTGGAATTGGTCGCAGTTGACCTTCCCGGCGCCTACTCCATGTCTCCGTTTACTTCCGAGGAGAGCGTTACCAGCACCTATGTTAAGAACGAGCATCCCGATGTGATCATCAACATCGTGGATGCTACGAATCTGAGCCGGAGTCTTTTCTTTACCACCCAGCTGTTAGAGCTGGGGATCCCGGTTGTTGTGGCGCTGAACAAAGCGGATATCAACGAAAAAAAGAAGACACTGATCGACGAAGCACTGCTGTCAAAGAAGCTGGGCTGCCCTGTGGTAGAGACGGTATCCACTGCTTCAGAAGGCTTGCGGGATGTGGTCCGGGCTGCCATCGGGCTCTTTGGCAAGGGACAGACAGCGCCTTACCGCCAGGGAAAGGTGGATATTACCAGCAAGAGGGCGGTTGCTGAAGCGGACCGGAAGCGCTTTGAGTTTGTTAAGAGCGTTGTTAAGGATGTGGAGATCCGAACAGTCCGTACCCGGGACAGGAATTTTCAGGATAAGATCGATGCGATTCTGACGCACCCGCTGGCGGGTCTGCCTATTTTCGCGGTCATAATGTTTTTGGTGTTTCAGATATCCCAGGCATGGCTGGGCGTCTGGATCGCTGAGGGATATGAATTTGAAAACGGTATAGCGATCCCCGGTCTGGTCACCTTGATCGATATGTTCAAGGAATGGGTTGCGGGTCTGCTGGAGAGCACCAACGCCAATGTGTTTTTGTCTTCTTTGCTGGTTGAGGGTATCATTGGTGGTGTGTCCGCTGTTGTTGGCTTCCTGCCGCTGGTCATGGTCATGTACTTTTTGATCGCCCTGCTGGAGGACTGCGGCTATATGGCCCGGGCCACTGTGGTTTTGGACCCCATCTTCAAGAAGGTCGGTCTGTCCGGTAAATCCGTGATCCCCTTTGTGATCGGTACAGGCTGCGCTATTCCCGGTGTCATGGCGGCAAGAACGATCCATAATGAGCGGGAACGAAATGCTACCGCCATGCTGGCGCCCTTTATGCCCTGCGGCGCAAAGCTGCCTGTGATCGCTTTGTTTGCCGGCGCGTTTTTTGGGGAAGCGAGCTGGGTGGGTACGCTGATGTACTTTATGGGCATTGTTTTGATCTTGCTTGGCGCTTTGCTGGTCAACAGAATTGCCGGACATAAGAGCCGCAAGTCATACTTTATTATGGAACTGCCGGAATATAAGCTGCCCTCCGTAAAACGGGCGGCAGTCTCCATGCTGCAGCGCGGCTGGGCTTACATAGTAAAGGCCGGTACCATTATTCTGGTATGCAATGCTGTTGTATTTATCATGCAGTCTTTTAATTGGAATTTGGAGCTGGTGGAAGAGGGGATGGAGAATACCTCTATTCTTGCCACGATCGCTAATCCTATTGCAGTGTGCCTGGTTCCTGTTGTCGGCATTACCGCCTGGCAGCTGGCAGCTGGCGCAGTCACCGGCTTTATCGCCAAGGAGAATGTGGTGGGAACGCTGGCTGTCTGCTATGGCTTTGTTGTCAATGACGATCTGGAGATGGTTGGCTCCGGTAACGAAGTTGCTGCCACCATGGTAGGGCTGACCAAGGTCGCTGCGTTGGCGTATCTGATGTTCAATCTATTCTCGCCTCCCTGCTTTGCGGCAATGGGCGCAATGAACGCTGAGATCAAGGACAGAAAGTGGTTCTGGGGCGGTATCGCCTTGCAGCTGTGTACCGGATACTCTGCCGGTTTTCTGGTCTACCAGATCGGCACACTGATCACCACCGGAAGCCTGGGCGCGGGCTTTGCAGGCGGTCTGATCTTTGTGCTTACCTTTGCGGCCGTTCTGGTTTATCTGTGTGTCAACGCGGATAAGAAAGTTAAAAAGGAGTATGCGGTGAGCAGCAAATAACAGCCTATGAAACTGATTGATTATTTGATTATCGTTGTAATTGTTTTGATTGTTGGTTCTGTGCTGTTTTATCTTCACAAGGCTAAGAAAAAGGGTATTAAATGTATCGGCTGTCCGGATGGCGCCAAGTGCGCAGGTAACTGCGCCGGCTGCTCCGGGGATTGCAGCAAATTCGACAACTGATAAAAGCGGCTCATTAGAGCCGCTTTTGCTTATATTCAGAAGGAGAAACGCCGTATTTTTTCTTAAATTGCTTGCTCAGGTAAAACTCATCGTAAAATCCAAAGGTCGCGGCAAGCTCTTTTAACCGGATATCCGGCTCGATCTGCAGCTGCAGAGCGACCATCTCCAGCTTCCGGTCCTGCTGATAGCCGCGAAGGGATTCTCCTGTGGCGTCCCGGAAATTCCGGGCAAGACTGCGACTGTTGACTCCAAGAGCCTGCGCCAGAGCTTGAGAGGAAAAAGTCATGTGAGGCGTTTCGTGGATCAACTGGATTGCGCCGGATACCTCAGGAGGATATGATTCCGGCTGCTGCATGGCGGAGAGCTGGCACATCAGGAGGGTAAACAGGGCGCAGAGTTGATGCTCCTTATGAGGCGTGTCAGACCAAAATGTGTCCACTATATTCTTAAACAGGGTGAATATTTGTCTGTTTGACCGGCAGTTCCGGTGGGATGGGATGCTTATATTCCGGGCGCAGGTCAGATCCATGTCCGTTGCTTCTCTGGAAACATGGATGCAGAAGGTGCGTGTTCCAGCCTTGCAGGGCAGACGGGTGTAGTGGTGATTTACCGCAGGCAGGATCAGCACATCTCCGGGTCGCAGCAGATAATTGACCTCCTGACCGTTTACTGTCTCGGAAAACAGCCACTCGCCCTCGATAAGATAAATAAAATCGTGGTAGATCAGGGTGCGGTCGATATACAAAGCCTCTGTGGGCGTGGTATAGGTGTGGGCGTTGGCGGAAACCACCCGGTGAGGCTGGGACAGATCCATGGAAAAGGTCATAAAAGCACCTCAAAAAATACATGATATGTACAGGAAAATACATGTACAAATTTACACAGATAGCGTATCATAAAAGAGAAATGATGTCAATATAACCCCGGAACAACAGAAAAAATTAAATATCTGCTATGTAACGGTGGGAAAATGACATGTAAAAACTGACAGATGAAAGGATGAAGAACATGAAAGCTGTATTGATTGGTGCTGACAAGAAGCTTCATTGGACAGATGTTGCAGATCCTGTGGTCGGAGAGGATCAGGTTTTGCTGAAGGTCCATGCCGCGGCGATCAACCGTGCGGATGTACTGCAGAGAGAGGGAAATTATCCGCCCCCTCCCGGCTGGCCCGAGTGGATGGGATTGGAGGCTGCAGGTGAGATCGTTGCTATGGGTAAGGATGCTGAGGCGAACAGTAACTGGAAGATCGGCGATAAGGTCTGCGCATTGCTGGGCGGCGGTGGATATGCAGAGTATGTGGCAGTGCCTTACGGCATGCTTATGCCTGTTCCCAAGGGCTTGGATATGGCCGAGGCAGCAGCTTTGCCTGAGGTCTATGCCGCAGGCTATATGTTCCTGTTCTATGACGGCAAGCTGAAAAAGGGCGAGACCCTGTTGGTTACCGCTGGCGCCAGCGGTCTGGCAAGTGTGCTGATCCCCATGGCGAAGGCATACGGCGCCCGGGTTATTACCACCGTTCGGGACGAGAGTTTTGCAAAGGCGATTGCTCCTCTGGGCGCAGATATCGTGGTGGACACCTCCAAGGAGAGCCTTGTGGATGTACTGAAGGCTGAAGAGGCAGCCGGCAGACCTGTGAATATTGCCATCGACTGCCTTGGTGGCGAGGATGTGGGCAAGTGCCTGCCTTATATGGCCCGGATGGCCCGCTGGATCATGATTGCCACTCTGGCAGGGGATCCCAGCACCATCGATCTGCGGATGATGTACATGAAGCGGCTGACCCTGATGGGAACAACCTTGCGCAGCCGTACCTCCGAGGAGAAGGCAGAGATCCTTGCCGGTCTGGTTCGGGATATCTGGCCCTTCATTGAAGAGGGTAAGATCCGTCCTACCATCCATGCTGTCCTGCCGATCCAGCAGGCAGAGGAAGCCCAGGGTATTATGATCCGGGGCGAGAACGTGGGCAAGATCGTTATGACCGTTTGCTAAAATGAAAAAGCACGCAGAGAAATCTGCGTGCTTTTTGTTGTCATTCTGAGCGTAGCGAAGAATCCGTTTCCGAAGACTTCTCCCTGGGGAGAAGGAGGCAGCGAAAGCTGACGGATGTGGGGATTATCCTTCTGACACCACGATCTCGGAGAGTACCAGTCCGGGGTTGCGGCGAACGGTAAAGTCGATTGCCCAGTAGCTGGAGAATACCAGCAGGCTTCTGCCCCGATAGTCCTCCAAAAGCTCTGCGTCAGAACCCAGGTCCAGATCGGAAAGATCACCGGGATAGCTGTCGATCAGGCGGATCTCCTCGTAGGGAAGCCCCTCCATTCGCAGGTCCACGCCATACTCGTTCTTCATCCGGTACTGGAACACATCAAATTGCAGGGTACCAACAACGCCTACGATAACCTCCTCCATACCGGAGTTGGGCACCTTGAAGATCTGGATTGCACCCTCCTGGGCGATCTGCTCCGTGCCTTTGACAAACTGTTTCCGTTTCATGGAATCTTTGGCGGAAACCCGGGAGAAATGCTCGGGAGCAAAGGTGGGGATGCCGGAATACAGGAACTTCTTGGAGGGAACGGTGATGGTGTCGCCGATGGCGAAAATGCCCGGGTCAAAGACGCCGATCACGTCGCCGGCATAAGCTTCTTCCACGATTTCACGCTCCGCAGCCATCAGTTGCTGTGGCTGGGAAAGACGCATTTTTCTGCCGCCCTGCATGTGATAATACTCTGTATCTCTCTGGAACTTGCCGGAGCAAATTCGCATGAAAGCCAGACGGTCTCTGTGAGCCTTGTTCATGTTGGCTTGGATCTTGAATACAAAAGCGGAGAAGTCCGGATTAAAGGCGTCCACAAGACCGCAATCCGCAGTCCGGGATAGGGGAGGAGGTGTCAGTTTTAAAAACGCCTCCAGGAAAGGCTCAATGCCGAAGTTGGTCAGCGCAGAGCCGAAGAACACAGGGGATAGCTGACCGTTCCGGACAGCCTCTAAGTCCATCTCCCGACCGGCAGACAAAAGCTCCACATCGTCGATCAATTGCTGATGCTTGGTTTCGCTGTCCAAAAGCTCGGCTACCTGAGGATCATAAAGATCCACAGCCAGTTTGTCGGCTTTTGCCTTGCCGTTAAGACCGGAGAAAAACAGCAGTTGACTGTTCTGCCGATCATAGACACCTTGGAAATCCTTGCCACAGCCGATAGGCCAGTTCATGGCGTAAGTCTCGATGCCTAACTCCCGTTCCACTTCATCCAGAAGATCAAAGGGATCCTGGGTCTCCCGGTCCATCTTGTTGATGAAGGTAAAAATGGGGATGTGCCGCATGGCGCAGACCTTAAAAAGCTTTCTGGTCTGAGGTTCCACACCTTTAGCGCCGTCAATGACCATGACTGCTGAGTCCGCACCCATCAGAGTCCGGTAGGTATCTTCGGAGAAGTCCTGGTGACCCGGGGTGTCCAGAATGTTAATGCAGAATCCGCCATACTGGAACTGCATCACAGAGGATGTGACGGAAATACCACGCTGCTTTTCAATCTCCATCCAGTCAGAGGTGGCGGCACGGGAGTTCTTTTTGCCCTTGACAACGCCCGCCTGAGCGATAGCGCCGCCATAGAGCAGGAATTTCTCGGTTAAGGTTGTTTTACCGGCGTCGGGGTGGGAGATAATGGCAAAGGTCCGACGGCGGCTGATTTCTTGTTCTAAGGTTGACATAACTTTCCTCCTGAAAATGTTGTTAATGAAAAACAGAGGGAAAGCTATGGGAATCCGTAAAAACGCATATCTGCCTCCAAAGCAAATTAATATCAATTTATCTTACCACATTTTTCCCTACTTTACAAGTACTCGAAAAAAAGGTTGAAAACATCTTTATTTTTTTTAGTTTTGTGATAAGATAGGATAATAATATACCCAAGGGGGATGACATTTGTAATGATCAGAATAGGAATTGTGGGATACGGAAACCTGGCAAAGGGAGCGGAATGCGCCATTGCCCAGAATCCGGATATGAAGTTGGTTGCAGTTTTTACCCGCAGAGATCCCGCTAAAGTAAAGGTAATGACACCGGATGTTCCGGTTTTACTGGTGGAGGATGCCGCAGACTGGCAGGATAAGATCGATGTGATGCTCCTTTGCGGCGGCAGTGCGACGGATCTGCCTGAGATGACACCGGCATTTGCCAAGATGTTCAATGTTGTGGATAGCTTCGATAACCACAGCCGGATCCCGGAACATTTTGCCGCTGTGGATGCAGCAGCATCTGCTGCCGGCCATATTGCTTTGATTTCCACCGGTTGGGATCCCGGTCTGTTTTCTCTGAACCGGCTGTACGCCACTGCGATTCTGCCCCAGGGTGAGAACTACACCTTCTGGGGCAAGGGTGTCAGCCAAGGGCACTCGGACGCCGTGCGCCGGATCCCCGGCGTGGCAGATTGCCGCCAGTATACCATCCCTGTGGAAGCTGCCTTGGATCGGGTGAGAAGTGGCGAAAATCCTCAGCTGACTACCCGAGAAAAGCACACCCGGTATTGCTATGTGGTGGCAGAGGAAGGGGCGGACAAGGAAGAGATCGAACGCACCATCAAGGAAATGCCCGGCTATTTTGCTGATTATGATACCACCGTGGAATTTATCACTGCCGAGGAAATGGCAAGGGACCACAGCGGTTTGCCCCATGGCGGCAGCGTGATCCGCAGCGGTGTTACCGGCTGGAACAAAGAGAGCACCCAGACCATTGAGTATAAACTGACGCTGGATTCCAATCCTCAGTTTACCGCAAGTGTTCTGGTGGCCTGCGCCCGGGCTGTTTGTCGGATGCACAGCCGTGGTATCACCGGCTGTAAGACGGTTTTTGATATTGCTCCCATAGACCTTTCTTCTGAATCCCGGGAAGAACTGCTGGCGCATATGCTTTAATAAATACAAAAAAGGACTCCTGCTTGGCAGGAGTCCTTTTACTATAGAATTGATTAGGCCTTGCCGGCGCAGCCCAGAACGTTGATCAGCTTGTGGCGGACAACTTCCTTGATGTTGGCGCGGGCGGGCTTCAGATACTCACGGGGGTCAAACTTGGAAGGCTCATCGTTGAAGAACTTCCGGATGGTGCCGGTCATTGCAAGACGCAGGTCGGAGTCGATGTTGATTTTGCAGACGGACAGAGCGGCAGCCTTACGCAGCTGCTCCTCGGGAACACCGATGGCGTTGGGCATCTTGCCGCCGTTGGCGTTGACCATTGCCACGTACTCCTGGGGAACGGAAGAAGAGCCGTGGAGAACGATGGGGAAGCCGGGCAGACGGCGGGTAACCTCTTCCAGAACGTCGAACCGGAGAGCGGGAGGAACCAGAATGCCCTGCTCGTTGCGGGTGCACTGCTCGGGAGTGAATTTGTAAGCGCCGTGGGAAGTGCCGATAGCGATAGCCAGAGAGTCACAGCCGGTGCGGGTGACGAACTCTTCTACTTCCTCGGGACGGGTGTAGGAAGCAGCCTCAGCGGAAACATTGACCTCATCCTCGATACCGGCCAGGCTGCCCAGCTCAGCTTCAACCACAACACCGTGATCGTGAGCGTACTCAACCACCTGCTTGGTGATGGCGATGTTCTCCTCGAAGGACTTGGAAGATGCGTCGATCATAACGGAGGTAAAGCCGCCGTCGATGCAGCTCTTGCAAGTCTCAAAGCTGTCGCCGTGATCCAGGTGCAGAGCCACGGGAATGTCAGGGCACTCCAGGACAGCAGCCTCAACCAGCTTTACCAGGTAAGTATGGTTGGCGTAAGCCCGGGCACCCTTGGAGACCTGCAGAATAACAGGTGCGTTCCCCTCGCGGCAAGCCTCGGTGATCGCCTGGACGATCTCCATGTTGTTGACGTTGAAAGCGCCGACAGCGTAGCCGCCGTTGTAAGCTTTCTTAAACATTTCGGTAGTAGTTACGAGAGCCATTGGAATCAATCCTTTCAAATTTTCACGGGGAAATCCCGAATTTTTACAAATATCATTATAGCATAAAATTCCAGCATTTCAATAGGAATATTTCTATATATAAATAGCGAATTGACTATTTACCTTTTGTAAAAAATGGAGTATAATTTATGAGAATCTTATGAAAATTTCTTCACAAGGAGTGTTTTTATGAAATTATCACCGCTTCAGATTGCAAGATACCAGTATGATCCCAAGCTGCCCGGCATGCTGAGAAACGGCATTTCTGAGATCTGCGTAAAAAATGGCGGCGCTACCGAGAGTGTAGCGGATCAAGAAAAGATCAAAGCCCTCTTCCCCAATACATACGGCAAAGAAGAGATCACCTTCCAGAAGGGTCAGAACACCGCTCCTGCCAAAAAGCAGACGGTAGGCGTGATCCTCTCCGGTGGACAGGCTCCCGGCGGTCACAATGTTATCTGCGGTCTTTATGACGCGCTGAAGGCTACAGACAAGGACAACGTCCTTTACGGCTTCAAGGGCGGCCCCAGCGGTCTTCTGGATGATGACTATATCATTTTTGAGGATGACTATATCAACCAGTACCGCAATACCGGCGGATTTGATATCATCGGCTCCGGCAGAACCAAGCTGGAGACTGAGGAGCAGTTTGCTGTGGTGGCAGCCAACTGCAAGAAGCATGGCATCAACGCCCTGGTGATTATCGGCGGCGACGATTCCAATACCAATGCCGCGGTGCTGGCAGAGTACTTTGCCGCTAACAACACCGGCATTCAGGTCATCGGCTGCCCCAAGACCATCGACGGCGACCTGAAGAACGAGGACATCGAGTGCTCCTTCGGCTTTGACACCGCTACCAAGACCTACGCCGAGATCGTTGGAAATATCCAAAGAGATGCCAACTCTGCCAAGAAGTATTGGCACTTTGTCAAGGTCATGGGCCGCAGCGCC
>JAZNZT010000018.1:0-2703 GCA_045595075.1 Faecousia sp.
AAGCTGACCGCTCTTTTAGGCGATGCCAACGGTGATGGCACGGTGGATGCCTACGACGCGTCCCTTGTGAAGCAGTACAGCGTTGGCTTGCTTGGCAACAGCGAAATCGATCTAACGGTTCTGGATCTGGACAATGATACCCATATCGATGCTTTTGATGCCTCTTTGATCCAAAAATTCTGCGCCGGCGCAATCTCCCGATTCCCTTGTGAAAACTAACGCATGCAGCAAAAGCCCCGGGCTTACTGAACTGCCCCAGATTGTGCGGACAGCACAAAAACCCCTATGTAGGAAATATTAAGTTTTAAGCGGAGTGGCGCAGCGTCAGCGGCGCCACTCCAGTTTTATTCTGGATGCGCTCGTGGTTGTAAAAGTGAATGTATCTGTCAATCAGATCATTCGCTTCTTTGAATGTCTTTGGTTTATGCCGGTAGATACATTCTGTTTTCAATATGGAGAAAAAGTTTTCTGCCATTGCATTGTCATAAGGGTTGCCCTTACTTGACATTGACGGCGTTATCCCGTAAGATTGAGTTAGCTTAAAATATGCTTGTGACGTGTATTGAAAGCCCTGGTCGCTGTGGAGGTGCAACTCCGCAGCGACTCTCTTTTTCTCCTTCTTCATCGCCAGCCGGATCGTGTCTAGGACAAGGTTGACCGTTTGCCGTGTGGCTGTCTTGTAGGCCACAATACTGTTGTCGTACAGATCCCGGATCATCGATAGATACAGTACCCCTTCCTTGGTGTGGATATAGGAAATATCCGTGACCCACTTCGTGTTTGGTGTGTCTGCATAGAACTGACGATTCAGATGGTTCTTATATTTATGTACCTGCGCTCCAAGGTTTACCCACTTTCTGCGACGGCGAATTTCTGACAACAGACCGTACTTTTTCATTACTCTAAGTACAGTTTTCGGATTTCTCTCTATATTTCTGTCTTTCAGCCACTTCCAGACCCGTCTGTAGCCGTAAGTCTTATCTGTCTTATTCTGACACTCCTGTATTTTCTTAGCCAGTTCAGCATCATGCTCAGGCTGACCAAGCCGCTTCACAAACTCGTAGTAGCCACTCCGGGATACGCTAAAGAATTTACACATAACAGATACCGGATACTCACTCCGGTGCCGATAGATAACCGCATACTTGACCCTGGCTCTCACTTCCTTTCCATGAACTGCAGAAAATCCCGCAATAACTTGTTTTCCATCTGAAGCTTTGCTATTTCATGCTCATAATCTTCCTTGGTTGTCAGTTGACGTATACGCGGTCTCCCTTTGGGTTTCGGTACACCGGGTATCTTTTTCTTACGCTCTCGTTTGAGCAGCTCATGAACCGGACGGTAGCCCGTTAATCCCAATTCGTCAGCTACTTCCTGCTGCGTCATTCCTAATGCCAGCATCTCATTGATCTGGTTCAACAGGTGCTGCTTCCTTTGATATTGTCTGGCCATACAATTACCCCCTAGTGTAGTTATTATCCTACACTAGGGGGTCTTTTGTCTATTGTCCGTTTTTACTGGTTCTGTTCAACCCCCTCGGGGGTGTTTCTTTGCCCGATCCTGTTTTTCTGCTTGTTATCAGGACCGTTTTGCGCTATAATACCATGGATATTGTAAAATTTTGGAGGAGATCCATGCTTTTTATTGGAATTAATCTGCTGGCTGTGATCATTACGGCGCTGCTGTATACTGGGGACAGTTTTCTCTTGCTGATCCTGATGTTTTTCGGCATTTTTCTGGGTCTGACGCTTCTGGCGGCGGCGTTTCTGGCGGTGTGCTGCGCTCTGGTGAACAAAGAAAAACCCCAGGAACATGACAGCAAATTCTACCGCGCCGTCATTCATCTGTACATCGATTTTCTGGTGACCCTCGGCAGGGTCTGCATCCATACCAAGGGTCTGGAAAAGACTCCGAAGGCGGGCAGATTCCTGCTGGTGTGCAACCACTTAAACGATATTGACCCGGCGGTGATCTTAAAGTGCTTTCCCAAAAGCCAACTGGCGTTCATTTCCAAACGGGAGAATAAGACCATGCCCTTTGTGGGGGCGGCGATGCACAAGATCATGTGCCAGCTCATCAACCGGGAAAATGACCGGGAGGCTCTGCGGACCATCCTCAAATGCGTGGAACTGATCAAAAATGACGAGGTTTCCGTCGCCGTGTTCCCGGAGGGCTATGTCAGCAAGGACGGCAAGCTGCACCACCTGAAAGGCGGCGTTTTCAAGATCGCCCAGAAAGCGAAGGTGCCCATCGTGGTCTGCACCATCCGGGATACCAAGCAGGCGCTGCACAAGCTCCTGCACTTGAAAGCCTCGGATGTGACGCTGCATCTTTTGGATGTGATCCCGGCGGAGGAATTGGCGGGCAGAACGGCGGTGGATATTGCCAATCAGGTCTATGAAATGATGCTCGCTGATTTGGGCGAAGATTTCCGGGCAGAGGAATGAATTGGGATTTGGCATTCTGTTATGGCGATATAGCCGGGTAAAAATAACCGTGGCAATCTCCCCAATGTCATTCAGTTAAGCAAAATGTCATTCCGACCAAGCGAAGCGCGTGGAGGAATCCGCTCCCTGTTTTTGGGAAAACGGATTCTTCGACTCCCCTTCGGCAAGCTCAGGTACTTGCTGTTGTATGATTGCCACCGGCAATCATAATGATTTACATTCGCTTTGCTATGCTCAGAATGACACGAACGGAATG
>JAZNZT010000019.1:0-10479 GCA_045595075.1 Faecousia sp.
AGTTTGCGATAATGGCCGCTAACGCCGGTAAACACATTGTTGTGGAAAAGCCTATGGCCATTACCGAGGAGCAGTTGGACGAAGTTATTAATGCTGTGAAGAAAAACGGCGTAAAAACCGCTGTCATCTCTCAGCTGCGCTTCGGAGAAGCCTTTGTGAAGGTCAAAAACGCCATCGACAGCGGTCTGTTAGGCAGAATCTATACTGCCGACTGCCGTATGCGCTACTACCGCTCTGAGGAATACTACCGCAACGGCGGCTGGCGTGGCACATGGGAAATGGACGGCGGCGGCGCATTTATGAACCAAGGCATCCACGGCATCGATCTTTTGCAGCACTTAATGGGTGGCATTAAGAGCGTATATGCCGACTACCGTACTATCGCTCGCCCCATCGAAACAGAAGACACTGCAAACATGCTGGTAGAATACAACAACGGCGCTATCGGCGTGGTGCAAGGCTCTACCATCTGCGATCCCGGCGAGCCCCGCACCATCACCATCAACGGTGAAAAAGGCACCATCGTTCTGCAGGAGGATGCCATTGTCCAGTGGGATGTCGCCGGTGAAACCGCCGAAATTGGTCAGACTGAACTGGGCGCTTTCAAGGATCCCACCGCCATCAACTTCGCTTTCCATCAGTATCAGTTCACCGACCTGCTGAACGCCGTCCGGGAGAACCGCAAACCCACTGTGGACGAGCTGGAGGGCAGAAAGGCTGTGGACATCATCCTGGCCGCCTATCGCTCCAGCAGAACCGGAGAAAAGCCGTATCTGTAAGCCTGGTTTTGGTAACAATCGCAATATAATCGACGATTTATGCAATGGTGTTTGCATAAATGATCTGGTATAATCAGGACACACAAGACAGATCTGGGAGAGCATGAGAACCTGATGCTGAAAACCTACTGCACTCAGATCCTTCTGAATATTATGGTACTGCAGCAACAGACCACTGTCTCCAGAGCGCCTGCTGAGCGAACGCTCCCCTACCCGGTATTGCCCTATATCGAGGAGAATCTGACTAAGATCAAATCCCTGGATGAGGTGGCAGAGCATTTCTTCCTAAGTCCCTCTACCCTCACCCACCAATTCAAGTCCCAAATGGGCATCAGCTTGATGAAGTTCATCCGTCAGAAAAAGTTGCTTCTTGCCCGATCTATGCTGGAAAAGGGCGAAAAGCCTCTGGAAGTGGCTGTCAAATGCGGTTTTTCCGAGTATACGACCTTCTATAAGGCCTATATCCGGTTCTTCGGTATTGCGCCATCCAAAAGTGAATAGCGAACACCCTCTGTGCTTGTGGCACAGAGGGTGCGTTTTATTTTTCTCTATAAACAGGGTCTGCCGGGTAGAAACCCCGGAGCTTTTGCATGGACCGGGAAACTGCATCTTTGGAATTTTTCCAGTCGGCGGTGGCATTCCGGTAGTCAAATTTGTCGATAAACCAGTCTAGATCGCCCTGCACCCGGGCAAGATTATCCCGCATCAGGGGCAGCAGGGTGTTATAAAACCACTCCCGCTGACCGTTGGGCAGCTTTTCCTGTGCCGCATCCAGAAGGGCGGCAAAATGGTGCAGGCAGAAGCCCTTACTCTGCTCTACCTTGCGGCGGAACCCCTCATCTTTGGCAAGGTGGAAAAAGGTGGCGTAATACCGCTGCATATTATACTCGATCTTCTCGCATAAAAAGCAGGTGCTTTCCTTTCCCTTTGCCCACTGCAAAAGAGGATTCTCCCCGCCCGTCTGTTTTTTTCCAAAAAGGGGTTTTTTCTCCGGCATAGAAAACGCCTCGATTTGGCGGTCCAGTTCCTTCAGCATACCCACATAATAGGTCTGCAGGATCAGAGCGTTACCCAGAGAGTTGCCGTAATCATAGAGTTTTTTCATGTGTGTGGCGCAAAAGCCCTTCCGGTCGGTCACCTCCCGGACATCGGGCTCCATATAGCTTGCCCCCGGACCTGCGGTGTAGCGGATGGCTTTTTGCTCTGCCTGCCGCTGCAAATAGCAAAAAGGGCATTCGTCCCCGGCATCAAAAGCCTCATTTACCGGTATGGTATCGATTTGCTCTTTCACCAGACCACCTCCTTGATACGCCAAGTCTATCACAAACAACAAAAGCTTGCAAGGAGAAAAACACCTGTCATTGCGAGGCTTGCTCTGCAAGCCGTGGCAATCCGTTATCTCTCATGCATTGAAAAAGACGGATTCTCACGACCAGTCTGCGGACTGGTCTCAGAATGACACAGAACGCAAAAAAGCGGGGTGCGGACAGCGCCGCACCCCTATCAAAGAGGAAAGAAAATGAGAAGCAAATTGGATTATTCCTGCTTAAGGAATTCCTCCGGATCAACAGGAGCATCATTGCAGGTAACGCTGAAGTGAACATGGTCGCCAATGGCAGATTCCAGCAAAGCGGAATTGCCTACGCAGCCGATCTTCTGTCCCAGAGATACGCTGTCCCCCGGCTTAACGCTAACCTCTTCTGCAAGGCTTGCATATCGGGTCATATAACCGCCGTCATGGCGGATCACAACGGTAGTACCCATGGTATCGTCCTCATAGACGGTATAGACCGTTCCCTCGGCAGCGGCGCAGACCTCGGTGCCTGCCTCTGCGGCAATATCGATGCCGTTATGGGTACGCCAATCCCGGGTAGTCTGGTTATAGCTGAGGCAATCCATAGCATAGCCTGCTACTGTCTGACCTGCCACAGGGGCAGCAGTCTTCATAGACTTGCTTGGATTTGTGGGTTGGGTGGGTGTGTTGGGCTGGGTCTGCTCTCCACCCTGATTGTTAGGCAGGATGGTGGGATCCACCGTGGCGTTCACCTGCTGGTTCGGCAAGGTGGGGTCCTGAAGCTGAGGATCTGGTTCGTTGGCGTTTCGGTAGTACAAATAGCCGGAAATCCCGATGGCGACTGCGCACAGGATCAGGGCTATGTAGTAGCCCTTACCGCTTACGCTGCCGCTGAATTTTTTCTTGCTCATAAAAAGCACCTCCGAAGTCCAGTATTGCCATATTTTACATTTTCATACCATTTTTTAGAAATATTTCCATATCCATCGGAACGGTCCTTTTTTGCATAAAAATCCGTTGACAAAACTATCATTTTAAGGTATATCTATAATTGTCTAATTCGACACATTTTTAGGAAAGAAACGGGGGAGGATAATGTCCAAAGAACTCATCAGACTCCAGGATCTTGTCATGGAGTTCGACGGGGAACGGATACTTGACGGTATCAACCTCTATTTTAACGATCACGAATTTCTCACGCTGCTTGGCCCATCCGGTTGCGGCAAGACCACCACACTGCGAATTATCGGCGGTTTCTTAAACCCCACTTCCGGTGCGGTGCTTTTTGACGGCAAGCGCATCAACGATGTGCCTCCTTATGAGCGGCAGATCAACACGGTGTTCCAGCGCTATGCCCTCTTCCCCCACCTGGATGTTTACGATAATATTGCTTTCGGTTTGAAGGTAGCAAAACTACCCAAGGCAGAGATCAACGAGCGTGTCAACGAAATGCTTGCCATTGTGGGTCTGAAAGGCTATGAAAACCGCCGTATCGATTCTCTTTCCGGTGGTCAGCAGCAGCGTGTCGCCATCGCCCGGGCACTGGTCAACCGTCCCAAAGTTTTGCTTTTGGACGAGCCGCTGGCTGCCCTTGATCTGCGGCTTCGCAAAGATATGCAGAACGAGCTGAAGCGCATCCAGCAGGCCATGGGCATCACCTTTATCTATGTTACCCACGATCAGGAAGAAGCCCTGTCCATGTCCGATACTGTGGTGGTCATGGATAAAGGCCGCATCCAGCAGATCGGCAAGCCTGAAGATATTTATAATGAGCCGAAGAATGCCTTTGTGGCGGACTTCATCGGCGAGAGTAACATTTTAGACGGCATTATGCTTGCCGACTATAAGGTTAAATTTTTCGGTCGCACCTTTAAATGTCTGGACGCGGGCTTTGCGCCCAATGAGCCGGTAGACGTGGTCATCCGTCCCGAGGACATTGACTTTGTTCCTGTGGAGGAAGGTCATCTCACCGGCACAGTCACTTCCGTCACCTTTAAGGGTCTGAACTATGATATCATCGTAGACTTCAAGGGCTTTAAGTGGCTGATCCAGACCACAGACTATCAGCCTGAGGGGGCGACTGTTGGCATCCGTCTGAACCCGGAAGACATTCACATTATGCATAAGAGTGAGTACTCCGGTATGTTTGGTGACTATAGCTCCTACTCCGCCGAGTACGATGAGCTTGCGGAGGATGCTGGCGATGAAGAGGAATAATTCTGTTCTGCTCAGCACTCCCTATATTCTATGGATGCTGGCATTCACCCTGATCCCTCTGTGCGTGGTAGGCTATTACGCCCTCACCGACCCCAACACCGGCGCTTTCACCTTTGGAAACCTGACAGAACTTAAGATGTATCTGCCTGTTCTGGGTCAGTCCGTCTGGTACAGCCTTGTTTCAGCGCTGATCTGCCTGCTGCTGGGCTACCCTGTGGCGTATTTTATCGCCCACCGGAAGCCGGTTACCCAGAAGATCCTGTATATGCTGGTAATGCTGCCCATGTGCATGAGCTTTCTGCTCCGCACCTTGGCGTGGGTCGGTTTGTTGGAATACAACGGCATCATCAATCGTTTGTTCTCTGCTGTAGGCATCGGTCCTCAGACTATGATCGGCACGCCGGGCGCTGTGATCCTGGGCATGGTATATAACTATCTGCCTTACATGATCCTCCCTCTGTACGCCATCATTGTAAAGATCGACGGTCGCCTCATTGAAGCTGCGGAAGATCTGGGCTGCACGCCTGTAAAAGTGTTTTCCAAAGTGGTCCTGCCCCTTTCCTTGCCCGGAATCCTCTCCGGCATCACCATGGTATTTGTGCCGGCAGTTTCCACCTTCTATATTTCCCAAAAGCTGGGCGGTACAGACACCATGCTGATCGGCGATGTGATCGAACGGCAGTTCAAGTCCGCCGGCAATCCCAATCTGGGCGCTGCGCTGAGCCTTGTGCTGATGCTTCTGGTATTCATCTGCACCGGTATTATGAACCGGTTTGGCTCTGACGAGGAAGGCGGTGTGGTAGTATGAAAAAGACCAACCGCATCTTCACGGTGCTGATCTTTATTTTCCTGTATATTCCCATGGCGGTGTTGATCCTCGGCTCTTTCAACACCGGCAAAAGCCTTTCTGTGTTCGAGGGCTTCACCCTTGACCAGTACAGAGAGCTTTTCCGGGATGAAGATCTTTTGGCTTTGCTGGGCAACTCTCTGCTCATCGCCATATTATCCACTGCCATCGCCACCGCTTTCGGCACATTCGCCGCGGTAGGCATTTACAGCTTAAAGCCCAAAATGCGCAAGGCAGTCATGAGCCTTACCAACATTCCCATGACCAATCCGGATATCGTCACCGGTATCTCCCTCTCCCTGCTGTTTGTCTTTATTGGCACGGGCATGCTGGGCCAAACCCAGAGCCTGAACTTCTGGACGCTGCTCATCGCTCATATTACGTTTAACCTTCCCTATGTAATCCTCAACGTAATGCCAAAGCTGCAGCAGATGAATCCGGCTCTGCAGGACGCAGCTATGGACTTAGGCTGCACCCCCTTGCAATCCTTTTTCAAGGTAACTCTCCATGAGATCATGCCCGGCATCGTCTCCGGCGCGATCATGGCTTTCACCATGAGCCTTGACGATTTCGTAATCAGCTACTTCGTCTCCGGCACAGATTTTGTCACACTGCCGGTAAAGATCTACTCCCTTACCAGAAAGCAGATCCACCCTAAGATCTACGCCATGTTCACCCTGCTGTTTTTGCTGATCTTTGTGCTGATGGTGACCATGAACCTGCTGCAGATCCGCAGCGACAAGCGCAAGAGCGACAAGCGGGTCACTTCCGACAGTCGCGGTATGCGGATCTTCAAGCGTGTTGGCGCCATGGCCTGTGTGGTGATCCTGCTTGCAGGCAGCATATTCCTCATTGTCATTACCCGTAGGGATAAAGTGACCCTAAACGTGATGAACTGGGGCCAAAACATCGCCGACGGCAGTGACGGCACATTGGACATCATCGCCGCTTTTGAGGAAGCCTATCCCAACATCGATGTGAACTACTCCGAGTACGCCTCCAACGAGGAGCTGTATTCCAAGCTGTCCACCGGTGGCCTGGTGGTGGATCTGATCATTCCTTCGGATTATATGATTGCCCGTATGATCAACGAGGATATGCTCCTTGAACTGAATTTTGACAACATCCCCAATTACAAAAATGTAATGGAAGCCTACAAAAACCAGGCATATGACCCGGACAACAAGTTTTCCGTGCCTTACACCTGGGGTACTGTGGGTATTATCTACAACAGCAAATATGTAGACGAGGCGGATGTGACCGGCTGGGAGCTTTTGTGGAACGAAAAATATGCAGGCCAGATCCTGATGTTTGACAACTCCCGGGACGCTTTTGGCATTGCCCAATACAAGCTCAATTCCCAGTCCGAAGATCCGGAGGCATACAGTGTCAACACTACCGACAAAACGGAGCTGCAGGATTGCGCCAATGAGCTGGCCAAACAAAAACCGCTGGTGCAGCAATATGTTATGGATCAAGTCTATGACAAGATGATCGAGGAAAACGCCTGGATCGCTCCCTACTACGCCGGTGATGCCATGATGATGATGGATGAAAACGAGGATCTTCGGTTCTATCTGCCGGAAAATCAAAAATTCAACCTGTTCATCGATGCCATGTGCATCCCTGACTGCTGTGAGAACAAGGAAGAAGCAGAGCTGTTTATCGACTTCATGTGCCGCCCGGAGATATCCGGTGCCAATATGGACTATATCTGCTACGGCTCTCCCATTGACGGTGCCACCGAATATATGGATGCGTATCTGGCAGAGAGCGATGTGATCTATCCCCCTGCCGAAGTGCTTGAACGCGGCAGAAGCTACGGCTTCCTCCCCGAGGATATCACCCGCTATGTTGAAAAGCTGTTCCTGCAGGTACGGCTGAACTAAAATATAAACCCGGCTCTCTTGGAGAGCCGGGTTGCTTTTTATTTCAGGTGAGATTCGTTGATAAGGATGTGGACATCGTCCAGCTGTTTCTGGGAAACGGTGGTGGGAGCGTCCATCATCAGATCCTGAGCGGTCTTGTTCATAGGGAAGGTAATGACCTCCCGGATAGATTCCTCGCCGCACAGCAGCATCACGATCCGGTCGATGCCGGGGGCTGCGCCTGCATGGGGAGGCGCGCCATAGGTAAAGGCGTTGTACATGGCCGGGAACTTTGCCTTCACATCCTCTTCACCAAGGCCTACCATCTGGAACGCCTTGACCATGATCTCAGGGTCGTGGTTCCGGACTGCGCCGGAGGCGGACTCATAGCCGTTGACCACCAGATCATACTGGTCGGCATTGATAGCCAGAAGCTTTTCCACATCACCCTCAGCGGCTTCCAGCGCGGCCTTGCCGCCCTGGGGCATGGAGAAGGGGTTATGGCAGAACTCCAATTCGCCGGACTCCTCGCCCATTTCGTACATGGGGAAGTCCACGATCCAGCACATGGCGTACTGCTCCTCGTCGAAGTGACCGGGAATACGCTTACCCATCAGTGTACGGATCACGCCGGCAGTCTTCTGGGCAGCGGTCTTCTTACCCGCTGCCATGCAGACAAAGCTACCAGGCTTCAGATTCAGCTTTTCGGTGAGCGCCGCCTTATAGTCATCAAGGAACTTGGAGATACCGCCGGTGAGCTCGCCGTTCTCATCCACCTTGAACCAGCAGCACTTGTTGCCGGTCTGCACTTCCACATCGGCAAGAAGCTTGTCGATCCACTTGCGACCCTCAGTGAAGTTGTCCACCGCCACAGCCTTGACCGTAGCATTCTGGAAAGGACCAAACTCACAGCCGGAAACAACAGCGGTGATGTCCTGCACCTCAAGATCGATACGCAGGTCAGGCTTATCAGAGCCGTAGCGCTCCATAGCTTCATTATAGGGAATGTGGCGGAAGGGCGCTTCGGAAACACGCTCATACTTACCAAACTTCTTGAAAATGGGGGTCAGCACATCCTCCAGAGTGGACAGTACATCTGCCTGGGAAGCAAACGCCATCTCCATATCCAGCTGATAGAACTCGCCGGGAGTCCGGTCCGCACGGGCGTCCTCGTCACGGAAGCAGGGAGCGATCTGAAAATACCGGTCAAAGCCGGAGGTCATCAGCAGCTGCTTGAACTGCTGGGGCGCTTGGGGCAGGGCGTAGAATTTGCCGGGGTGGTTTCTGGCAGGAACCAGATAGTCACGGGCGCCCTCAGGGGAGGATGCGGTGAGGATCGGGGTGGTGATCTCCAGGAAGCCCTTCTCGGTCATCGCCTGCCGGATAGCGGCTACCACCTGGCAGCGAAGAATGATATTGGACTTGACAGCAGGATTCCGCAGATCCAGATACCGATACTTAAGTCTGGTATTCTCGTCAGCGTCCTTACTTTTATTGATCTCAAAGGGCAGCTGGTTGTGGCGGCACTTGCCCAAAATCTTAATTTCCTCCGGAACGACCTCGATCTCGCCGGTGGCAAGCTTGGGATTCTTGCTCTCCCGCTCCCGGACAAAACCTGTGACCTGAATGGTAGATTCCTTATTGACGCCCTTGATAATACGCATCATTTCTTCGGTCTCCACTACCACCTGGGTAGTGCCGTAATAGTCACGGAGGACCAGGAATGCAAAGTTGGAGCCTACCTCACGGACATTCTCCAGCCAGCCTGCCAAAGTAACTTTTTTTCCTGCATCGGCAAGCCGAAGCTCACCGCAGGTATTTGTTCTGGATTGGAACATAGAATATATCCCCTCGCTTGAAAATTTTATATGTTATTCTCTCACAAATCCCGAAAAATGTCAATCATCAGTCACCGGAAGGATATGCTCTATTCCCCATAGTCTGCAAAATTCAACAAATTTCTGGCAATAATCGGTTTTTTTATGTGTATACTATGAAAAGTTCAGAAATTTCCTTTTTTTTGATTGATTTTACAATAGGTTTGACATACAATAGTTTGGCAAGCAAATTACTGGGATTGGGGTGACCGGAATGCTCAATATCGTTCTGGTAGAGCCGGAGATTCCGCAGAACTGCGGCAACATCGCCCGCACCTGCGCCGCCACCGGCGCAAGGCTGCATCTGATCCGTCCTTTGGGTTTTGACATTTCCGACAAGGCGGTCAAACGTGCAGGTCTTGACTACTGGCATTTGGTGGATGTCCGGGATTACGAAAATCTTGAGGACTTCTTCTCCAAAAATGATGTAGCCCAGATGTGGTGTCTTTCCACCAAAGCTCCCAGAAGCTACACCGAGGCGAGTTTTTCTGACGAATGCTACTTATTCTTCGGTAAGGAGACCAAGGGACTTCCCGAAGATTTTCTGGAAGCGCACCGGGAAAGCTGCATCCGATTGCCTATGCGATCAGAGGCAAGAAGCCTCAACCTGAGCAACTCTGTTGCCATTACGGTATACGAGGCGCTGCGGCAGCTGGATTTCCCCGGCTTGCAGGATCATGGAAAAATGTGGGGCTGAACAAGCTCCCTTAAATATGGAGGAATCACGATGAACTACAACAAGAAGTCTATCGAAGACATCGAAGTTGCCGGCAAGCGGGTACTGTGCCGTTGCGACTTCAACGTTCCCACCAAGGACGGCAAGATCACTTCCGACAAGCGGATCGTCTCTGCCATGCCCACCATCGAGTATCTGGTCAACAAGGGTGCTAAGGTCATCCTCTGCTCCCACATGGGCAAGCCCAAGGGCGAGTGGAAGCCCGAGCTGAGCCTGAAGATCGTGGCTGAGCGGATCTCCCAGCTGCTGGGCAAGGAAGTCATTATGGCTGCCGACGTTGCCGGTGAGGACGCAAAGGCTAAGGCTGCTGCCCTGAAAGACGGCGATGTGATGCTGCTGGAGAACACCCGTTACATGAAGGGTGAGACCAAGAACGATCCCGAGCTGAGCAAGGAGCTTGCCTCTATGGCTGACATCTTTGTCAACGACGCCTTTGGCGCCGCGCACCGCGCTCACGCCTCTACTGCCGGCGTTGCCGACTATCTGCCTGCTGTCTCCGGTTACCTGGTACAGAAGGAAGTCAGCGTCATGGGCAAGGCTCTGGCTAACCCCGAGCGTCCCTTCGTTGCTATTCTGGGCGGCGCTAAGGTCTCCGATAAGCTGAATGTTATCAATAACCTTCTGGAGAAGGTAGACACCCTGATCATCGGCGGCGGTATGGCTTATACCTTCCTGGCTGCTCAGGGTTACACTGTGGGTAAATCTCTGGTGGATAACGAGAAGCTGGACTACTGCAAGGAAATGATGGCAAAGGCGAAGGCTAAGGGCGTTAACATGCTGCTGCCTGTTGACACCGCTGTTGCCGCTTCCTTCCCCTCTCCTATCGACGCTGAGATCGATGTAGACTATGTTGACTGCACC
>JAZNZT010000020.1:0-8236 GCA_045595075.1 Faecousia sp.
TGTGATCTGCGCTGCCATCACCGCCATTGTGACCATGGCTGAAGCAACCATCAATGATGTTTGCGGTGCAAAGGCCAAGGTCCGGGTCAAAGAGGAAGACGCCCGCGTCACCCTGACCCTCCCCGCCTCCTGCGACGAGGAAGAATCTGTTCAGGCAGTTCTTGCCGGCATGATGCTGACTCTGTGCAGTCTGCGGGACGATTATCCGGATTATATCGAAGTTTTGGAGGTGTAACACCATGCTGAAAATTGGTATTCAGTTCTTCGCTCACCACAAGGGCGGCGGTTCTACTAAGAACGGTCGTGATTCCGAGGCTAAGCGTCTGGGCGTAAAGCGTGCTGACGGTCAGTTCGTTCTGGCTGGCAACATCCTGGTTCGCCAGAGAGGCACTCACATCCATCCCGGTGTCAATGTCGGTATCGGCAGCGATGACACTCTGTTCGCTCTGATTGACGGTACTGTCAAGTTCGAGCGCAAGGGTAAGGATCGTCGGCAGTGCTCCGTGTACGCCGCACAGTAATCGCGCATAGAACGGCTGCTGCATAGGATTGCGGCAGCCGTTTTTATTCTGTTTTAACGGACAGTGAAAAGCGAATACTAAACATGTTCTCTTTTCATTGTCCATTATCAAGCAAGGAGGAACTCCCATGTTTGTAGATAAAGTACGCATTACCGTGATCGGCGGTCGCGGCGGCGACGGTGCGGTAGCCTTTCACCGGGAAAAATATGTGGCGTCGGGCGGTCCGGACGGCGGCGACGGCGGTCATGGCGGCAGTGTGATCCTCCGGGTCAACGACAATCTGTCCACCCTGCTGGACTTCCGTTACAAGCGCAAATATTCCGCTCAGGCAGGCATGAACGGCCAGGGTCGGAAAATGAGCGGCAAGCGGGGTGAGCCTTTGATCATCCAAGTCCCCCGGGGCACTGTGGTCCGTGACGCAGAGACCAGTCAGATCATCGTGGACATGTCCACCGGTGAAGATTTTGTCATCGCCAAGGGCGGTCGCGGCGGCTGGGGCAACGCCCACTATGCCACCCCCACTCGGCAAGTCCCCCGTTTTGCCAAGGCAGGTCTTAAGGGGCAGGAACGGGACATCATTCTGGAGCTGAAGCTTCTGGCAGATGTGGGTCTGGTCGGCTTTCCCAATGTAGGCAAGTCCACCCTGCTTTCTGTCACCTCCAACGCCCGTCCAAAGATCGCAAACTATCACTTCACTACCCTGTTTCCCAATCTGGGCGTTATTTATGTTGACGAAGGCGTATCCTTCGTTATGGCAGATATCCCCGGCATTATCGAGGGCGCTGCCGACGGCGCAGGTTTGGGACATGATTTCCTGCGGCACATTGACCGCTGCCGTCTTCTTGTCCATGTGATCGACGTTTCCGGCAGTGAGGGCAGAGATCCCGTTGCGGATTTCGATGCCATCTGTGAGGAGCTTTCCAATTACAGCATTGATCTATCTAACCGCCCCATGATCGTAGCCGCAAATAAAACCGATCTGATGATGCCGGAGTCCGACAATTTGGAACGGCTGCGCAAGCATGTAGAAGAAGCCGGCTGTGAGCTTTACGAGATCTCCGCCGGTACTACTCAAGGCACGAAAAACCTCATGCGGGTAGTTGCGGAAAAGCTGCGGACACTGCCTCCGGTAACTATCTACGAGCCGGAGTATGTGGAAATGGTTGCTGAGGTTGCCGATCCCAACGAATTTGAGATCGAGCATTACGGCAGCACATGGCTCATCAGCGGTCTTTGGTTGGAGCGGCTTGTTGCCAATATTAACTTTGACGACTATGAGTCCCGGAATTACTTTGACCAGCAGCTTCGCAAATGCGGTCTGTTTGCCCGGCTGGAGGAAATGGGGATTGAGGACGGCGATACCGTAGATATTTACGACTTTGAATTTGAATATCAGCGATAAAAGGATTTGCCATTTTCAACTATTTCGTGTATAATTATGGAGTCACCTTAAGGTGACTCCATTTTGTTTTATCCTGAGAGGTCTTTTCTATGATCCAGCACCTAAATCCTGTAAGTTTTCAGGCCTTTGGCACTATTTTGCCTGAAAAGGGAAAAAGTACAGATATGTCCGTACAGCAGACTCTCCGTTTGGACACGGATACAGTCTGTGTCTATTTGGCTGACAAGGATCTGCGACTGTGCTGCGGAACCGGCACGACCATCCTCTCTGTGTCGAAAAATAATGTCGATTTTTCCATTTTCTATTTAGACAAACCCATTGAGATAAACGCCGGTGTCTACTTTTCTCTGGCAGCCTTCAGCGGCACTTCCTCTGCCGTTTTATCTGCTGATCAAGCTCCGGAAACAGTCGGTGCGCTCTCCCGTAAGCCCAGTTACGCCATGGAGGGCTGCGCGCAGGTACAGCGGCTGTATACCTTCTTCTATCACGAAAAAGAGATGGGTTTTTTGTTTCCCGGAGAGTCCCACCCTATGCTGGAGCTTACCTATGTGGATCAGGGCTCTTTGCACTCCGTAGCTGACGGCGTAGATCTGCTTCTGGGTCAGGGGGAAATGGTCCTTTACGCTCCCGACCAGTGGCACATGCAATTTGCCGATATGCAAGTCGCTCCCCGGTATGTAACCATATCCTTCGATGTTTCCGGTGGAGATCTTTCCTGCCTGTATAACCGGAAATTCAAAGCGCCCCAGAAGGCTGTCACCTTGCTTCAGCAGATGCTGCGGGAGCAGGAGCGAATGGATGCCTACTCCGGAGACATGATCATCAGCCTATTAACGCAACTGCTTTTGACCCTGCTCCGGGAATCCGATCTTCCAGCAGAGAAAATGCAGACAACTCATTCCCTGCATAGTGAAAATGCCATTATACGCCGGGCGCAGCAGTATATCAGCGCCCACATCCGGGACAAGCTTTCTGTGCCCATCGTGGCAAAAAACACGGATATCAGCCCCAGTTATCTCACCGCCCTGTTCCACAAGCATTTGCAGATATCTCCCGGCGAGTATATCCGCCGGATCAAGCTACAGGAGAGCAAGCAGATGATCCGGGAGGACGCCATGAACTTTACGGAGATCGCCGCTGCCCTGAAGTATTCCACGGTACACCATTTCTCAAGACAATTTAAAGAAAAATTTGGCATTACTCCTTCCGAGTACGCCAAGTCTGTACGGTAATTCACACACATTAGATTGGAGTTTTTATGGAACTTAAGGTTTTGGCTGTTGGCGATGTGGTAGGCAATCCGGGCATGGACCGGATCAGCCGATCCTTGCGCAAATTAAAGCACACTACCGGCGCGGATTTTGTGGTAGTTAACGGAGAAAACGCCAGCGTAGTAGGTATGACCCCTCAGCAGGCGGAGGAAATTTTCGACGCCGGCGCGGATGTGATCACCATGGGCAATCACACCTGGGGCAAGCGGGAGCTCGTGGATTATTTGGACGACTGCAGCCGGGTACTGCGTCCGGCAAACTACGCCCCTCAGGTCCCCGGACAGGGTTGGGGCATCTATGAATCAAAGGCCGGTCCGATGGCTGTTATTGACCTCATCGGACGGTGTAATATGGATTACGGCCCTAACAACCCCTTCCTTATTGTTGAGAGCATTCTTAAAAAAATCGATACCAAGCTGGTTTTGGTGGAGCTTCATGCAGAAGCCACCTCTGAAAAGCTGGCTATGGGTTATATGCTGGACGGCAAGGTCAGCGCGGTATGGGGAACTCATACTCATGTACCTACCGCCGATGCCCAAGTTCTGCCCAAAGGTACGGGCTATGTGACCGATCTTGGCATGACCGGCCCAAAGCACTCCGTTCTCGGCATCCGTCCGGATCTGTCCATCGCCAAATTCCGGGGCGATCTTACCGAGCGCTACCGCTGGGCAGACGGTCCTACCAAGTTAGAAGCCGTTTTATTTACTGTAGATGCGGACACAGGCTTGTGCCGCAAAGCAGAAAGGGTTGATCTTTATGATTAAAATTCTGCACAGCGCTGACTGGCACTTAGACTCTCCTCTGCAGGGCAGAACCCCGGAGCAGACCCGGCTTCTCCGGGAAAAGCTTTTGGAGATCCCCCGGAAGATCGGCGCGATCTGCAAAGCAGAAAACTGCGATATGATGCTTCTGTCCGGCGACTTGTTCGACGGCGGCTACACCCGGGACAGTTATCTTGCCCTGCGGCAAATGCTGGAAGATGTGGGTGTTCCTGTATTTATCACCCCGGGCAACCACGATTATATTGCTCCGGGAAGTCCCTGGCTGACAGAGATCTGGCCGGATAATGTGTATATTTTCAAAGACCCCCATATGGTATCCGTGGCGCTTACCCAGCCCCGATGCTGGGTGTTCGGCGCGGGCTTTACGGCTATGGATTCCTCTGCTTTGCTGGAGGGTTTCCATGCAGAAGGCGCAGACGCTCCCCTGATCGGCATTCTCCACGGCGACCCTACCCAAGTCCGCTCTCCCTACAATCCCATCACCAAAAAGCAGGTCCAGGACAGTGGTCTTGACTATCTGGCCCTGGGTCACATTCACAAAGGTGACAGTTTCCGGGAAGGCAAGACTCTTTGCGCATGGCCAGGCTGTCCCATGGGTCGGGGCTACGACGAGCAGGGTCAAAAAGGTGTGCTGATCGTCACCATCGATCAGGAGACCTCTGCCCGGTTTATCCCTTTGGACAGTCCTAAATTCTATGATCTGGAAATCACGGTCACCGGCAATGCTGCGGCTGACCTTGCCGCTGTCCTTCCCCCTGTTGGTAACAATGACTTTTATCGGATCACCCTTACCGGAGCAAGCGAACCTATCGATCTTGCCGCGCTGATGGATGCCTTTTCCCGATTCCCCAATCTGGAACTGCGGGATCGGACCACCCCTCCGGCGAACATCTGGGGCGCTGTCGGTGAGGATTCCTTTGAGGGTATGTATTTTAAGCTTTTACAGGATTCTTTGGAAAATGAGGATGAGAAAACCCGGGAGAGAATCACCCTTGCCGCGGAGATCTCCCGAAAGCTTCTGGACGGACAGGAGGTGGTACTGCCGTGAAGATCTTATCCATGACCGCCACCTTCGGCAAGCTGGAGCATCAGACCCTTTTCCTTGATCCGGGTCTGAACATCATCGAAGCTCCCAACGAATGGGGCAAAAGCACATGGTGCGCCTTTATCGTTGCCATGCTTTACGGCATCGACACCGGCTCCCGGTCCAAAAAGGATTTTCTTGCGGATAAGGAGCGCTACGCTCCCTGGTCCGGACTTCCCATGTCCGGCAGAATGGATATCCGCTGGAACAACAGGGAGATCACCATTGAGCGGAGCAACAAGGGTCGTATCCCCTTTGGGGAATTCCGCGCTTATGAGACCCAGACCAATCTGCCCGTACAGGAGCTGACGGCTGCCAACTGCGGACAGGTCTTGCTGGGCGTAGAGAAGGAAGTATTTACCCGGGCTGGGTTTTTAAAGCTTTCCGATTTGCCTGTGACTGAAGGCGACGCCCTTCGTCGCCGGCTGAACGCGCTTGTCACCACCGGTGACGAGAGCGGCGCAAGCGATGCCTTAGCGCAAAAGCTAAAGGACTTGAGAAACGCCTGCCGGCACAACAAAACCGGTCAGCTGCCCCAGGCAGAGGCGCAGCGGGATAAGCTTATTACAAGCCTTAATCAGCTCCGCGACCTGCAGCAGCTGGCAGAGCAGAACAAATCCCGGCAAGCAGAGCTGGAGACCCGCATGCGGGATCTGGAAAATCACAAGACCGCCCTTGCCTATGCCGCCAATCAGACCTATGCCCAAAAGCTGGCTGCTGCTCAGACCGCCCGGGATGCCGCTGAAGCAAAGCTTCGGGATGCAGAAGCCGTCTGCGCTGATCTCCCCTCTCAGGAGCAAGCGAAACAGGCCCTTATAAAGTTGCAGCAATTCCGGGACAGCCGGGATTCTCTGCACTTGGAAGTCCAGATGCTCCCCCATCCTCCCCAGGCACCGGAGATCCCGGCTTGTTTCCGGGGCTTAGGCAGCGAAGACGCTGTGCGGCAGGCACAGACGGATGCTGCCGTCTATGAAGAGGCAGCAAAAGAAGAAAAAAAGCATATTACAGGAATATTCGGCATTATCCTTGCCGCAGCAGGTATTCCCATGCTGCTGATCCCCCACTGGATCGGCAAAGCTGCCGGAATCGCCGCTATTCTGTTCGGCTTTCTGCTGTGGAGAATGAACACCGTCGCCTGCAGGCGCGCCGCAGCTACTGCAGATGCCTTGTCAAAGAAATATGAGCCTCTTCCCCCGGAACAGTGGGCAGAAGCTGCAAAAAGCTACGCCCGTACCCAGGAAGAATATATCCAGGCAAGGCAGTCCTATGAGAATACCAGAGCCGACCTGGACCGCCGGCTCACCGCTATGAAGCAACAACTCAACACCCTTACAGAAGGCGCATCTGTGCCCGAATGCGAGCAAAAATGGAAATCTGTCCAAGTCAATCGGGGAATGTTGGAAGATGCTCGCCGGGAATATCAGCGGGCGGCAGAATTTGCCCAAGCACTGGAAAGCTCCCATAAAGAAGCTGCGCCTGCGCAATTCCCCGATACCATGACCTATTCTGAGGAGGAGACCGATCGGTATCTTTCCGATGCCGCCTTTGAGCATCGGCAGCTGCATCTGCGGCTGGGTCAATATCTGGGGCAAATGGAAAATCTGGGACAGGAATCTGTACTGCAACAGCAGCTTGATGCTGTACAGTCCCGAATCGACAAACTGGAGGACACCTACGCTGCTCTCACCATCGCCATGGAGACCCTTACCATGGCATCTAACGAGCTGCAACGGCGGTTTGCTCCACGGATCTCCCAGCGGGCGCAAGCGCTGTTTGGCAAGCTTACCGGCAACCGGTATAACCGGCTGACGCTGGGATCCGACCTCTCCCTAAGCGCCGCTGCCACAGACGAAGACGTCCTTCATGCCGCGATCTGGCGTAGCGAAGGCACTGTGGATCAGTTGTATCTTGCTCTACGGCTTGCTGTGGCAGAGGAGCTGACACCGAGTGCTCCCATAATTCTGGACGACGCTTTAGTCCGCTTTGACGATGATCGGCTTGCCGCTGCCATGCAGATTCTCAAAGAGGAAGCTGAAACAAAGCAAGTGATCCTTTTTACCTGTCAGAAACGGGAACAGCAATATCTGTAACAAAAATGACCTGCATCTTAAGATGCAGGTCATTTTGTTTATGCATTATTCACTCTTCTCGAGAGCAAGGGTCACGGTAGTGCTGTCGCAGACTTCGGCAGGTCCGAAGTACTGGATCGCGCCGGGGTAGACATAGCAGGTTTCCACTGCCCATTTTTCTCTGTTCGCCTCAAAGAACTTAAAGGGTGCGCCCTCCAGCTCCACCAAAGCCTTGCGGATCACAGGCTTGTCAGCGCCGTGGCGGCGCTCGATATTCATCATCTTGGTGATGGGCATACCCCCTGCCACCCACTCCTCGGCGGGCTTACTGAGGTTGGAGACTTTGGACAGGTAACCGGTGTAGCCGTACTGGATCAGCATGAAGGCGTTGTAGCCAAGGGAGTAGCAGTAGTCCGCATCGAAGTTGGAGGGGAAAGCACAACGGCCTTCGTAGCCAAGGAAGTGATGCAGGGGGGAGAATTTGCCCTTATAGCTGCCGGCTGCCTTACGGGCTGCCAGATTGTCCTTCACAAGAGCGGAGAACAGCTTCTCAGACTCGATAAGAGAGACCTGCACGTTGCCGTGGGGGTCACGCTCCAAAAACAGCTGCTGCTGGATGGACTGGGGCAAAATGGCAAACACAGCCATGGACTCCTTGGTAAGACCCTTTTCAATGAAGGCATACTTCTCTTCCCAGCTTGCCAGCGCATTGAAAGCATCTGCCTTAGCGCCTGCTAAAAGCTCGTTGATCTCAGCGATCAGCACGGAGAACTCGGGGACAAATTCCACAATACCCTCAGGGATAATGGCAACGCCAAAGTTCCAGCCCTTGGCTGCACGGTTTGCCACGGAGTCAGCAATATAATCCGCGATCTGCGCCAGAGACATTTTTTTGGCAGCCACTTCCTCACCGATCAGGCAGATGTTGGGTTGGGTCTGCAAGGCAGTTTCCAGCGCCACATGGGAGGCGCTGCGGCCCATGACCTTGACAAAGTGCCAATACTTCTTGGCAGAGTTGGCATCTCTTTGGATATTTCCAACGATCTCGGCGTAGGTCTTGGTAGCGGTGTCAAAGCCGAAGGAGCACTCGATGTCCTCGTTCTTCAG
>JAZNZT010000021.1:0-17140 GCA_045595075.1 Faecousia sp.
GGATTTGCGAATTTGATCTGCTTGGATGCAAACAATGGGATAGACGTCATCATAGGCATCAAACTCAGCGCACCAATCATTGGGAATGTTATATTTGATAAAACTTTCACCGACAGTTCTGCACTCGTAATCACAGCCAAAGTCATCCATAAAATCCACCCTTTCAATGCTATTATCTCTTTGAACTATGGATAGTTTAGAACAATATGTTCAAAATGTCAATAGAACAAATCGTTCTAAGGTATAGTGTTGTTGGTGATAACAATGGCTAAAAAATATGATAGAATCCGCAATTTAAGAGAAGATGCTGACCTAACGCAGGCAGAACTCGGAGAACAAATTAATGTCCCTCAAAGAGCCTATGCTTATTATGAAAGCGGAGAACGCATGATTCCGCCGCAGGTTTTAGTTGCCTTGGCACAATTCCATCATGTCAGCGTAGATTATCTTCTTGGTCTGACTGACCAAAAGATGCCGTATCCCCACAAGAAATAAATGCAATAAAATCGCCACCCGTTTGGGTGGCGATTTTATTGGTCTTAATTAGCCTTTAATAGCAGCCTGGGCGGCAGCCAGACGGGCGATGGGAACACGGAAGGGGGAGCAGGACACATAGTCCAAGCCGACCTTATGGCAGAACTCAACAGAGTTGGGGTCGCCGCCGTGCTCGCCGCAGATGCCGTAGTGCAACTGCTTGCCGGTAGCCTTTGCCTTGGAGACAGCCATCTCCATCAGCATGCCCACACCGGTCTGATCCAGCTTGGCGAAGGGATCGTTCTCGTAGATCTTGGTATCGTAGTAAGCGTTCAGGAACTTGCCTGCGTCGTCACGGCTGAAGCCGAAGGTCATCTGAGTCAGGTCGTTGGTACCGAAGCAGAAGAACTCAGCTTCCTCGGCGATGGCATCAGCGGTCAGACAGGCTCTGGGGATCTCGATCATGGTGCCGACCTCATACTTCAGCTCGATGCCTGCAGCGGCGATCTCAGCATCAGCGGTCTTGACCACTACATCCTTAACAAACTTCAGCTCCTTCACATCGCCAACCAGAGGGATCATGATCTCGGGAACATTGTTCCAGTCGGGATGGCGCTTTGCAACAGCGATAGCAGCCCGGATCACAGCCTTAGTCTGCATAGCGGCGATCTCAGGATAAGTGACGCTCAGACGGCAGCCACGGTGACCCATCATGGGGTTGAACTCGTGCAGAGAAGCGATGATCGCCTTGATCTGCTCAACGCTCTTGCCCTGAGTAGCAGCCAGCGCAGCGATATCCTCCTCGGCGGTGGGAACGAACTCATGCAGAGGGGGATCCAGGAAGCGGATACAAACGGGCATGCCCTCCATAGCCTCATACAGGCCCTCAAAGTCAGCCTGCTGCATGGGCAGGATCTTCGCCAGAGCAGCTTCACGCTCCTCAACGGTGTCGGAGCAGATCATCTCGCGGAAGGGGTCGATACGGCCTTCCTCGAAGAACATGTGCTCGGTACGGCACAGGCCGATACCCTCAGCGCCCAGCTCACGGGCCTTCTTGGCATCACGGGGGGAGTCAGCATTGGTACGGACCTTCAGGCGGCGGTACTCGTCAGCCCAGGCCATGATCCGGCCGAACTCGCCGGCGATCTCTGCGTCCTTTGTAGCGATAATGCCATCATAGATATTACCGGTAGAGCCGTCCAGGGACAACTCGTCGCCCTCACGGAAGGTCTTGCCGCCGAGAGTGAACACCTTGTTCTCCTCATCCATGCTGATCTCAGTGCAGCCGGAAACGCAGCAGGTACCCATACCACGGGCAACAACGGCCGCGTGAGAGGTCATGCCGCCGCGGACAGTCAGAATACCCTGAGCGGCCATCATGCCCTCGATATCCTCGGGGGAAGTCTCCAGACGAACCAGAACTACCTTCTCACCACGGGCAGCCCATGCCTTGGCATCCTCAGCGGTGAAGACGATCTTACCTGCGGCGGCGCCGGGGGATGCGGGCAGTGCCTTGCCGATGGGAGTTGCAGCCTTCAGAGCCTTAGCGTCGAACTGGGGATGCAGCAGAGTGTCCAGGTTACGGGGATCGATCATGGACACAGCCTTCTTCTTATCGATCATACCCTCGTCCACCAGATCGCAGGCGATCTTCAGTGCGGCGGGGGCGGTACGCTTGCCGTTACGGGTCTGGAGCATGTACAGCTTGCCGTTCTCAACGGTAAACTCCATGTCCTGCATATCCCGGTAGTGATCCTCCAGGATAGCGCAGACCTTCTCAAACTGAGCGAAAGCCTCGGGGAACTTGTCTGCCATCTCGGAGATGGGCATGGGAGTCCGGACACCGGCAACCACGTCCTCACCCTGAGCGTTGGTCAGGAACTCGCCCATCAGGCCACGCTTACCGGTAGCGGGGTCACGGGTAAAAGCAACGCCGGTACCGCAATCGTCGCCCATGTTGCCGAAGGCCATGGACTGCACGTTAACGGCAGTACCCCAGGAGTAGGGGATATCGTTTTCACGGCGGTAGATGTTAGCACGGGGGTTGTCCCAGCTGCGGAACACGGCCCTGACAGCGCCCATCAGCTGCTCCACAGGATCGGTGGGGAACTCTGCGCCCAGCTTAGCCTTGTACTCAGCCTTGAACTGGCCTGCCAGCTCCTTCAGATCTTCAGCAGTCAGCTCCACGTCCTGGGTGACGCCCTTTTTCTCCTTCATCTCGTCGATGAGGACCTCAAAATACTTCTTGCCCACTTCCATGACCACATCGGAGTACATCTGGATAAAGCGGCGATAGCAGTCCCATGCCCAGCGGGGATTGCCGGACTTGGTAGCCAAAACATTAACAACATCTTCGTTCAGACCAAGGTTCAGAATGGTGTCCATCATGCCGGGCATGGAAGCGCGGGCGCCGGAACGGACAGAGACCAGCAGGGGGTTTTCCAGATCGCCGAACTTCTTGCCGGTGATACCCTCCAGCTTGGTAACATACTCCATGATTTCGGCCTGGATATCATCGTTGATCCGGCAGCCATCCTCATAATACTTGGTACAGGCCTCGGTAGAAATGGTGAATCCCTGGGGAACAGGCAGACCGATGTTGGTCATTTCAGCAAGGTTAGCGCCCTTGCCGCCCAGCAGCTCCCGCATAGAGCCGTTGCCCTCGGTAAACAGATAAACATACTTGTGAGACATTAAAAAATACCCCTTTCCTTTCTTTTGCGGCGGCACCCTGCCGCCCTGTTTTTTTGACATTGAATTTTATGCTGATACAGTATAGCACAGTATAAAAGAAAATGCAAAGCTTTTTGCAAATTTGTCTGCAATTTTTTCCATTTTTGATTTTTTTCATTCACTTTGAATAGAGAAGGAGGACTCTTTTTGTGCAAAAAGAGTCCTCTCGCGCTTAATATTCTCGAATGACCGCCTTTACAAGACCGATAATCTGGGCATTGCTTCCGTCAATAGGGGAATAGTCGGGGTTTTCCGGCATGAGCCAGATCTCCCCGTTTTTCCGGCTGAGCCGTTTAACGGTAGCTTCATCGTCGATCATCGCCACTACGATCTGTCCGTCGTCAGCAGTCTGCTGAGGACGCACCACCACCTTGTCACCGCTCAGGATGCCGGCATTTATCATGCTGTCGCCCCGGACACGGAGAGCAAAGCATTTGGGATCTCCGTCCCAGGCCATAGTGCCCTCTTGGTTTTCTACCGCAAGAATCGGCATACCGGCAGTGACGACGCCCACCACCGGGATCTGACCGGCGCGATGGGGGGTGACGATAGCCCGCTTCTTACCTTTGCCACCGGGGGATACCAGAAAACCCTTCTGCTGGAGCTGCTGCAGGTGATAGCTGACAGAGGCTGTGGAGCTGAGACCAACCGCCGCGCCGATCTCCCGAACAGAAGGGGCAAAGCCGTTCTGCCTTGTAAATTCGTTGACAAAATCCAGAATCTTCTCTGCTTTATTTGTTGTTCTAGGCATTTTGTGTTCCTCCCCGGCTTTCTTTTTTCTCATAATAGCACATATGAACGAAAAAAGGAAGATGTTTTTTCAAATCCCGATTTGGCGGCAAGTATCTGCCCGGCAAACTGTAATTTCTCCTCGACACTCTTTTAGGGAATTTGCGGCAGGCAGGGCATATACTGTTAGAAGATGTGTCTTGAGAAAGGGGAAATCAGATGGAAATTTATAATGCAGAAAAGGCGGCGCAGGTCTGGCAGCGAGTCCGGGGCAGCAATCCCTCTCCCGCACCGGAGCCAAACACCAAAGGACTGTTGGGATTGATCGCCGAAGAGCTTACCGACGCCACTACATATCTGCACTTATCAAGGATGTTTCAGGGCAGGCAAAGCGCCATGCTGCGAAAAATGTTTGAGGAGGAGCAGGCTCACGCCGCCTGCTTAAAAGGGATCTACACCCTGACCACCGGCACCCGTCCGGTGACCCGCGCCGTACCGCCGCCCCGGGAAGATCCGGATATTACACTGCGTCGATGCTACGGGCGGGAAATGCGGTGTCTTGCAGAATACGAGTCCCGCTCTGCTGACTCCCAGTACGGCCAGGTCTTTGCCCGCCTTGCCGCCCAGGAACGGGAGCATTTGCGTATGATCTTAGAGCTCATCGGAAACCTGAAAAAATAGAACGGATTCTTCGCCTGCGGCTCAGAATGACAGGGAAAACTTTAATCCCTGGGTGTCATTCTGAGCCTGCGCAGCAGGCGTGAGAATCCGTTTTTATTTTCTCTGGTATTGCCGTGGGGAAATCCCTGTGATCTGCAAAAACACCCGGTTAAAGGTACGGATAGAGGAGAATCCGGAAGCATAACACACCTCGGTGATGTCCGTACCTCCGGCAAGGAGCGTACAGGCTCTGTCCACCCGCATGCCGTTGATATAGCGAATAAAGGGGATCCCCATTCGCTCGCTGATAATATGGGATATGTAATATCTGCTCAAATGCAGAGCCTCTGCAACAGAATCCAGATTGATAGGCTCTGTAAAATGGGTAGCGCAGTAGCTCAGGATCTCCTTAATGCTGTCGTTATCCGCCGGTCTGGGGATGTAGTCCATGTTGGGAAACACATAGGAGAAAAAGTCCATCAGCTGGTATTTTCCTCTCAGCTGCTCCCAGGGAAGCTTGCTGCCGTAAAGCTGTACGATCCGATCCATCCGCTCCGCCGCATCTGCCGGCAGATCCGCCCCTTTGATCACCGGATCCGAGGGGATCTTGTTTTTCAGCAGGCCGCCCATATGGGGGTCTAACTCCGCGGAGAAGATCACGACCGCGCACTCCACAGGCGTTATCGGCTCGTATCCATGGATCTGGTTCGGGAACGCTATGAACACGTCCCCCGCCTCCATAACATATTTCTTGCCATCCAAAAGGATCTCGGACCTACCTTTGTATAAATAGATCATCTCCAGATGCCTGTGCAAATGGGGTGTCCGCATCAAAGATGCCCGCTTTGCGATGTTAAGTTGATATTCTTTATTCTCAATAATATAACGCATATCTGCCTCCAAAGCGTATTTCCGCAATATTTGGCTACAACTTTCTTTTCTTCTGGCTTGAATTATACTGCATATTTTCTATAATGTAAATAGCAAATCCTTGCAGGATTTCGTTAGTTTTAACAAAAACCACAGGAGGAAGCGAAAAATGGAACTAACAAATGCCCAAACCGGCGCTGCTACTGACAGCACCCCTCGAATCGCAATAGTTGGCTATGGTGGTATGGGCCGCTGGCACGGCTGGAAGCTAAGCACCCTGGACTGTCTGGAGTTGGCAGGTGTTTATGACATTGCCCCGGAGGCAATGGAGCATGCCCGGGAAAAAGAAATCCCCGTATATGACAGCTTTGAGGCGGTTCTGGCAGACGAGAGCGTGTCCCTTGTCACCGTTGCCATCCCCAACCATTTACATAAAAATATCTGCATCCGGCTGATGGAGGCAGGCAAGCATGTGATCTGCGAAAAGCCGGTAGCTCTCAGCAGCGCCGAGCTGCAAGAGATGATCGACGCAGCCAACCGCTGCCCGTCTTGTCATCGACGACATTGCCCGCATGCAGAAGGGCGAAGAACTCCAGAACGAGATCAAGCCCTGGCGCGCACAGATGATGACCCACTAAGCCGGGATTCTTTATATGAACTGATAATGGACAATGGACGTCGAATCGTCCATTGTCCATTTTTATGTCATTCTGAGCATAGCGTACGACTCGCTTCGCTCGCTGCATAAGTTCTGCCAGCCAATCGCCCTTCGCGATTGCTCAGGCTCTTGGGGCATCACTTAAAGAATCTGTTTTTTATTGTTCAAAAAACCACTTGACAATCCCCTTAACCTGTGCTAAGATGTGCAGGTAATAAAGAAGGCCGGTATCCGCCTCACCTTAAGCGTACAGCAAAAAGGTCAATATTCCACCCCCTTAACAGGGATAAAGTGCGAGTATGCGGATGCTTTGGCATCCGCTTTTTTGCTGTTTATTTTTTGGAGGTGCTTACCATAGCCAAGTTAGATCATCAGCTTAACGACGAGATCCGGGATAAGGAGATCCGCCTCATCGGCGCAGACGGCGCTCAGCTGGGCATCATGTCTGCCGACGAAGCCAACAATTTGGCAGATGAGCAGGGTCTGGATCTTGTAAAGATCTCTCCCAATGCTGTCCCCCCTGTCTGCAAGATCATGGACTATTCCAAGTTCTGCTTCGATCAGAAGAAGCGGGAGAAGGAAGCCAAGAAGAATCAGCGGGTAGTGGAGATCAAGGAGATCCGCATGAGCCCCAGCATCGACACCAACGACTTCAACACCAAGGTCAAGAGCGCCCTGAAATTCCTGGGCGACGGCAACCGTGTGAAGGTCAGCGTCCGCTTCCGCGGCCGTGAGATGGCGCACACCAATCTTGGCGAGAAGCTTTTGATGGATTTTGCCGAGGCATGCGCCGAGATCGCGACCATGGAGAAGAATCCCAAGCTGGAAGGCCGGTTTATGGCCATGTTCCTCACCCCCAAGAACAGTAAGTAATTTAGTAAACCGATTACCAAAGATACGGAAGGAGAAACTACTATGCCCAAGCTGAAAACCCATAGCGGTGCAAAGAAGAGATTCAACCTCACCAAGTCCGGTAAGGTCAAGAGAGCCCGCGCTTACAAGAGCCACATCCTCACTAAGAAGGACACCAAACGTACCCGTCGTCTCCGCACCACGGCTTATGCTGACGTGACCAATGTCGCCGCCGTGAAGAAGATGATCCCGTACAAATAAGAGATAGGAGGATACTGAAATGGCAAGAGTTAAAGGCGCAATGATGACGCGCAAGAGAAGAAATGCTACCCTGAAGCTCGCTAAGGGCTACTGGGGTTCTAAGTCCAAGCACTTTAAGATGGCCAAGCAGGCTGTCATGAAGTCCGGCAACTATGCTTTTGTCGGCCGCAAGCTGAAGAAGCGCGACTACCGCAGACTGTGGATCACCCGTCTGTCCGCTGCTGTCAAGCCCTACGGTCTGAACTACTCCACCTTTATGAACGGTGTGAAGAAGGCCGGTATCGAGATGAACCGCAAGAGCCTGTCCGAGATGGCTATCCAGGACTCCGCTGCTTTTGCTGCTCTGGTTGAGAAGGCAAAGGCTGCTCTGAACTAAAAATAAAAAAGACCTTGCTCTGGCAAGGTCTTTTTTGCGCAAAATTATTTTTTTCTGCTTGTAGGGGCGGATGCCCTCATCCGCCCGGGACGATGAAGGCATCGTCCCCTAGGAAGTGATACCTGTTTTCACCGGAGGTGTTCCTATGGAGCTAAAGCATACTGCCGCCCGGGCAGGACGGCTGTCCTCGTTTCTGAAAGAAGAACTGCATATGTCCACAGGCCTTATGAACCGGATGAAATGGCAGGACAAGCTGTTTGTGAACGGCATTCCCCGCCATGCAGACTACGCTGTGCAGATCGGCGATGTGATCACCGTCCCTCTGGACGAGCCGGAGCCTATGTATCCGGCAGAGGATCTGCCCTTTGATATTATTTACGAGGACGAACACATTCTTGCGGTGGACAAGCCGGCAGGGATGCTGATCCACCCCTCTCGGGCGACCATGACCGGAACGCTGGCAAACCGGGTGATCGGCTACTATGAAAAAACCGGTCAAAGATCCGCTTTCCACCCCATCACCCGGCTGGACCGGGATACTTTTGGCATTGTGCTGATCGCCAAAAACGCCCACATCCACGCCCTGTTGAACGAAACAGCGTTAAAAAAGACATACCACGCCCTTGTGTTCAGCGGACCGGCGGAAAGCAGCGGCGTCATCGATGCCCCTATCGCCCGCAAGCCCCTTCCCAGCCTTTTGCGGTTCGTCTCCCCCGAGGGAAAACCCTCGGTAACGGAATTTTCCGTCATTGACCGGCAAGCCGATTTCTGCAAGCTTTCCCTGCGCCCCGTCACCGGACGCACCCACCAACTCCGTGTCCACTGCGCCTATCAAGGATTCCCTATCCTGGGCGACCCCCAGTATGGCAGCAAAGCGTCCTTAGATTACTCTCAATCAAAAGGACTTGCAAGTCAGCTCCTTTGCGCCAAGCAACTGGAATTTACCCATCCGGTCACCGGGGAACATTTGTGCCTGGAATCCCAGCTGGATGCTGTGCTGTAAAAACCCACGCCCTAAGGCGTGGGTTCGATTTTTTATAAAAGACTGATTGCCTTATTCAGGATTGCATTTGCCGCATCCTCTTTGGATTGCAGAGGCAGCTCTTCCGTATCCTCTTTGGTAATGAGGGTGATCACATTGGTATCTGTACCGAAGCCTGCGCCCTCTGTCTTGAGATTATTGGCGCAGATCATGTCCACATTTTTCTTCGTAAGCTTGGCTTTGCTGTTTTCCAGCAGATCCCGGGTTTCCATAGAGAAACCGCAGATCACCTGCCCGGGTCTCCGGTTCTGCCCCAGCCAGCCCAGAATATCCTGTGTGCGGACAAGGGGGATCGCCAGATCGCCGTCAGCTTTTTTGATCTTATCGTCGCTGTATCCGACGGGGGTGTAGTCTGCCACGGCGGCAGCCTTTACAATAATGTCCGCCTGCCCACAGTCTTGCTTTACCGCCGCAAACATCTCTGCTGCGGAAGTTACCGGCACGACCTTTACAAAGGGTGGCGGCTGGATTGCGGTAGGTCCGGTAACCAGCGTCACATCTGCGCCCCGGAGCATAGCCATTTTGGCGATGGCGTAGCCCATTTTCCCTGTGGAGTGGTTGGTCAGATACCGCACCGGGTCCAGAGACTCCTGAGTAGGGCCTGCTGTGACCAGCACCTTTTTGCCCTCCAGATCATGCGTTCTGCCAATTTGACGCAGGATATACTGCACCAGCTCCTCCGGCTCAGGCAGCTTTCCTGCTCCCACCGCGCCGCAGGCAAGGCGGCCGCAGGCAGGCTCAATGACCTCCCAGCCGTAGTGGCGGAGGGTCTCCAGATTGTCCTGCGTCACAGGATTTTCATACATATTGGTGTTCATTGCCGGAGCGATCAGCTTGGGGCAGCGGCAGGCAAGCACAGTCGTTGTCAGCATATCATCCGCCAGTCCGTGAGCCAGCTTGGCGCAGACATTGGCGGTGGCCGGAGCGATGATCACCAGATCCGTCCGCTGCGCCAGAGAGATATGCTCCACCTGATGAGCAAAATTCCGGTCAAAGGTATCCACCGACACCCGACGGCCTGTCAGCTGTTCAAAGGTCAGGGGGGCAATAAACTCCGTGGCGTTTTTGGTCATCACCACTTCCACGGCAGCATGAAGCTTCACAAGCGCAGAGGCAAGCGCCGCCGCCTTATAGGCAGCGATCCCCCCGGTAACCCCCAGAAGAACGGTTTTTCCTTTCAACATGTGGAGAGCCTCCTTTAAGAACAAATTCCATCTCGCAACAAAGAGAAGCGGATTCTTCAGTCGCTCCGCTCCCTCAGAATGACACGCAAGGTTTTCAGGTTTTCTCTGTCATTCTGAGCGCAGCGAAGAATCCGTTCCCCATAATTGTGTGTTAAAACTATTATATCTTTTCTTTTGTCCCCTGTAAAGAGAGGATTTTCTCTTGAAACCGAGATAATTTTTCGATATAATACAGATGCGTTGTATCACCGCTAAGGGTGAGCAGCAGCAGGAGGAATCAAAAATGCAAACCCATAAAACCAATGTCCGTTACATGGCGACCCTCGCCATGCTTTGCGGTGTGCTTCTGGTCATGGGCATGACCGGCATCGGCTTTATTCCGCTGCCTGTGATCAAGGCCACCACCATGCACATCCCCGTCATTCTGGGGGCGATCCTGTTAGGCCCTGCCGCCGGCGGGATCTTAGGCGGCGTATTCGGTCTTTGTTCCATTTGGGCAAACACCACCGCCCCGGGACTTTTGTCTTTCGCCTTCTCCCCCTTTATGACCACTGAGGGTCTGCCCGGGGTTTTCAAATCCCTGTGGATCGCTTTGGGCTGCCGGATCGCTTTCGGCATCGCCGCTGGCTGGCTTTGGAAGCTTTTGAAAAAGGGAAAGGTCCATGATTGGCTCGCCCTGCCCATTGTATCCGCCATCGCCACCGTGCTGCACACAGTTTTGGTGATGGGCAGCATTTATCTGCTCCTTGCCCAGCAATATGCAGCCGCCAAAAATGTAGCGCTTAGTGCCGTATTCGGCCTTGTAATGGGCACCGTCACCGCCTCCGGCATTCCGGAAGCCATCGCCGCTGCCATTTTGGTGACTGTGATCGGCAAGGCTTTGCTGAAGCTTGTGAGGAACTAAATATGCTGCTTGCTATTGATATTGGAAATACAAATATTGTGATCGGCTGTATCCGGGATGACCGGATCCTGTTCAAGGCCCGGATCGCCACAGATTATACCCGCACCTCTGACCAGTACGGCGTAGAGATCAAAAGCATGCTGGAGGCCTTCGGCATCCACAAGGAAGACATCTCAGACTGCATCATCTCATCGGTAGTGCCTCCGGTGTTTCACTCTATCCGCACCGGCGTCATAAAGGTCATCGGAAAACAGCCTATGGTGGTTGGTCCGGGACTGAAAACCGGTCTTGACATCCAGGTGGATTCCCCCGCCCAGGTGGGCAGTGACCGAATCGTCATTGCTGTAGCGGCACTTGCCGAATATGATGCACCTCTGATCCTCATTGACCTTGGCACAGCCACCACTGTGGAAGTGGTCACCCAACCCAGAACCTACTTAGGCGGTGTGATCTATCCCGGCGTGAAGCTGTCTCTGGACGCGTTGACCAGCCGGGCAGCCCAGCTGCCGGGTATCAGTCTGGACAAGCCAAAGCAGGTCATCGGCAAAAACACCGTAGACTGTATGCGCAGCGGTATGATGTACGGCACTGCCGCTATGCTGGACGGTATTATCCAAAGGATCGAAGATGAGCTTGGCTATACCTGCACTCTGGTCGCCACCGGCGGCCTTGCCCAATTTGTCATCCCTCTGTGCAAGCGGGAGATCATTTTGGAAAAAGACCTTCTGCTGAAGGGTTTAAATATCATTTACAAAAAGAACCGTAGATAAAGAAAGGAGGCGTGGATATGCGGCGTTTTGCAGGGGTCCTGTTCACCGCACTGCTGGTGATCTGTCTTTCCCTGGGGGCATTTGCCGCCACCGGGGCTACCGGTGTTTCCAATTTCTCCACAGTCTCCTCTGACGGAAGCTGTCAGATCACCCTGAGCGCCACCCTCCATCTGGATGCCGCTGTGGATGATCTGTTGTTCCCCGTCCCTGCCGATGCCACCGGTATCACGGTAAACGGCTCCAGGGCAAGAGCGCCCAAGGACGGGCAGGTGCGGCAGGTGGATCTTTCCCGGATCCTTGGGAAGGTAGCCGGCGACTTTTCCATCAGCATCAACTATTCTCTGAAAGATGTGATCCATTCTGCCGAAACCGGTTTGGAAATGCAGCTGCCTTTGCTCTCCGGATTTTCCTATCCGGTGGAGAATATGACCTTTACAGTGACCTTGCCCGGAGAACCGGAATCCAGTCCCTCTTTTTCCAGCGGCTACCATCAGGCTGATATTGAAAAGGATATGACCTATGCTGTTTCCGGAAATACTGTTACCGGCAGTTTTACAAAGACCCTTAAGGATCATGAGACCTTGCTTATGACCCTGCCTGTTACCGAGGCTATGTTCCCTCAAAGCATTCTGAATGTGCAAAATTCCGACGTAATGAATCTGGCGATCCTTATTTGCGCCGGCTTGGCATTTCTGTACTGGCTTTTGTTCTTGCGGAATCTGCCCCCCAGACGGCAACGTAATCCGGAGCCGCCCCAGGGCTTTACCGCCGGTGAACTGGGAAGCATCCTCGCCTGCCGGGGCGCAGATCTGAACCTTATGGTGCTTACCTGGGCGCAGCTTGGCTACCTTCTGATACAAATGGACCGTCACAGCAAGGTGATCCTGCGTAAGCGAATGGACATGGGCAACGAGCGGTCCGAGTGGGAGCAGCGTTGTTTCCGGAAGCTGTTCGGCGCCCGGCAGACAGTGGACACCCGGGGAACGCACTATGCCGAGCTTTGCCGGTTGACCGCAAAAAAGGCCTCCCTTCGGGAGCTGATGCACCCCCGTACCGGAAATCTGCGGATCTTCCGCATTCTCGCGTCGGGAATCGGCCTGTTCGGCGGTGTCAATCTCGCCATTGCCCTCAGCGGCGGCGCTGCGCTGCAGGGGCTGCTGATCGTCCTTTTTGCCGCCATTGGCGGCTTTTGCGGCTGGTTTATCCAAAGTCTGTTCTACAGCCTGCTTTTATGGGACAAGCCCAGCCTTTGGACTTGTCTTGGAAGCTGCGGTATTCTGCTGCTCTTAGGCATATTCAGCGGACACTTCCTGCCCGCCCTTTATATGGTTTTGGGCCTTTTGGCGGCAGGTCTTCTTCTTGCCGTGGGCGGCAGACGGACCAGCCTCGGCAGACAGTACCAGGGACAGGTATTGGATTTAAGCCGGTATCTTCGGAAAGTTCCCAAGGCTGAGCTTCAGCGGATCTGCGCCGCGAACCCGGATTATTTCTTCCAGCTTGCTCCCTACGCTTTGGCTTTAGGCGTGCACAAGCGGTTTGCCCGACAATTCGGCGCTCTCAAGCTGGACCGCTGCGGCTGGCTTGCCATCGGCACGGAGGGCTCCATGACCGCCGCCCAGTGGGCGCAGATCATAGAACAGACCGCAGAATCCATGTCCAGCAGAAGCCGTCAGCTTCCCATGGAAAAGCTACTGGGTCTATTACAAAGCTTCAGAAAATAACAAGAACCGGCTGCAACGCAGCCGGTTTTCCTTATTTCTCCAGAGCCATCATTTTATCGATCCGCCGCTGATGACGGGCATCCTGGGAGAATTCCGTTCCCAGCCAGGTGTCCACGATCTGGAAGGCAAGCATCTGCCCCACCACGCCGGCGCCCAGCGCCATCATGTTGGTATCGTTATGCTCCCGGGTCATACGGGCAGACATTACATCTGACAAAAGAGCGCAGCGAATACCCTTTACCTTATTGGCGGTTATGGACACACCGATACCGGTGGTGCAAAGAACGATGCCTCTGTCACATTCTCCGGAGGCTACCGCCTCTGCCGCCGGGGCGGCAAAGTCCGGATAGTCGCAGCTGTCCAAAGTATGCGTGCCGAAGTCCTTTACTTCATATCCCTGGCTCTCCAGTCTTGAAACAAGTGCATTTTTCAGCGCCAATGCGCCATGGTCACAGCCGATTGCAATTTTCATTCTTTTTCCTCCTAAATGAGATATCCGCCATTGACGGCAAGAGTCTGTCCGGTGACAAATTCCGCATCTGCCAGATAGACCATGGCCTTTGCCACATCTTCCGGTGTACCGTTGCGCCCCACAGGGGTATCCTGCCGCAGCGCCTCCATGGTCTCCGGGGAGACAGTGGCGCACATATCGGTTAGGATCACACCGGGGGCAATACTGTTTGCACGGATGCCGCTGGGACCCAGCTCCTTGGCAAGAGCCTGGGTCAGAGCGATCACCGCTCCCTTGGTTGCTGAGTATGCCGCCTCAAAAGATGCTCCCGACTGTCCCCACATAGAACTAACGGTAATGATGCAGCCCTTTTGCTTTTTCAGAAAATAGGGAAGCGCCCCGTTGACACAGTGGTAGATCCCTTTGACATTCACCGCAAACAGCCTGTCCCATGCCTCCTCGGAGATCTGATTGATCAACCCGGAGTGGCAAATGCCAGCGTTGCAGATGAGCACATCCAAATCGCCGATCCCGGCAAAGACAGACTTCACTGCCTGTCCGTCGGACACATCGCAGCAAACCGCCTCTGCGCCGGTCTGCTCCGATACCGCCCTGGCAGCGTCATGTTCTTTTTCATACAGGAAAATCACCCGATCTCCCCGCTGGGCAAACAGCTTTACTGCTGCCGCTCCAATTCCGCGGGATCCGCCGGTAATTACTACGGTTGACATGGTACACCGCCTCTCTTTTCGTAAAAATGCCGCTGCCACAGGCAGCGGCAAAGGCTTATCTTCTGCGGCTCTTTGTCCGATGATCGGAGTACTGCCGGATGGAGGATATCTTGCTGTCAGACTCGCTCATGAACTGCTTCAGCTTTTCCTCAAACAGCTGGTCCGCGGTTTTGGGCGCGGGAGGTGGAGTCGGCGCAGAACGGGGAGCGCGGTTCTGGGGTTGTCCGTTATCCCGTCGGGGGGCATTGTTGCTGCGGAAATTATTCCGTCCGCCTTCCTCCCGGGACTCTCTTGCCTCCAGACGCTTCATGGAAAGATTGACCTTTCCGTTTTCTATCCCGATGACCATTACCTTTACATCTTGTCCCTCCGTCAGATGCTGACGGATGTCGCTGACATAGGTATTGGCGACCTCGGAGATATGTACCATGCCGGTCTTATTCTCCGGGAGCGCGATAAACGCGCCAAAATTGGTGATGGTCTTTACTTTTCCCTCTAATACTGCTCCTACGGTTAACTCCATGTTCTAAGTGTTTCCTCCAATTTACTCCTGTTCAGGCAGAAAAATAACAGTGTCCGGGTCTACAAGTCCCAGCTTGTCAAAGGCGATGTTTTTTACGCCCTCCACGGTGCCGATCCCGGCGATGTACTGCTCCAACCGCTTGTTTCTTTGTTCCAGCTCCGCGGCTTGGATTCGCAGGCCGTCGGTTTTTTCCTGAATCTCCAGAATCGCGCCCCGCAGGGCGATCAGGCAGACTGTAGACAATACAATTGCCGTCAGTACCACACATTTGAGCAGGGTAGAGCTGCGTCTGTATACCAGACGGATACGACTGAACGGATTGCGTTTTGCTGTCATATCTCTTCCCTCCGGTTCTCTGTCTGAAATGGTGCTTTTTATTCCACTTTATTGTACTGCCTTTTTTTGCTGTTGCCAAGAGGAATTTTGCAAAATATTTGCTGATTTTCAAAAATTTTTTCATTGGGAAGAGAAAAATATCTAAAATACCCGCTAAAAGTTTCCAAAATTGGTAAAAACCCGGGCGAAGAACTTTTCCCACCGTCAGTTCCCAGGCAAAGCCGCCCACAAAAAGTCCCGCTGTGTAGCCCATGCGAATATCCCCTTTGCAGACAGCAAATCCCAAATACAGCCAGGCCCAGACAGCGCCCACAAGAAACATGGCGTCGGACAGGGTCGTCCACCGGGGACGCAGTGGCCGCAGAAAACCGTAATATAAACCCAGTACAGCGCCCAAAAGGCACGCTATGCCGAACCGCTGCAGATCCAGTACCGGGGAAGTCATCCCAAAAACCGACGGAAAAATCCGCCGCCGGTACGGGGTTCTTCATAAATAAGCGCTGCCACGTTGCCGTCCACCGCAACTTGTCCCCCGTCCAGGGACAATGTCTTTAGCTGCAGATCCCGCCCTTGTATCACCAGTGTTCCCAGTCCGGTGCGCAGGATCACAGTGGTATCATCAAAGCTGACGACCTCCGTAACACCGGTCATGGTCAGCGCCTTTCGCTCGTTTAAGGTCAGCTTGTGGGGCAGTTGGATCGTTTGGTCTGCCATGTCCATCCCTCCTTTTCGTAAAAAGTCTATGCCTCCACCGGATAGAATAGACCGCCCTTCATTGACACCGTAACCTTTTGGGGGTATAATTTACCCTGCGGAGGTGAGGTTATGCTGCTATTAAGCAAACGGATTTCATCGGAAAACGGCCATGAAGAAGGGCGCAAACTTTTGGCAGAATTGTACCGGCAGTATTGCGGCGCTGAAATGCCGCCTGTCCTCACCACGCCCCTGGGCAAGCCCTACTTTGAAAACGGCCCGTTTTTTTCTATAACCCATACCCAAAACCATGTTTTCTGCGCCCTGTCGGAAAAGTTAATCGGCATCGATGCCGAGGAGGTCGACCGAGACATCAACCTGTGCCTGGCAGACAGGATTCTCTCCCCATCTGAGAAGGTCCGCTACGATGCCTGCCCGAACAAGCGTCTGGCGCTTTTAAAGCTTTGGGTGTTGAAGGAAGCCGACGCAAAGCGCACCGGTAAAGGCATCCAATATCCCAATCATACCGATTTTTCCCCGGACGACCCCAGAGTCACTGTCCGGGACGGCTGCCTGCTGGCAATTATTGAGGAGGAAGACCATGTTATTTGATACCCACGCTCATATGAATGACCCGGTGTTTGATGAAGACCGGGACGCGGTTTTAAAAAGTCTTGCCGGCAAGGGAGTCGGTCTTGTGATGAATCCTGGCTGCAGCCTGGTAAATTCCCGACAAGCGGTGGAGCTTGCGCAGACCTATGACTTTATGTATGCCGCCGTAGGCTCTCATCCGGATTCCGCCGACGAGGTAAACGAGGACGTCATTGAGGAATACAGGAAGTTATGTAAACTTTGTGACAAGGTCAAAGCCATCGGCGAGATCGGCGTGGACTATTACTACGAGGACATTCCCAGGCAGATCCAGCTGAAAGCCTTCCGGATGCAGATGGAGCTTGCCCGGGAGGTAGACCTTCCGGTGATCATCCACGAACGGGAAGCCCACGACGACGGTATGCGAATGGTGAAGGAATTTAAAGATGTGACCGGCGTGTTCCACTGCTACTCCGGTTCTGCGGAGATGGCGCGGCAGCTGGTAAATATGGGCTGGTACATTGGCTTTACCGGTGTGCTGACCTTCAAAAACGCCCGGAAAGCGGTAGAGACAGCTGAGC
>JAZNZT010000022.1:0-2806 GCA_045595075.1 Faecousia sp.
TAGATCAGTTGCTTTTATTCCCGCATGAATGGCTGTAGCCAGCACATCGATGCGCTTATCTACACCATCGTAGCCCACGATCTGTGCGCCCAGTAACCGGTAGCTTTCCTTTTCGAAAACCACTTTCATGGTCATCAGCTTTCCGCCGGGGTAATAACCGGCGTGGCTCATTGGCGAGAGAATAACCGTGTCCACATCCAGTCCGGCTTTTCTGGCGTTGGTTTCGTTAATGCCGGTGGTGGCTGCGGTCATATCAAAAATCTTGATTACGGAGCTGCCCTGGCTGCCTAAGTACCGGCTGTCGCCGCCGCAGATATTGTCTGCGGCAATCCGTCCCTGCTTGTTGGCAGGGCCAGCCAGCGCGATCAGAGCATCACGGCCTGTGACATAGTGCTTTACCTGCACTGCATCCCCTACGGCGTAGATGTCGGGGTTTGATGTTTCCATCCGGTCATTGACCAGGATGCTGCCCTTGATACCAAGCGCCAGGCCAGCATCCTTTGCAAGCTGGGATTCCGGGGTAACACCGATGGCTAGTACCACCATATCCGCATGGATAGCTGGCTGATCTTTCAGCAGCACATTGATACCATCGTCCTTTTCTTCAAAACCTTCCACACTGTAGCCCAGCGCCAGCTTCACGCCGTGCTTACGGACTTGGCTGTGGATAAAGGAAGCCATATCTGCATCAAAGGGATTCATCAGCTGTTTAGGCCGCTGAACGATGGTCACATCTATGCCAAGCTCCCTTAAGTTTTCTGCTACTTCCAAACCGATAAAGCCACCGCCCACCATCACAGCGGATTTCGGCTTATGCTCATCCACAAATTCCTTGATCCGGAAGGTATCCTCTACGGTGCGCAAAGTGAACAGCTTGTCGCTGTCCATCCCCGGGAGGCCCGGCCATACAGGCTTTGCGCCGGGAGAAAGAAGCAACTTGTCGTAGCTTTCTTCAAATTCCTCGCCGGTTTCTAAATTTTTTACAGAAACAGTCTTTTTGTCCGAATGGATGGCGGTGACTTCGTGACGCACCTTCATATGGATACGGAACCGGGAGAAGAAGCTCTCCGGGGTCTGGAGTGTCAGATCCGCCGGATCTTCGATGACACCACCAATGTAATAAGGCAGACCGCAGTTGGCATAGGAAATATAGCCTGAGCGCTCAAACACAACGATTTCAGCCTGCTCGTCCAATCTGCGGATTCTTGCTGCAGCAGTGGCACCGCCTGCCACACCTCCTACGATCACAACTTTCATTTAGCATTCCACCTTTCCGTGATAAGCGGCTATGCCGCCAATGTTCCGAACATTGGTATAGCCCATCTGTCCGAGTACCGCCGCAGCCTGACGGCTTCTCGCACCGGAATAACAATAAACAAACAACTCGGTATCTTTATTTTCCGCGACAGCCCTTACTTTGTCAAGGGTCTGCAGCGGAACGTTTTTACTTTCCGGAATGTGTCCTTCGCTGTATTCTTGCGGGGTACGTACATCTAGCAGCACTGCACCGGGGGTATTGTGATAATCTGCTACGCCCTGATTCACATCGGGTTGTTTCAAAAAATCAAAGAATCCCATAATTGCACCTCCTTAAAGCATCGCAAGAATTGCATCCTTGGGCCTTGCTCCCATTGCCTGATTTACGATATTACCGTTTTCAATCACTACCAAAGTAGGAATGCTCATAATGCCGAACTGACTCGCCAACTCTACTTCTTCATCCACATTGATCTTTCCGACCTTGATGTCGGGGCGCTCATCAGCGATCTCTTCCACAATCGGTACTACCATACGGCAGGGGCCGCACCAGGGAGCCCAAAAGTCCAGAAGGACTTTCTTATCGGAATTTAATACTTCATTTTGAAAATTGTTTTTATTGATATTGATAGCAGACATATTTACGTCCTCCTTTTTTCTTTGTAGCCTCATTATATCACCGCTTTTGACACTGTTCTGTGATGACATCACATTTCTCACATATGAAAAAGTGCTATACAATAGCTAAATGGATGGCGCTACCACAGTTGCCTTTTGGTGATGCTTAATGCAGAATACACCTAAACACTGCTCCCCCGTCCTATCAATTTTGGTAAGACGGGGGAGCATCTTCTTATCTGTATACAATTCTAAAGTAATCCAAATAAGCCTTAAAGCGATCTTGGGCGGTAAGGCAGGTATCCAATAGGAAGCCTTTTTCACGATCCCATTCTTTGAGGCCACGGTAGTAGAACAGTTTCAAGTTATCCTCGATAATGAACGGCACGATGTTATGCTTTAAGCATTCCTTAAAGAGGATGAGTCGGCCTACACGGCCATTTCCGTCCTGGAAGGGATGGATGCGTTCAAACGCCACATGGAAGGCTACAATGTCCTCAAAGGTCTTAGAAGGCAGCGCATTATAGTCTGCCAGCAGCTTACGAATCTCCTCGGCAACATTCTCCGGCAGAGTAGTGTTGTTACCACCCACCTCGTTGGGTAATTTCTTGTACTCCCCTACTGCAAACCAATCCTTTCGGCTATCGCTGGTGCCCGTCTTCAGGATAAAGTGCAGTTCCTTAATAAACTTCTCAGTCAGCGCAGAGCCTGCTTGGTCGATCACCATATCAATGCATCTAAAATGGTTAGCGGTCTCAATCACATCATCCACATTGACGGCTTCATTTTCAAAACCAATAGTGTTGGTCTCAAAGATATACCGTGTCTGGTCGTGAGTCAGACGGCTGCCTTCAATATGGTTTGAGTTATAAGTTAGATCAATCTGCACCTTGTGATAGATACCGCCGGTCATTTTAGCCGTTTTCTGCTC
>JAZNZT010000023.1:0-9111 GCA_045595075.1 Faecousia sp.
ATAAGAAAGGCCCCTTGCATCAAACGCCGACCAAAGCACGATGCAAAGAGCCTTACCCCGTCAGTCTGAGGGGATGCCCTTATTATAAGGCTCCATCCCCTCCAAGTCAAATAGAATTTGGAGGTATATAATGCAAACCACGACCACCATCAAGGCCTACGCCTACCCGGTGAAGATCAAGGATCACCGGAGCGGCGTGTCAAATTCGGACACAATCGTTATCCCGGCTGAATGGCTGCGTATCTGCGGCAGCATGGGACTTGAAATCTGTGACGATAAGCACATGATCTACCGGACATACAACCGAAAGGGCTTCGAGGTATTGGAAATCGGTTCCCGAAGCAGCATCGCACTTACCGTTGACCTGGAACGCCTCTACATGAGCCAGACCATAGGCGCAGAAGTCGCGCAAATCATCTCCGGAAAGGAGGTTGCTGCCCATGGTTAATCCGAATAAGGTTTCTTTCCCCATCACCGGCGAGCAGCTTGCAGAGCTGCAACGGGCAGAGGTAGGCCGGGAGCTGACAGGGACAGAACGGGAGTTCTTCTGTGAGGTTGCCGATATGGCAAACGAGAGTTATAACGCCGCCACCCGTGGGGATGCTGAAGCCGTCCAGGGCCTTCTGGATGCCATAAACGCCATTGTTGCCACCGATCCCTATTCCCTCCATCTGGCCGCCTTGTGCCGAGGCTGGGTTCTCCTGGGCTGCCAGAAGGGCGCGGAACAGCTGAAAGCTGCCACAGGTGGCGGCAATTACAGCCCGTGAGGACTCAGCATGGACATGTTAAAATATCTGCCAGGATTCAAACGCGACCACCAAAAGGAAACCGGCGAACCTTTGAGCGCTGGTTTCTATGCCATCGTTGAAAATCTGCAAGAAATTGGGAATGTATTTACTGACCAGGGGCGGGCAGATGCCGCCGCAGGCGAGTACCCCCGCTTTGCCGATGTCTTTTTAATGGCTACCACCGTAGAACCGGAAGAAGGCGGCTCATTTTCGCGCTTAATGAGACTATGCTATGAAGAGGGATATAACGAACCTGTTTGAAATCCCGCATACTATCCCGTCACGGCCACCCGTGGCGGGTTTCTGCTTTTTCCAGGTGTCCTAATTGGACACAATCCCCCAGGTTGCCCATGCTCGACCTTCCTCCCCGGTATTTTGTGCTATGTTGCTGCACTTTTGGCTGTATTGGACTTTGGGGAGGGGGGTCGTATACGCGACCTGTGTATTTTACGAAACTCCACCCACCGGTCTCCTACAAAGTAGGAGGGGCATAGACCCAGGGGGGGCTATCACGCTCATGCACCCGCTGTTTCACAGGGTTTTCCTGGTAATTAAACGACGAAACACCTGTCAAAACTGTCTGAAACCCGCCTTTTTCACGTCGGTTTTCGTGTCCGATTCGGGCACCGTTCTCCGAGTACCAGGGCACCCACCTGTTTCTGTTTTCACCGTGGGGAAAATTTTTCGCGTGGAGGATGACACGCGGTCTAGGGGAGAGCAAACCCAAATTTTCAAGCCCTGGGGGGTAGGGTTGCCCCTCTGATCCGCGCCGGTGCGTCCCTGTGGCGTGCCTACGCACACACGCGCCCAAGCCGCCACGGCAAATTGCACAAAGCAGCGCCGTTTTTCTGCGTTCAAACACACCCCTTTCGGCTCACAATCGACCCGCTTTGTTGTGTCTTTCCCGCTTACCTGCATTATACCCCGTCAAAAACCGCTTGTGAAGTTCTTTGTTTATTTTCTACACCCCATTACGAGAAGTTAATAACCACCACCAAGGAAAACGAATGGCCTCGTAGCGGCGTTATTGACTTTATGGGCGGCTTTTCTTGCTGTAAACCTTCCCTTTACTCTTGTATGGCTGCGGCTGCGGCGCGTCCCGTGGCATCCGATAGAACAGATATTCCATGGAGCTGCCGTATATTTCGTTGCAGTCTGCGCCGCTGGATATCTTCTCCGCGCCCATGGGCAGCGCGATACCCTCAAACTCGCTGCACCAATGCCCGTCAATGACCGGCTGTTCCAGGTTCGTGCTGGGCGTGTAGGCCCTGGCCCCGTTTCCCTTTGCACCGGTGCGGCTTTCCTTTGTGACATAGTTAGCAAGCCGCTGAAAGGTTGTCAATTCGTTGACCTTCATCGGACTTATATACACTTGACCGTAGGGCCAAAGGCTTCTGACGGTCTCGTAGTCCTCCTTTCGCAGATGGAGGAAACAATGTGTATGCAGCCGTGTCGGCGTTTCTGCGCTGTCCTGGGCCGCTGTGTCCAGCTGTTCCCAACGTTTACCCTCCCGCCACGGCGTTATTTCCCAGCGGTTCCCCGCCACCGGAGCGGCAGCGGGACAGCTGGTCAGAGGTTCGCCTTCAATGGTATAGATGTACTTGAACGGCCTATCAGCCCGGCTCAAGGCCTTTTTCAGACTGCGAATATAGCCGGTGAAGATCGCCTTTGTATGCTTACGGTTGGCGGGTAATGTTTCGTCGGTGAATGTGAAGGTACAGAAACAGGCTTCCTTACTGTCAAAGTTGGCACACAGCAGCAGCTGCAGCCGTTCCGTAGCGTTCTTGATATTGATATACTTCTGAGCCGTTGTGGTGGCGGCTTGCTTCGCTGCCTTTACCGGCTTGCTGTCTCCTGGAAGCGGGCGGCTGTACCTGGCCACTAACTTATAGCGGCCCGCTGTGCGGATTCTCATATAGAACTCTTTCGCCATGGCCTACCCTTTCCGCCCGATCCGGCGCAATGGAAGGTCATAAACCCAATATCTGTCCAGTCTTGCCGCAAAAGCATTGATCTGAGCTTGCCGGTGAAAATACCACTGCCGCCACCTGGGGCAGCGTTTACAATCATAGGCACCGGCAAGGGCGCAGCCATCACACGGATACACTAATCTTTCCATAGTGCTTTTCATGCAGCTGCTTGTAATACTCAGCCGCCGCAGTTCTGAGAACATCGGGGGAAATATCCCAGTCGGGACACTCGCCGCTGCTGACCACTTCCGTTTCGGTACAATAGGATGTACCTTTACCCCGCCACAGGTTCCACTCGCATGTGCTACAGTGGTGCGGGATGCTGTTTTCCAGACATTCCCATGGAAGACAGAAGCGGCCCGGCACGGTGAAATCAAACTCGAAGAGTAAAGCCTCCCCGGTTTCCGTGGTCAGACCAATACAGGCATACTCTTGGCCCCCGCGCTTCTCATCGGGCAGCAGGTACAGCGTATAGCGTTCCGGAACCCTCCCGAAATGCTTCGTCAATAGGTCATGCTGCTGTTGGTTGTTCATCAATTCTCCTTTCATGGCCCGCCACAGGGCCGCAGGTGGCCCCATGTGCGGCGTTATCGTTGGTTATGTACTGTGTCAGCCCGCCTCAATGCGGCGGATACCAGGAGCCGCCACGGTGGCGGGACAGTTGTCTCCGCCGTCCTCGCATTGTAGATACTTGACGAGGTTAGGAAAGTAAATCAACTGTTTATTCCCGGCCTTTCGGGCGGGGATCGCCCCAGACTTGACCCAGCGGCGGAGAGTTGTCTCTGTAATGGGCATTCCTTCCGCCTTGGCTCTGACTACAGTTTCCCGGATCGTCAAAACATCGGGCATCAAGCCACCTCCGCACTTCCTGCCGCCAGCTGCTCAATCACAGACAATACCTGTTCTCTCTCATTTGCTGCCAATTCGTGCCGGAGCTTCCGGGAAAATGCAGAGTCCGCCATACCCAGGGCTTCCGCCACCATCCATAATTTCACACCGCTTTCTTTCGCTTTTTCCCTGATCTCGATGTTTGCTGTCATAGGCATACTTTTATCCCTCCATGATAAATTGTTGTTGACATCAAGCATAGCTTGCATTACAATAACAACAGCAAGTATTACTTGTCTAGCTAAAGCATACCATGATGTGTTAACAATAGCAAGTATTTTTTGCTTATTTCGAAAAAGTGCAACACTCTCTTGCATCGGAGGTTTTTAATACTATGGCACGCAAGCAAAGCAACCCCGCCAACTCCAACAAACCTTTTCCGGCTGCGCTTCGCACACTCATGGAAGAGCGGAACACCAGTCAGAAGGACTTAGCTGACTACTTAGGCAAAACCCGGCAAGCCATTTCCTTGTATTGCAACGGCGAATCTGCTCCCGATCTGGAAGCGTTGGTAAAGATCGCACAGTATTTTGATACTTCCACGGATTACCTTTTGGGTCTCTACCCTCATCCGCACAAGGAACTCAGCGCAGTTGATGAACTGGGTTTTTCTCCTGCCACAATTCAAGCCATCAAACGCATAAAAGAAGAAAGCGAAGAAGAGTTTAGCGATTCCATTTCGGAGCCGGAGGCAGCCGGTCAGATGGCAGACTTTAACTCATGCCGCCTAGCCCATGGGGCGCTTAACCGGCTTATCAGTTCCACACTTACGGACAGCATCATTTACACTCAAATGTCTATACTTGCAAAACGGATAGAAAAGATGGCTGCTGCTGAAATCCCGGATCACTTGGCAGCACATCCCGTCTTAAGGGACAGACTAGGCGGAACTGCGGATGATATTTCCGCCGCCACCAAATTGGAGTTTGAACTCTACAACCAGTACCCAGAATGGACAGGTCTGCTTCATGTTCGATTTGGTGCAAAAAGCCTCAAGCTCGACATTGACGATATTTGCGATACATTACGGTGGCACATCGAAGAGATAACCGGTTACCGCGCCTTTATGGAAAGTTGGAAGTCGAAGGGAGGAAGCAGCCATGGCAACGACTGAGAAAATCCCAGGCAAAAACGGGGACACTTACCGCATCACGGTATACTCCGGCTATGATACCTCCGGCAAGCGCATCCGCCACAGGACACTGTGGAAGCCCGCGCCGGGTATGACACCCCGCCAGATAGAAAAAGCCGTACAGCGGGCCGCTATGGACTTTGAGCGTAGCATTGAACAGGGCTACTCCCTGGACAACAAGCAGACCTTCGCAGAATACGCGGCCTATGTTTTGGATCTGAAAGAGCGCACCGGCGTGCGCCCCACTACCCTGGACAGATACCGGGAACTCCTGGAGCGAATCAACGCAGCTATCGGACACATCAAACTGTCAGACCTCAGGCCGCAGCACTTGAACGCCTTTTATAAGAACCTCGCAGAACCCGGCCTCCGTGCCGGTGGCGGCTCTGCTACGGCGAAGATCGACCTTGCCAAATGGCTGAAGGACAACAAAAAATCCCGGGCCTCCATTGCGGAAGCTGCCGGGATCGCTGCCGCCACCGTGGGCGCAGCTGTAAAGGGTGAATCCATCCGGGAGGATAAGGCGGAGGCCATTGCAAAAGCCATGGGCAAGCGTGTGGCGGATGTTTTCAAGGTGCAGCGCAACACCGCGCCCCTGTCTGATAAGACCGTGATAGAGCATCACCGGCTTATCTCCACCATTCTGACACAGGCAGAGAAAGAAATGCTTGTACCCTACAATGCAGCAGCCAAGGCCACGCCGCCAAAAGCAGCAAAGCACGATCCCAACTACTTCCAACCGGAGGACATTGCTGCCATACTGAAAGCCCTGGATACCGAGCCGTTAAAATGGCAGCTGATTACCCATCTAATGATTGTCACCGGCTGCCGCCGTGGTGAGATCATGGGCCTACAATGGGAAAAGGTGGACTTCGATAACAACCGGGTCAAGATCGACAAGGCCCTTGTATCTTCCAAGAGCAAAGGAACCTATCTCGGAAACACCAAAACAAGCGACATCCGCTATCTGAACCTCCCCGCTGAGACAATGACCCTGTTACGCCAGCACAAGCGGGAGCAGCTGCGGCTACAGATCGCCAACGGTGACCGGTGGCGGCACACCGGTTTTGTCTTCACTACAGACGATGGCAGCAACATGAACCCGGACAGCATCACCGGATGGCTCCATGACTTTGCCCGCCGCCACAATCTACCCCACATCAACCCCCATGCGTTCCGGCACACGGTGGCCTCTGTGCTTCTGGCAAACGGTACGGATATTGTCACAGTATCGAAGCAGCTGGGCCACGCCAGCGTAAACACCACAGAAAACTTCTACAGTCACATCATCGAAGAGAACAAAGCCAGGGCAACGGAGTGTATTGCGGATGTGCTACTCCGGAAAAAGGCATAACAAAACCGCCCAGGCGCTCCCGGACGGTGACCCAAAATATAGGTTTTCTGACCCAATGACCCAAAATTGACCCAAAATGAGAAAAGGGCCGCTTTCAAAGCAGCCCTAAAAGTTGTGAAAACAAAGAAAAACCACGGCAAAAGCCGTGGTTTTTATGGTTGCGGAGGCAGGACTCGAACCTACGACCTCCGGGTTATGAGCTAGAACGGGGTTGTTTTACAGCGTATTTTATCATTCCGTGATGTGCCTTTTCTTCCCGTATTTTATACGCTTTCCTAACATTTCGTTTTATATCTTGTTATATCGTTTTCCAGTCTGTGACCCAAAATTGACCCAAAATAAACGGGCCTAATTCAAGGCATCCAGGCCGCGCGCCGGTGCCCTAATTGGGCACACTTTGGGCAAAACAGGATTTTCGTATAGGAGCATTTTTGATTATCAATGGAGGGGCAAAACAAAGCGGGAGTATGTTTAGGCGGTTCCTCCTAAAAATCCCCGTGGGGCTGCGCCCCTACGCCCCTGCGGGCTTATTCAAATACGGCCTTCGGCCTATTTGAAGTAATCCCTTTGGCGGCTACCGCCGCATAGATCATCCAGGAGGGAGAAGAAAGCAGATGCTTATAGATGAATATCATAAAAACTTGCCGGACTACTACGACACAATGTATCTGGACGGCTACACACCGGAGCAGATCATGGAAGCAAAACACCGGAGCATGAGAAAGAAATACCTTGCAGACCAGGAGCGCAGACGGGAGGAAGCTGCCGCAGAGGCAGCCGCACAAGCCCAGATCGAAAAGCAGTTGGAAAAGGCAGTCAGCAAAGCCCTTGACGATATTTTCAAGGGATGGAAGTAAACAGAGGCGGCGGCAATCGTTCACAATGAGCGGTTGCCGCCGTTTTCTTCGTTTCTGCCCGCGTGGCGGATGGAATACGCAGCACCGGCAACGCCCATTTGTTTTCGTCTCCTGGAATCAAATGCCCATTTCGTGGCGGCCTGGGCCACGCCAAGGCCGGAGATCAGAGCGGCGGTTTTATTGTCCCGAAATATACCCCCAGGGCGCAGAAAGGCCGGGAGCCGCCCGCAGCAGCTTCCCGGCGTTGGTTCCTGGAATGGTTCTTGCTTTTTGCTGAAAGGTATGATATGCTGACTATGGCGCTACCAGTAACGGTAGGCGGTTGACCCCCCATCTTTCGGGGGTAACTTCTTGCCCCCGGCTCTCAGATCAGAGAAAAGGGGGTGTTGCAGATGGTTACATACTCCGACCTCATTCAGATCGGCATTCTAATCGTTGGCATCATCAGCCTGTTTTTACAGACAAAAAAGAAGTAACCGCCCCTCCGACCAAAGAGTGCGGTTACTTCTTGTAATTCATCCACTCGGGGTCTGACCGTCTGCCGGTAGCGCCCTTCGTATTTTTAGTATACCCCACGGGTGATACTTTGTCAACGAAAATATGCGTATACACATACTCATACACATACACAACATCATACACAAGTCCGCTCCTGGGTCTGCCTGGAGCGGGCTTTTCTTATTCTGTGGCGGCGGTATCCCTCTCCATGGTTTCTGTGATCGCCCGATTGATAAAGGCGTTGAGGCTTTCGCCCTGGGACTCTGCATGGGCTTTCACGGCCTCTTTACGGCCCTTATCCAGGCGCAGCTCGACACGATCATAATTCGCAGCATTATACTTCGCAACTGCGCGCCGCTGCGCTTCGCTTATCTTCTTTTTGGCTTCGTCCATTGTCTTCTCCCTTTCGTCAAATGATGGTGGCGGACTTGAAATAGTGTCATCTCTTCCACTGTACCTGTATTTTATCACAAAAATCTACTGCCGTCAATATACATTTTACACGATATACTGCCGTCATATTTGTGTATTATCCCATCTTGATATATACTGCCGTCAGTAGTATAATGTAGTTACAAGGTAAGGGAAAGCCAATCGGGAAAAGGTGAACGGTAGCAGGTCACCAAAAGCCGAAAGCGCCCACAAACTCAGACCCATATCCTAGTGAACCGGAAGCCCCGGCGACATGACTTGAAGATGATCTGAGGATTGGCACCCAGCCAGAAAAGCAAAGGAGGTAAACGGTGAGAGAAGACTTAAAAAGGATCGTTGACCAGCTGAACGAGGAAGACCTCTATCTGCTGTATGTCACCGCCCTGGAGATGATCCAGCACAAGCCAGAAAAAAGCCGCAGAGGCCAAGGGACGGCCCGTGGCGGCACCACCAAAGGAGGTAACCAATGAAGTACAACCTTTCCAAAATCATGTCCCAGGCGTGGCAGCTGTTCCGCAAGCTGGGTATTGATTTCTCTGAATGTCTCCGGCGCGCCTGGGCAGCTGCCAAGGCCGAGCCGGTGAACGCTGCCAGGATCGCAGCCGCCAAGGCCGCAGCTGGCATCCAGGAGGAGGCAAACACCTGGGCCGGATGGCAGCGCATGGGCTACGAAGTCAAGCACGGCAGCAAGGCCCTGTTTGGTGTCGATCTGATCTACGCCACCAAAGGCCCCGGCGCGGTCTACAAGGCCCGCTTTTTCGGAGCCTCCCAGGTGGCGGCAATAGCCTAAACACCCGCAATGGAGAAGAAAGGATAGTTTTATGAAAGATTTGTCTGTCGATCTGTATTATATCCAGCACCTGGATAAACCTGGGTGCATGATCTCAGGCGTTGGGATTGGCTCTTGTCGCACTACGCACTCAGTAATGTGGGCAAAATCAAAATCCTATGCGCTCCACTTTGAAAAGGAAGAGGCCGAAGCAACAATAGCTTTCATCCGGGATGTAGTAGATTGGGAACTTGCCGATGGTCTATACATTCACTTAGCCGAATAAGAAAGGCCCCTTGCATCAAACGCCGACCAAAGCACGATGCAAAGAGCCTTACCCCGTCAGTCTGAGGGGATGCCCTTATTATAAGGCTCCATCCCCTCCAAGTCAAATAGAATTTGGAGGTATATAATGCAAACCAC
>JAZNZT010000024.1:0-3325 GCA_045595075.1 Faecousia sp.
CTGCTGGCAGTGCGGTGCGGACTGCACCTATCGGGGTCTGATGCCGGATGGCCGCTGTGAGGACTGTTACTTCGGTTATTAAATTGTTAAAAAAAAGGGATGCTGCCTAATGCTGCAGCATCCCTTTTATCTGTGTAATTCTCAGCTTCTTATTGTTCAATCAGCAGCTCTGCGATCTGGATAGCATTGGTGGCAGCACCCTTACGGACCTGGTCACCGCAGCACCACAGACAAATGCCGTTATCGTCGGTCAGATCGGGGCGGATACGGCCCACAAATACGATGTCCTGGTTGGTGGTGTCCAGGGGCATAGGATACTGCTTGGCGTTCAGATCGTCCACCAGCTTACAGCCGGGGGCGTTAGCAATGGCATCTCTGACTTCCTGCACGGTAACAGAACGGTCAAAGTGGCAGCTGACGGAAATGGAGTGGCTGCGAACCACGGGGACACGGACGCAAGTGCAGGTGACCTTCAGCTCCGGCAGATGCATGATCTTTCTGCCCTCGTTCTGCATCTTCATTTCCTCGGAGGTGTAGCCTTCATAGCTTTCACCGCCGATCTGGGGGATCAGATTGTAAGCGATCTGGTAGGGGAAGATCTTCGGCTCATAGCTTTCGCCTTTTCCCAGCGCCTCGACTTCGTTCATCAGCTCCACAGGACCGCCTGCGCCTGCGCCGGAAACGGCCTGATAGGTGGGAGCGGTCATGGCGCGGATGGGGGAGAGGTTATTCAAGGCATTCACCGCAGTGATGGTGATAATGGTAGAGCAGTTGGGGTTGGAGATGATGCCGTTGTGCCAGGCAACATCCTCGGGGTTGACCTCGGGCACTACCAGAGGCACTTTGGGATCCATCCGGAATGCGGAGGAATTGTCCACAAATACCGCGCCGGCCTTTACAATGGCGGGAGCGAACTGCTGGGCAATATCGTTTTCGGCAGCGCCCAGAACGATGTCCACGCCTTCAAAGGCTTCGTCGCAGGCAAGGCCGATGGTCACATCCTTACCCTTGAACTTCAAGGTCTTACCGGCGCTGCGGGCGCTGGCGAGAGGAACGAGTTTGCCTACGGGGAAGTTGCGCTCCTCCAGAATTTTGATCATTTCCTGTCCCACTGCGCCGGTAGCGCCGAGGACAGCAACGGTATAAGTTTTCATAGAAATTCCTCCAGATTTATGGGACTAAGATCATTGTCATTGCGAACCAGTCCGCAGACTGGTGTGGCAATCCGTACCTTTTGCAATTTGTAGAGAAGCGGATTCCCACGGCTCGCAAGCGAGCCTCGGAATGACAGAGGTGGATTGAATTATTTTACAAAGCTGTTGTAGAGTATGCGGATGGCTTCCGCAAAATCCCGGTTATCCACGCCGAAGATGATATTCAGTTCGTCGGGGCCCTGGTTGATCATGCGGATGTTGATGCCTGCTTTACCCAGAGCGGCAAAGACCTTACCGGAGATACCGGGACGGAATGCCATCCGGCGACCCACGGCGGCAACCACCGCGATCTGGTCGTGGACCTGCAGGGTATCAGGCTTTACATCCTGCTGGATCTCGCTCATAACGGTGTACAGGCTGGAGGCGATGGCCTCAGTGGGCATGACCACGGAAACACTGTCGATACCGTTGGGAACATAGTCAATGGAAATATTGTGACGCTCCAGAACGGAGAGGACCTTCCGCAGGATACCCACCTCATTGCTTAAGCCCCGCTTGGACAGAGAGATGATGGTGAAATCCTTTTTGCCGGTGATGCCGGTGATAAACCGCTCGGGATCGACATCGTTGTCGAACCGCTCCCGGATCATTGTGCCGGGATCTTCCGGGGCGTTGGTGTTGCGGATGTTCAGGGGGATGTTCTTCTCCCGGACAGGGAAGATCGTGCCCTCATGCAACACCTGAGCGCCGGAGTAGCTCAGTTCTCGCAGCTCGTCGTAAGTGACCTCGGGGATCGGCAGGGGATCGTTGACGATTCGGGGGTCTGCCATGAGAATACCGGAAACATCGGTCCAGTTTTCGTAGACATCGGCGTTCAGCGCGGCGGCTGCCAGAGAGCCGGTGATGTCGCTGCCGCCACGGGTAAAGGTGCGGATCGAGCCGTCGGGCATAATGCCGTAGAAGCCGGGGGTAACGATGCCCTTGCCCTTGACCATGCCACGCAGAGCGGCGTAGGAGGTGTCCTTGTCCACAGTGCCGTCCATTTTAAACTTGACCCAGTCTGCAGCGTCAATGAACTGGAAATCCAGAAATGCTGCCATCAGCTTGGCGGAGAAATACTCGCCCCGGCTGACTAGCTCATCCTGGGAGACTGCCTTTGCATCCAGACGGCGCTTCAGCGCTGCAAACTCCGATTCCAGATCCAGCTTGACGCCCAGCTCATCCCGGATCTCAAGATACCGGGAGGTGATCATTTCAAAGATCCGGTCACAGTCCACACCGTACTGGGTGTGGGCGTGGCACAGATACAGTAGGTCTGTGATCTTGTGGTCGTTTTTGTCCCGCTTGCCGGCAGCGGAGACCACCGCCACCCGGCGCTGACGGTCTGCCAGCAGGATGTCCCGTACCTTCCGGTACTGACCGGCATCCGCCATGGAAGAGCCGCCGAATTTTGTAACTTTCAGCATATGGTTACCTTCCTTTATCAAACTGCCAGAGCGGCAGCAAATACGCCTTCTTTACCCTGCAGCCACTTGTGCATGGCTTCCACAGAAACAGCCTTGGTGACAATGGCATCGCCCCAGACCTCTGCGGTGTTGCTTTGCAGCCAGTCGTCTGCGCAGCCGCTGACATAGTAGCGCATTTCCTCGGTGTTACCCGCGGCTACTTTTCCGCCGTAGGGACTGTAAAAACCCTTTCCCAGAGTGATGTCCATGCAGTCCTGCAGGACATTGTATGCGGTGGGGTAACGGCCTGCGCCCTGGCCGTAGAAGCTCATCCGGTCGGAAGCGCTGCCGATATAGGTGATCAGATTGTAGTTGGTGGGAACAGCGGCCTCCGGCTCGCCCTCAGCAAAGAGTGTGGGCTGGACATAGGCGCTGATGCGGCTGTCTGTGCGCTTGGCGGTGGAGATCAGCTTGCATACAAGACCATGGGCCTTGAAATTCTCCACATCCTCTGCCCGGATATTCCGGATGCCCGCAGCAGGTACGGTGTCCTTGTCCAGGCTGATACCGAAGGCGATATTTGCCGAAAGGATCAGCTTGTGCCAGGTGTCGATGCCATCCACATCGGTGGAGGGGTTTGCCTCGGCGTAGCCTTTTTGCTGGGCCTGGGAAAGAGCATCGGAATAAGTCAGACCCCGACGGGTCATGGAATCGAGAATATAGTTG
>JAZNZT010000025.1:0-9896 GCA_045595075.1 Faecousia sp.
ACAAGATAATTGTTCCGGGTGGATATTACCTTGTTGCAAATATTATACGCATAATTGACTGATAAATCAAGATATTCGTGAATCCGATATCAATTTCCAATCAGGTCAGTATACATGGATTCTGTCAAATTACATCCGTAAAACAGCTCATAATATGCAGTTACTTCCTCTTGAAGATCATAATCAACATAGTCCGGATACAAAACTGAGCCTAGCCACAGCATGCCGAGATAGCTTTGAACAGCCGGCGGAGAGGAGAGCCATCCGTAAGGCCCGTAGGGCGCTTCATAATATGTTCCTTCTGCAATTGCAGTAACGCTCTGCCATTGCGCCGCATCCCCAACGGTATGATAACAGCTGTCATAGGAAAATACAATCACTTCCGGATCCCAAAACAAAATCTGTTCCAAATCTACTTGATTGCCATCACCGCTGGAAACAACATCCTCAATGACTGCAACATTCCGGCTCATCAGATTGACGATCTGTGCATGAAAAGAACCCTCTGCGATCACATTGGTTCCCTTTTCACCCAAACAGTACAGCAGTGTCTTTCTTGCGTTGTCTGCATCCACTTTTTCCATCAGTGTTTGAATTCCGGCATAAGTATTTTCACACCAGGAAGCCAGTTTCTCAGCCTTTTCTTCTCTGCTGATCAATTTTCCCAATGTGCGATATGCCTCTGCAGCAGTGGAAACATCCGCATCTATATGGATAAAGGGGATACCTGTCTGTTCTGTCAACGCATCAAAATCTTCTGCCATAGATTTCTTGGCCTGGCCGATATCGATCACCACATCCGGATCTGATGCCAAAAGCGCTTCCAGATCCATTTCTCTCTTACCGCCATAAAGCTGACCGATTTCCGTTTTATTCAAAATGCCTTCCGCAATATAGCTCTGGGCATCCTCAGCAAATGCATTGCTCACGCCTACCAGCATATCACCCCCCAAAGGCAAAATATATACCTGAGACAGCGGGCCGCTAATCGCAATCTTTGTGATTTTCTCCGGTACGGTTACCGTTCTACCAAGAGAGTCCGTAAACTCTGCTGTACGTTCTTGAACCATGGTATTTTGCTTTTGGCCGCATCCAACCAGAAGCAAAAGGACAATCATAAGTAAAACCAATACTTTCTTTTTCAATTCCATTTCCTCTCTATTTGGCAAATTTTGCAGGAATACAAACGCGAGCAGTATCGTCATAAAGACTGATTACATCGACACTGACATCGTACAATTGTTTCATCATATCACTTGTCAAAACCGCTGCCGGTTTTTCGTTGGCCACGACCCTCCCGTTTTGCAGCGCAAGAATGCGGTCTGAATACAGATAACTTTGCTCCGGATGATGTGTGGTTTGGATGACGGTATATCCTTCTTGGGCAAGTTTTTTTGCTTGTTCCAAGACCAATATTTGATTACCGAAATCCAAATTTGCTGTTGGCTCGTCCAGTAGCAGGATCGGTGCGTCCTGTGCCAATGCCCGAGCAATCAGCACCAGCTGTTGTTCTCCCCCTGAGAGCTTTTGAAAACACCGATCTTTCAGTGCGCAGATCCCAACCTTTTCCAATGCCTTCAAGCATGCCTGCTCATCTTCCTTTCCGGGATTTCCAAACACAGAAGTACGATTGGAGCGACCCATCAACACAATATCCAACACATTGTACTGAAATACACAGTGGTTTTTCTGCGGGATATACGCAATCTGTCTGGATGCTTCCCGCGCAGAAAATCCTTTGATATTGCGCTTATTTACCAGCACCTCACCGGAATAGCCAGGCAGCAAGCCTAAAATGCAACGAAGCAGCGTACTTTTTCCCGCACCATTTGGGCCCAAAATCGAAAGGAACTCTCCCTTTTCCGCTGAGAAACAGATATCATGAAGCACGTTTTTCTGCCCATAAGAAAAACTTAAATTATTGACCTGAATGCTCATAAGTTGCTCCCTTTCCGGTGATCATCCATAAAAAGAATGGGGAACCTACAAATGCCGTGAGGATTCCAATGGGGATTCCAGATGCGGTAACGCTTCGTGAAATATTATCCACTATCAAAAGAAATACGCCGCCTCCAAGCATAGAAGCCGGCATGAGATAGCGATAATCGTTTCCGACCAATCTGCGCATGATATGAGGGATCACCAAACCTACCCAGCCAATCAATCCGCTGACTGCAACAGCGGCTGCCGTCACCAAAGTTGAGCAAATAACGATCAGAACCCGGAGTCTTTGTGGATGGACCCCCAATGTCCTTGCCTCATCATCCCCCATGGTGATCACATTCAGCTTCCATCGCAGCAGTAATAAAGGGATCCATCCCATGACCATTGGGATTGTGGCGAAGAAAACATCTCCCCACTTGGCGCCGCTCAAGCTGCCCATAAGCCAGTATGTGATCTGCGGCAATTGATTACTTGGATCTGCAACGAGCTTTAAAAATGAAGTTCCGGATTGGAACAAAGTGGAAATCATAATTCCGGATAACACCAGGCCAAGCACCCGATCCCCTTTTGCGTAGCGACTAACAAAGAATACCAAACCTACAGTAGCCATTCCTGTAAAAAAAGCGCCTATCATGATATAAGCCGATGAAGCACCCAATAAAATTGCCAATGCAGCACCAAATCCTGCTCCGGCCGATGCTCCCAGGACATCCGGCGAAGCCATTGGATTTTGAAATACCCCTTGGTAGGCACTTCCAGCTGCGGCAAGGGATGCACCCACCAATACGCTAAGGAGCACTCTTGGTAAGCGGATGTTCCATACTGCTGTCTCCATCGCTTCTGTCCAAAAACTCTGGATCGGCAGACCGATTTTCTTTGCCAATATCCCCACCACCGCATCTAACGGCACGGGATATTGACCTACGGAAAATGACACCAATATGCACACAAACAATACCACCAGCATGATTTGTACTGCACTATGTTGTTTGCTTTTCATCAGAACATTCCTCCGAAATACGCATCAAACAAATCTTCTGCTATATCTCTGACCTTTTTATCATACTCCGTGTATTTTGCCAAAAACTCCCTACCTTGATCTGTCAATACGCTGACGCCGCCAACCGCACCACCCTGTGTGCGTTCGATCAACGGATAGCACATCTGCTCTTCCAATTTACGAATCATATTCCAACAGCTGGAATAGCTTAACTGCATTCTTTGTCCTGCCGCACGAACAGATTTTGTTTCATCGATCAGCGCCAGGAGCATTGCTGTTTTGCTGTCGAAAAAAACTTTCTCTTTGGCAAGGGAAACGCTAACTACAGGACGCACCAATTGATTGTTGTGATAATCTACCAGCGCCGCGAAATCCTCCGGTGTGTCCGCATCGTAAAGTGTGCCGGGATCTTCTACGGGGACGCACAGTATAGGCACACCACATCGCTCAGTTGCGCCTCGCAGCCCTTGTTCGCCACTGTCACACAAGATTTTTGAGATCAACCTATTGTCTATCAAAAGGGGATGCCCCTTCTCACCCCGGCACACCGGGCAAGCCAATGCGGCATCGGTTGCCAACATTGCTTGTACGGTGTTGGGTGTAAAAAGGGGGATATCCACCGGTGTAAACAACACTTTGTCGCATTTGTTCTGCAAATAGCGCAAACCGATTTTCACGGAATCAAACATTTGGGTCGTTTCATAGTTTTCGTTTCTCAGAAAAATGATTCCGTTACCAGCTAAGTGACGCTCCAATGTAACTGCATTATAGCCGGTAACCATAACGACTTTATTAACCCCCGATCTGTTGAATGTCGCAACAATTCTCTGGGCAATCGAAATCGTACCAATATTAAGCATTGGTTTAAATTCACCCATGCGGCTGGACATGCCTGCCGCAACGATCAATGCGCCAACTTCCATAGAAAATCCCCCAAACGTGCGGTTTTCCAAATTATACTACAATTTTATCGAATTGTAAATAAATACAATTCGAAATATATACTCCCAGGAAAGCAAAAAAACCACCCTCGCTTGATGCGAGGGTGGCTGATGGAAATCAATTAGAGCAGAATATACTTCAGAACGAAGAGGGCTGCCAGGATGTACATCAGGACAGTAACCTTCTTTCTGTTTTCCTTACCGGTGCAAGCATTGATGACAACGTAGGAGATGATACCCAGAGAGATGCCTTCAGAGATGCAGTACAGGAAGGGCATAGCCATAATTGCGATGAATGCGGGAATGGCTTCGGAGTAATCCTTGAAGTCGATCTTGACAACCGCGGTCATCATCATGAAGCCCACGACGATCAGCGCGGGAGCAGTTGCGAAGGAGGGGATTGCCAGGAACAGGGGGGACAGGAACAGAGACAGAGCGAACAGAATTGCAGTGACGATGCCGGTCAGACCGGTACGGCCGCCTTCTGCAACACCTGCAGCAGACTCAACGTAAGTAGTAACAGTGGTAGTGCCGCATGCTGCGCCGAAGGTGGTAGCAATTGCGTCAGCCAGCATAGCGCCCTTAGCCTTGGGCAGCTTGCCGTCCTTATCCAGCAGATCAGCCTGGGAAGCAACACCGATCAGGGTGCCCATGGTATCAAACACGTCCACAAATAGGAATGCGAACATGATGATGAAGAAGTCAAAGGTCTTCATGATGGAGAAGTCGATCTGCATGAAGGTGGGAGCCATGCTGGGAACTGCCAGACCATTGGAGAAGTCGGGGAACAGGCTGTAGAAACCAGCTTCGGGGTTGGGAACATAAATACCAGCCAGCTGGCAGATCATGCCCAGTGCCCAGGTAGCCAGAACGCCCCACAGGATGCCGCCCTTGATCTTCTTGACCATAAAGACAGCGGTGATCAGGGTACCGACCAGAGCCAGAACGACGCTGATGCCCACAGAGGAGAAGGAGCCGTCGCTGATGGAAGCGCTGAAGGAGAACATATCGACCAGAGTGGAATCGTTATTCACAACGATCTTAGCATTCTGCAGGCCGATGAAGGTGATAAAGAAACCGATACCAACAGAAACACCGTGCTTCAGGTTGGTGGGAATAGCATTGAAGATTGCTTCACGGACGTTGGTAACAGACAGGATGATGAAGATGATACCTTCAACAAAAATGGCTGCCAGTGCCTGCTGCCAGCTGTAGCCCATGCCCAGAACGACAGTGTAAGCAAAGTAGGCGTTCAGACCCATTGCGGGAGCCAGCGCAAAGGGATGGTTGGAAAATACTGCCATCAGGATGGTGCCAACCGCAGAAGCGATTGCGGTTGCGGTGAAGATTGCGCCGCTATCCATACCGGAAGCGGACAGAATGCTGGGGTTAACTGCCAAGATGTAAGCCATGGTCATAAACATGGTGATACCGGCCACAATCTCGGTCTTTACATTGGTGTTGCGCTCTTTCAGATGAAAGATCTTGTCAAGATTCATGATAATTCCCTTCTTTATTATTTATTTAGAATTATTGCCATTATGATTATAGAGTGTATCCCAATCTTTGTCAATAGATATTTGAACATAATATGAACAATTCAAAGGAGTGATTTTACAGCATCCACCATGGCTTGATAGCCGGTGCATCTACAAAGATTCCCGGACAAACCGCGTCGAATTTCTTCCTCCGTGGGATTCGGAATTTCATCCAGCAAAGCACAGGTCGCCATGATCATACCGGGAGAGCAGAAGCCGCACTGAACAGCTCCGTGATCTACAAACGCTTGCTGAATTCTTGCCAGCTTGGGATTCTTCTCAACGCCTTCCACAGTCATGATCTCACATCCATCCGCCTGAATGGCCGGATAAATACAGGAATTGACGCTCTTTCCGTTCACTAGGATCGTACATGCACCGCAATCACCTTCACCGCAGCTCTCTTTTGTTCCGGTAAGGCCAAGTTTTTCTCTCAGCACATGGAGCAGGGTCTCTGTCGGCTCAATTTGGATCGTATGTAATTCTCCGTTAACTTTCAGCTGAATGCTTAACATACGGATTCCTCCTTCCACAACTGCTTCAAATTATGCATCAGCATGCGAAATGCCACGCTCTGACGGTATTCCTTGGTTGCGCGGACATCATCGATAGGACAAATATCTTTCAACAGTGCTTCTTTCAGCGCTACCTTAAATTCAGTGCTATCCAATGCGGATGCTTCCGTTCCTTTCAGTATGGCTTCTGCATGGTATGCACGTACTGCGATAGGCGCTACAGAACCCAGCGCCACACGGATTTCCTGGATCTTGCCTTGCTCGGTTTCCATGTAGACAGCCTGATTGCAAATGGCAATAGCCAAGGCATTACGCTTACCGGCTTTACTGAACACAGAATGGCCCTTTTTTGTGGGAATGATGATCTCGGTCATCAACTCTCCGGACCTTAAATCCGTTCTTCCCGGGCCCTTCATAAACTCCGAAAGAGCAACGATTCTTTCACCCGACACAGACTTTAATACAACGGTTGCATCCAAAGCTATCAACGCTGGCACAGAATCTGCAGCAGGAGATGCGGAAACAATATTGCCGCCTACAGTACCTCTGTTGCGGATCTGCGGTGCGCCTACTTGCGCAGCGGCCATAGTAAAGCAATTGGCACCGGGTATTGCCAGCTTCTCGGCGCAGGCAAAATTCACCATACTGCCAATATGCCAGCCATCTTCTTTCTGGATAACCTGCTTTAAATCCTGCAGTTTATCCAAACTGACATAATCTTTATCCAAAAACTTTCCGTGTTTTCTGTCCACATAGAGGTTTGTTCCGCCTGCGCAGGCCATAGTGTTTTCCTTGGCCAAATTTGTGATTGCCTCTTCTACAGTCAACGGCTGATAAAACATAGACATATGATCAACCTCCTACACATTCTTCGCGTGCTTCCAAAGCCTTCAGAATTTCTTCCGGACTCAAGGGCAGTTTTGTAAGTATTGCGCCGGATGCCTGACGAACTGCCTCATTGATGGCGGGAGCGATGGAAACTGTGGAGACTTCCGCGGCACCTTTGACACCCATGGGACCGGATGCTTCGTAAGCGTCCACATGATAGCTTGCGATGTTGGGTACATCCAAGGCAGTAGGCATTAAATAAGTTGCGAAATTCTTGTGAATCAGCTGACCATCTTTCCAGGTACAGTCCTCGCCCAGGCAGAAACCGATGGACATGCCGATACCGCCCTGGATCTGGCCTGCAAGACCGAGGGGATTGATCACCTTGCCGCATTCTGTAGCAGCTGCGATGTCCAGCAAGGATACGCTGCCGGTAATGGGATCCACACGCAGTTTCACTGCCTGTGCCACGAAGGTGTACATGGCATGAGGGAAGCCAATGCGGCCCAGATCCTTAGAGGATTCGGGGAATGCCGCTTCGCCCATGGCTATGTCGGAAGAAAGACCTGCTTCCTTCATCTTCTTATACTGTTTTACCGCCGCCATAAGTGCATTGCCGGCAATGAAAACAGAACGGGAAGCTGCAGTGCAGCCGCAGTCTTCGGTCTTGTCGGTATCCGCCATGATCATATGGATGTTTTCAATATCAGTTTCCAAAAGGTCTGCCGCCATGGCTGCCAGCGCCGTGGTGCTGCCCTGACCGATATCTACCAGACCGCAGCCAATGTCAAAACCGCCGTCTTCCCGCTCCCGCACGGATACTTTCGCATTGTCGGGAATCTTCTGACCTAGACCGCAGCTCAAGAAACCACCGGCCACACCGTAACCCACATAAGGATCGGTGTTGGATTCCCGTTCTTTCCACAAATCGGATTCCTGCACCAATTTCAGCGCTTCCCGCAGGCCGACGCAATGATCCATGGGCTGCCCCAAAGCACCCACAGAGCCCTGCACCAGCGCATTATCCAAACGCATGCCGATGGGATCCAAACCCAGCTGCGCAACGGCACGGCTGATAATGGATTCAGTTGCGAAAGCACCCTGAGGCGCGCCAAAGCCACGCATGGCATGAGCGATGGGCTTGTTGGTGTAGTAGGTTTCGGTTTTCAGGCGGACATTGGGAATTTCGTAAGGTCCGGGGAAGTGCTCCGTAAACAGGCCGTGCACAGAGGCACCGTAGCCGGCATAAGCGCCCGTATCCAAAATAGCGCTTCCGTCGAAGGCCAAAATCTTTCCCTCTTTGCTGAAACCCATTTTTACATGGGTCTTAATGCCATGGCGCTTATAGGTACAAGCCAGAACTTCCTCTCTGTCAAAAACGACCTTTGCCGGGCGCTTGGTCAGCCAGGAGACCAAGCTGGGGTAGATCTGGCAGGTATGTCCGTCCTTGCCGCCGAAGCCGCCGCCTACAAAGGCAGCACGCACACGCACTTGCTCCGGTGCCAAACCCAAAGCTCGGCAGATCATGAGCCGGTCGGCAAACACATTCTGAGAAGCGGTATAGACCATCAGACGGTCATCTTCCACATAGGCAAAGCAGGCATCCGGCTCCATATAGCCGTGATCCTGAGCGGGGGTCTCAAAATCGTCTTCTACAATGAGATAACTCTCTTCAAATGCTTTTTCTACATCGCCTTTTTCGTGGAAAAAGTCTGCCAGCAGATTGGAATCCCCGTGCAGCACCGGCAGGGCGGGATCCTTGGCGTCTTCTGTGTTGCGGACAATGGGCAGGCACTCGTACTCGACCTTCACCAGTTTTGCCGCTTCCTTGGCTTTTTCCCGGGTGTCCGCCGCGATGATCGCAATGGGCTCCCCGCGGAAACGGATCCTATCATAGGCCAGAACTGGGGTATCACAGAAAATATCCGCAACTACATTTTCGGCGAAATCTTTTCCGGTGAAGACCAGCACATCTTCGGGAAGGGCGGAAACATCAAGGGTGTGGACCGAGCCATGACTGATCTCAGAACGAACAAGAGCCAGCTCAAGCATATTTTCCATACGATAGTCGCCAGCATATAAGGCACGACCGGTAGCCTTGTCCATGCCTTCCAGCCGTCCGCGTTTTTCTCCAACGTATTGTCTCATTCTTTCTTCATCCTTTCTGTCAATAAACCGATGATTTGCATAGTATTTCCATTATAACATCTATTTTAGGCAGACGCAATTAAAAATTATCCGCCATTGAAATTTTAAAAGCTGGTATCAAAGCAGAACATCTGCCTTAGCATTAAAATATATCTCAGTGACTTTCTGCTTTTTGGTAAGTCCTGTTTTCATGAAATACCTCCTAAATTGGGGAATTTTTCCCGGCTCAAGAGCCGGGAAAGTGGGTGGATTTTCCGATGGAAAGTGTCCAAACGATATAGGCATCGCTTGAAACACTCCCATCGGATTTTTAGCGGTTTTCCGGCTCTTGAGGTTATCGCTCGTAGTCCTTGGTTTTGGGTTTCTTTTGAGGCAGCGGCTTATCTGCGGGGATCGGATCATACATGATGTCCTTTTCCTGCTTCTTGAATTTTTCGAGAATACTATCGATGAATTCCTTGACCGCTTTTGGCGCAGCCTTCAACGCATCCAAGTACGGCTTGCATTTTTCCTTCAGTTCGCTCAGCGTTGTTCTGAGCCGGGACACTTCCGATTCCAGCGACCATATCCTGCTGGACAACCTTCTGTTTTCTTCCTTAAGCTTTTTAGCTTCAGAAACTGCAGAGTAGCTTTGCTTTGCCAGGGTGGTCAGTTTATCGTAATCCTCTGCGGATACGGTGTACTTGCCCATGATGGTTTTTTTCGGAGCTATCGATCTCACCGAAGGTCATAAATGCTTTATGATTGGCTACATAGGCCACTTGCTCACCGGTTATTTTGTCTTGTAAATCGGATAGGTGCTTTTCGTCCTGCTTGACTTTATATTCCAGTGAAGAGAGGTGTTCGGCGGTACTGCCGCGTTCACCACGGCTGAAGCCTTCGAATCCGGCACCGGACATATGCTCAAAGAAGGGGATGAAGTGCATATCGTCTTTGACGGCAGCAAGCGCACTATGAACGAGTCTGTGTTTAAGATGCTTTC
>JAZNZT010000026.1:0-35934 GCA_045595075.1 Faecousia sp.
ATCATCTGGTCGCCGGTGTAAGCGTGGATGGTGCACATAATACCAGCCTCGATGCCAGCCAGCTCGTGCAGAGCCTTAGCCATGGGAGCCAGGCAGTTGGTGGTGCAGGAAGCAGCGGAGATGATGTGGTCGTCCTTGGTCAGGGTCTCGTGGTTAACATTGTAAACGATGGTGGGCAGATCGTTGCCTGCGGGAGCAGAGATAACGACCTTCTTAGCGCCGGCGTCGATGTGAGCCTGAGCCTTAGCCTTGGAAGTATAGAAGCCGGTGCACTCCAGCACGACATCAACACCCAGCTCGCCCCAGGGCAGCTCAGCGGCGTTAGCCTTAGCGTAGATGGTGATCTTCTTGCCGTCGACAACGATGTTGTCCTCGCCAGCCTCAACAGTATGAGTGCCAAAGGGAGCAGCGTAAGCGCCCTGAGTGGAGTCATACTTCAGCAGATGAGCCAGCATAGCGGGGGAGGTCAGGTCGTTGATAGCGACAACCTCAAAGCCCTCAGCGCCGAACATCTGACGGAAAGCCAGACGGCCGATACGACCAAAACCATTGATAGCAACTTTAACAGACATAGTTTTTTCCTCCATTTAATAACTTGCCGCATTTGCGGCTATTAGATAAAGATACGCATGGGTCAAATTGACCCTATACCATGCCATTATACAACAGGAAAATCTTGTTGTAAAGTAGCGGAATACCAAAAATCGGGATTTTTTTACTGATTATAATTGGCATAAGGCACAAAAGTGTTTTTCGATCTCTGCCTGAGAAGCTTTGACACTGCCCTGGAAGGCAACCGGCTTGCCGCCGCCTCTGCCGTTTAGGGCGCTGGTCAGCTCTGCGCCAAGGGGTCTGACATCAGTTTGCCGGCTTACAAGGCACATATTGTAGCCTATGCTGTCTTCTCCGGAAAATACGGCAGCAATGCCGCTACATTCTTCGGCGATCTTATCTGCCAGCTCCCGGACACTGCCGGGAGTGAGACCTGGTTCAAAATGAAGTACATGCTCTTTACCGGCATAACCGGCGGCAATGCCGGCGAAAACCTTTTTCTCCAGTCCGGCAGAGCGGAATTTTTCTGCTGCCAGAGCGTCATTCATCCGCTGGGCGGCAGCGCCGGTCTCCAGGATCTTCGCGGAGAAGGCTTGGGATACCTGCCGGTTTTGTTCATAGACACGGCTTAAAAGATCCAAGGCTCTGCCACCGCATGCCATTTCGATCCGGACTCCCTCGTGGAATTTGACGCAGGAAAACAGCTTGATAAGACCTGTTTCGCCAGTGGCGGCCACATGAACGCCGCAGCATGCGCAGGTGTCATAACCGGGAATATCTACGATCCGCACCGGCCAGGGCAGCGCCCGTTTGGAGCGATAGGTCACCTCCGGCAGTTCCTCCGGACTGGGATACCAGCACCGCACAGGCAGGTTTTGCCAAACAGCATGGTTTGCCTCCTGCTCGATCTTTGCAAGAGTATCTGTGGGGATCGGACCGTCAAAATCGATGGTCACAAGGTCCGCTCCCATGTGAAAGCCCACATTGTGAAAACCGAACAGCCGATGAATGATCCCGGATACGATATGCTCACCGGTGTGCTGCTGCATCAGATCGAATCGCCGTTGCCAATCAATACTGCCCCGGACAACCGTACCGACGGCCAGAGGCTTGTCGCACAAGTGCAAGATCTGCTCGCCTTTTTCCCGGACATCCAAAACCCGGGCATCGCCCAGTATACCCAGATCGCATGCCTGACCGCCGCCTTCCGGATAAAAAGCAGTGGCATCCAAGAGGATATCCCAGCCTTTGTCCGTTTGACGACAGTCTGTAACCGTGGCATTAAACGCTTGCAAATGGCAGTCCTCATAATACAGCTTTCTTACTTCCATAATGATCGCTCCTTGGAACATTTTCCCCATTGTACCACACCGAACGCCCCTTTGCAACGGATGATGCACCGATTCTGTCGAGGAGTTTTCCCAGGGGAATTGCCTGATTCGTGGTTTTTCTGAAACATTGAGCGATAAAATGAGCATACAAACGAAATTGAGGAGGACGGACGGATGCTGTGCGAGAAATTGAAAACGTATATGGAAACAGGGCGGGTGGTGTTTTTGCCTGCCAGATCCATCCGGCCAAACCCGGCGCAACCGCGGAAAGTATTCCGGCAGGAGGCGTTGGAGGAGCTGGCAGAGAGCATTCGCCGCCATGGGATATTGCAGCCACTGTCCGTTCGTCGGGTGGGGACAGGCTATGAGCTGATCGCCGGGGAACGGCGGCTGCGGGCAGGGCAGCTGGCAGGACTGACGGAGATCCCCTGTATTGTAATGACCATGGACGACCAGGAGTCCGGGATGGCTGCGCTGGTGGAGAATCTCCAGCGACAGGATCTGGATTTTATCGAGGAGGCGCGGGGGATCGCCTATCTTATGGACCGGTTTTCCATGAGCCAGGATCAGGCAGCCCGGGTCTTGGGAAAAAGTCAGAGCGGCATTGCCAATAAGCTGCGGCTGCTGCGCCACTCCCAACCGGTTTTGGAGGCGATCCGGGAGGGGGAACTGACAGAACGCCATGCAAGGGCATTGCTGAAGCTGCCGGAGGAGACGGACAAGCTGCAAGCCATTGCAGTCATGGTAAAGCAGCAGATGAGTGTTGCCCGGGCGGAGCAGTACATACAGCAGCTTCTGACACCGGCAGGGGAGAAGACTGCTTCTGTGAATGTGGATGCTTTTCTGAAGAATATTTCCAGAACGCTGACCCAGATTCAGCTTTCCGGAGTCCGGGCTATTTCCGAACGCCGTGAGACGGACAGCCAGATCGTGCTGACCATAACTATCCCAAAATAAGAAAGGGCAGAACCGGATCCCGGTTCTGCCCGTTTATGTTTTGGGAATTAGCCGTTTACGTTGTAGTCAGCGCACAGCAGGTTCATTGCCTTGCACAGCTTGTGCAGATAGATGAACGGACCGACAAAAATAAAGGAACCCAGCACGTTCCAACCCCAGAAGGAGCCGGCGCCGAAGCTGTATGCAATGCCCCGACGGGCAAGCTCATTGCCGATACGGGCGGAAATCCGGTGAATCCAGACAATAGCGCCGATGCCCAGGGTCAGCGGAGTGATAATAAAGACCAACAGACAATAGTGCATGGTCTTCTTGCCGTCGTAGCGGCTGGCGATCAGGTTAATGTCGGAAGAAATGCCGGAATAAAGGACCAGACCGTAAATGCCAAAAGTGATAATGCTCAAAAGGATAGTTTTTACCAGGCCGCGGTTGGTCTTCAGCTTGCCGATGGGGGCTGTATTGGTGACTTGCTCGTTCATGATGATACCTCTCTTTTCAATAGTTTGCCGTGGGTAACTCTATTGTAACGAAAGTACCGGGGAATGTCAAGAAAACTCCGCCACATAGACGGGATCTTCCGTTAATTCAGGATCAGCTTAAATGCGCCGTAAGCGCCGGCATCATTGCCAAGGGTGGCAAGCTTAAACTCCACAGGGGCAATGGCGTGGAAGATGTACTTGTGCAGATGCTTTCGGATGCCCTCCAGAAGCAGAGGACCTGCTTTGCTCACGCCGCCGCCGATGACTACAGCCTCTGGGTCCAGCACACAGCAGATATCGGCAAGAAACTCAGCAAGATCGTTATACACCTTCTCCAGGATATCCAGTGCAACCGCATCGCTTGCTTTTGCTGCATCGAAAATATCCTTACAGGCAAGCTCTTTCACCTGCCGCAGAACGGAGGGGCGAAGATCACGGCTCAAGAAACGCTTTGCGGTACGGACGATGCCGGTGGCAGAACAGTACTGCTCTACACAGCCGTATTTGCCGCAGCCGCAGCTTTGGGTCTCATTTCGGTTCAAAACGATGTGTCCGATCTCACCGCCTGCGCCCCGGGTGCCGTAAACCGGCTGACCGCCCAGGATGATACCGCCGCCTACACCGGTACCCAAAGTGACAAAGACAATGTTTTCGTAGTCTTTTCCGCCGCCCTTCCAGTATTCACCCAAAGCGGCGACGGTGGCATCGTTGCCTGCCTTTACCGGAAATCCGGTGAGCCGGGCAAGGGCCTCGGATACATTAAACACGCCCCAACCCAGATTGATACACTTGTTCACAATACCCTTGGCATCCACAGGACCGGGAACACCGATGCCGATACCAAGAATATCCTCGTCGGGAATCGCCTTTGCGTCCAGATAGCTTCGGATAGAGGCGGCAATATCCGGTAGGATCTGCTGGCCGTTATTTTCCGTAACGGTGGGGATCTCCCACTTATCAAGAAGATTTCCTTCCTGATCAAAGTAGGCGATCTTTACAGTAGTACCCCCCAGATCCACACCAAAACCAAATTTCATAACTGTTTCCTCCCTGAAAATCTTTGTTTTTCTCTATTATATATTCCAGCGAAGAAAAAAGCTATAAAAAAATATCATTTCTTTTTGCTTGCGTTTATTCCGTTTATGCGGTAACATAAAGACAGGAATAAAAGAAAGGAAGGTTTTCTTTATGATAAAAGTGGATATCTCCAATGTATGGGGTCAGCTGTCCCTGCCGGATCTGCTGGCTGCGGAAAAGGAAGTTTTTGATACCCATATGACGCTGACTGACGGAAACGGTGAGGGTAACGACTTTTTAGGCTGGCTGGACCTGCCTGTTACCGAGGAGACCGATGAGATCCGCCGTATCCGGACGGCTGCCAACCAGATCCGGGAAAACAGCGATGTGTTCGTGGTCATCGGTATCGGCGGCAGCTACTTGGGCCCCCGGGCAGCCATTGAGCTGATGCAGGGCGCCAACCACAACATCGGCAAGGGCAAGCGCAATCCCCAGATCTACTACGCGGGCAACACTCTGTCCACCCGCCACTTCAATGAGTTGCAGCGGCTTCTGGAGGGTAAGGACTTTTCTATCGCCATTATCTCCAAGTCCGGCACTACCACTGAGCCTGCCATCGCCACCCGGGCGTTGCGCTGGATGCTGGAGCGCAAGTACGGTACTGAGGGCGCAAAGAAGCGCACCTATGCCATTACCGATCCTGCCAAGGGCGCGTTGCGTCAGATGGCTGACGAAGAAGGCTGGGAGACCTTTGTGATCCCTCCCAATGTGGGCGGCCGTTACAGCGTGCTGACTGCGGTGGGTCTTCTGCCTATGGCTGTTGCCGGTATCGATCCCATGGAGGTCATGCGTGGCGCTGCCCAGGCAAAAAAGGATTATGATATCCGTTCCTTTGAGAATCCTGTGTGGCTGTATGCTGCCATCCGGAATCTTTTGTACCGAAACGGCAAGTGCATCGAGATCCTGGAGTCCTTTGAGCCGGGCTTTAAGATGATGGGCGGCTGGTGGCAGCAGCTCTTCGGCGAGTCAGAGGGCAAGGACGGCAAGGGCATTTTCCCTGTCACCGCCGAGTTTACCCCTGATCTGCACTCTCTGGGTCAGATGATCCAGCAGGGCGAGCGGAACATTTTTGAGACGATGGTTCGTTTCGACGCTCCCAAGGCTAAGCTGACCATTGGCGGCGACTATAAGAATCTGGACGGCCTGAACTACTTGGAGGGCAAGACTCTGGACTTTGTGGACGAGAAGGCTTATCTTGGCACACTGGCTGCCCATGTGGACGGTGGCGTTCCTGTGATCACCATGGATATGGGCGAGCTGACAAATGAAAAGCTGGGTGAGATGTTCTATTTCTTTGAGCTTGCCTGCGGCGTTTCCGCCTACATGCTGGGGGTTAATCCCTTCAATCAGCCCGGCGTGGAGTTCTACAAACGCAATATGTTCCAACTTCTGGGCAAGCCCGGATATGAGAGCTGAAATTTCTTATAGAATTTCACAAATAACTATTGCAAAATCTGCGGCGAACTGGTAAAATATCCATACAGCAAATACGCTGCAAGCAAAGGAGGAGTTTCCTATGATCAATGTTATTATGGGACTGAAGGGTTCCGGTAAGACCAAGAAGCTGATCGATTCCATCAATGAGGCGATTGCCAGCGCCCACGGCGATGTGGTGTGCATTGAATATGGCAAGAAGCTGACCTATGATATTAACTACCGTGCCCGTCTGGTAGATTCTCAGGAGTACGGCATCAACAATCTGGACATGCTGAAGGGTTTCCTCAGCGGTCTGCATGCCGGTAACTTTGATATTACCAATGTGTACATCGACAACCTGTATAAGACCATCGGTAATGACCGTGCTGCCGGTGAGGCGTTTATCCTCTGGTGCGCTGCTTTTGCAGAGGCCAACAACATGAACATCACCGTCACCGTTTCCGATGATCCTGCTCTGGCATCTGAGGAAGTTCGGGCTTACCTGTAAGGCTTAATAAGAACCCGTCGCTGCATTGCAGCGGCGGGTTTATGTTTTGTAGGGGCATGAGACAATAGAAAAACAGCACCGGAAAACCGGTGCTGTTTTTTATTGCAAATTAACCCTCAGCGCGCATCTGAGCGAAGCACTCGCTGCAGTACACGGGACGGTCAGACTTGGGCTCGAAGGGAACCTTTGCCTCGCCGCCGCAACGGGCGCAGGTAGCAGTAAAGAACTCACGGGGACCGCGGGCATTCTGCTTACGAGCATCGCGGCAAGCCTTGCAGCGCTGGGGCTCATTCTGGAAGCCGCGCTCTGCGTAGAACTCCTGCTCACCGGCGGTGAAAACGAATTCGTTGCCGCACTCTTTGCAAACTAAAGTCTTGTCTTCGTACATTGATTTTACCTCTCTTCGGTTTGTTGAAGCCCCGTGATTGCCTGCAAAGTTTGCGGGTGAAAACCCAGGGTCTTATGATTTTGGTGATATCGCACCATAAATCGCATTATACACAGAAGTTTTGAATTTGTCAATCCTTTATGAAATTTTTTCTTTAAAAAAATAAAGATTTATGCAATATTCCAATAAAAATCGGAACTATATCTCAAACTGTGCCTGTCCGGTATAGGGGATGTGCAGATGCTCGTAGGCAAGCGCGGTGACACACCGACCTCTGGGCGTCCGGGTCAAAAAGCCAAGCTGCATGAGATAAGGCTCATATACGTCCTCTAATGTAATGGCCTCTTCGCCGATGGTGGCAGCCAAGGTCTCCAGACCCACAGGACCGCCGCCGTAGTTACGGATAATGGCAGTGAGCATCCGCCGGTCGATCACGTCCAAACCCAACTGATCTACTTCAAGACGGGAGAGGGCAAGATCTGCGGCTTCCTTGGTAATAACACCGTCTGCCATGATTTGCGCAAAGTCCCGGACACGGCGTAAAAACCTGTTGGCGATCCGGGGTGTTCCCCGGCTGCGGGAGGCGATCTCCATAGCGCCCTGAGGGTCGATCTCCATACCCAGAATGGTCGCTGAGCGGGTGACGATCCGGGCGAGCTCATCGGGGGTGTACAGCTCCAGCCGGAGGCTGACACCGAAACGGTCACGCAGAGGCGCGGAGAGCTGACCGGCACGGGTGGTTGCGCCTACCAGGGTGAATTTGGGAAGGTCTAAGCGGATGGAGTTGGCGGAAGGACCTTTGCCCACAATAATGTCGATGGCATAGTCCTCCATCGCCGGGTATAGGATTTCCTCTACCACCCGGTTTAACCGGTGTATTTCGTCAATAAACAGAATGTCACCGGGATTCAGATTAGTCAAAAGCGCTGCCAGATCGCCGGGCTTTTCAATGGCTGGACCGGAGGTAATACGGATATTGACCCCCATCTCGTTGGCAATAACACCGGCAAGGGTGGTCTTACCAAGGCCTGGAGGGCCATACAGCAGGGTGTGGTCCAGGGGTTCATTCCGACGCCGGGCAGCCTCGATATATACAGAAAGATTGCCCTTAGCCTTCTCCTGTCCGGTGTAATCGCTAAGCAGCTTGGGACGCAGTCCGATCTCCCCTGCGTCCTGAGGCGCAAAGGTGGGAGAAATAATAGGGAAGGACAGCTCCTCGGAAAATTCAAGACTCACTGGAATACCTCCAATTTATTAGTTCTTCATGACCATTGCCCGGAGGGCATAGCGGACAAGCTCCTCGGTGGAGGCGGCGGGGTCCGCGCCCTTGAGGGCGGTTGCTACCTCAGCGGGAGAATAACCCAGCTCCTGCAAAGCAGCGGTAGCCATGCCAATGCTGTTGTTAGCGGTAGGTACAGCAGAAACAGACGGGCCGGAGAAGTCCAGTTCTGTGCTGCCACCGCCAATCTTGTCCTTCAATTCCAAAATGATCCGCTGGGCGATCTTTTTACCGATGCCCTGAGCGGCAGTAAGAAGCTTTTCGTCACCGGTCATTACCGCTAAGGTGAAATTCTGAGGACCGGCGGCAAGGATCGCCATAGCGGCCTTTGGGCCCACACCGTTTACGGTGGTGAGCAGTTCGTAGCACCGCTGTTCCTCACGACTTCCAAAGCCGTAAAGGTCAAAAGCATCCTCCCGGATGGATTCTGTGATGAAAAGCTTTGCCGGCTGATTCAGCTTCAGCTGAGCAGCGGTATAGGCGGTGATACGGCAGCCGTAGCCAACGCCGCCGCAGTCTATAACGGCAAGCCCCGGCTCTAAAACGGTGACCGGTCCGAAAACATAGTAGAGCATAAATGACCTCCGAAGGAAAGAATGGAATGTCATTCCGAGGGAGCAATAGCGACCGTGGGAATCCGTTTCCTCCTGCAGATAATTGGAGGCGGATTGCCACGGGCAACAAAGTTGCCCTCGCAATGACACGGGAGATGTAAAGATACCGGGCGGGTTAGGGCAAAAACAATTACCGACTATGTGCGTGCGAATGGCCCGCCGGAGCTTCCTGACAGTTGGGATAAAAGAGAGGTGCTGGATCGGGCGTGGCACAGGGCGATGGCGATGGCGTCAGCAGCATCGTCAGGCTTGGGCATCTTGTCCAAGTGTAAAATCCGTTTGGTCATTTCCTGCACCTGATGCTTGGTGGCATTGCCGTAACCCACAACTGCCTGTTTGACCTGCATAGGCTTGTAGGCATACACGGGAATACCTGCCTGCCGGATGGCAAGCAGGATCACACCCCGGCTTTGGGCAACGCCAATACCGGTAGTCACATTCTGACCGAAAAACAGTTCTTCAATGGCAACCGCTTCCGGCTTTGCGGCTTCTAAAAGGGAGCGCATATCCTCATAGATTATTTCCAACCGAGCGGAAAAATCCATGCCGGCAGGGGTAGTGATGGCGCCGCATTTCAACAGTTGTGCGTTGCCCCGCTGCGCCTCAACAAGGCCAAAGCCGGTGATACCGTAACCAGGGTCAATACCTAAGATACGCATTACGCCCCACCTCGAAACCAGATGATGTAATAAAGAATGAGAAATGCCACGAAAACTACCAGTCCTGCCCGGGCAAGCCACACCTGCCACCTGGGACGGGGAGCATAACCGGGTTGCTCCTCAGGAACAATCTCTTTTTCGTTTTCCATAGCATTCACCTCCTAGCCCTGTATTATCAAGGGATTTTCTGATGTATTGGGGAATGCAGGCATCTGAAAACCTGTTTGGGTTCGAGTCCTGTCAGCCTAATGATAGCACATTTGTTTTAATTTGCCTACAATTATTTTCCTTGCAGACATAAATTTCTTACTTTTGGAAATACTGGGGATAGAAAAGGCGGTGGGTATATGGAAATCTTTCATTCCGGGACGAAAATTATTTCCGGTGTAGGGGCTGTAAGCTATCTGAAAGAATTGGGAATCAAGCGGCTTCTGGTGGTGACAGACCCTTTCTTTATGAAAAACGGCACGGCACAGCGGATCGGTGCGGCTGCCGGGGCGGAGCAGGTAAAGATATTTGACAACATTCAGCCTGATCCCTCGGTGACGCTGGCGGCAGAGGGAACGGCGGTAGTCCGGGAATTTATGCCGGATACTGTGGTGGCGTTGGGCGGTGGCAGCGCCATGGACTGCGCCAAGGCGATGGCTTATTTTTCCGGGGAGAAAATCCGACTGGTGGCGATCCCCACCACCTCCGGATCAGGTTCAGAGGTGACGGATTTTGCCATCCTCACCCATGAGCAGGTAAAGCATCCGTTGGTAGATGGAAGGCTGCGGCCGGAAATAGCGATCCTGGACAGCGATCTGTTAAAAGAATTGCCACCCTCTTTGGTGGCGGACACAGGGTTTGATGTGCTGAGCCATGCCCTGGAGGCCTATGTTGCTACCGGGGCAGGAGCGATCACCGATGCTCTGGCACGGGATGCGTTCGCTGCCGCCTATACACTGCTGCCTGATTCCTTTGCAGGTAAAACGGAGGTTCGGGGGCGTGTCCATGTGGCAGCAACCATGGCGGGCATGGCCTTTACCCAGGCGGGGCTTGGCTTATGCCATGCTATGGCGCATAGTCTGGGCGGGATATTCCACATTCCCCACGGCAGGCTTAACGCTATATTGCTCCCGGCAGTAATCAACTGCAATGCTCAGGTTGCCGGAGAGAAGTACGCAAAGCTGAGCCGGTCGGTGGGGTTGGGTAGCTCTGCGGATACTCTGGCGGTGCGGAATCTTAGAAATGCCTTGATCCGCCTGCGCCGGGAGCTGAAAATGCCACAGAATCTTATGGAAGCCGGGGTAGATCCCGGAGAGGTACGGTATCGGTCCAAGGAGATCGTAGAGGCAGTACTGGCTGACCCCTGTTGTAATACCAATCCTCTGCCGGTGGCGGATCATATGGTGTACCGGGTGCTGGAAGAGGTGACAGGGCGTGTCTGAGCGGCTACTCTCTGTGGGTCTGGATGTGGGCACAACAACTACCCAACTGATCGTTTCCCAACTGATGGTGGAAAACCGGGCATCTGCCTTTGCAGTCCCGGAGATGGAGATAACGGAACGGAATATCCGGTATAAAAGTCCTGTGCATTTTACTCCCTTGTCTGATGAGAGCCATGTGGACGGCAGTGCTATCCGGGGGATCGTTACCGCAGAGTATGAAAAGGCGGGAATCAAGCAGGTAGATGTGGATACCGGAGCGATCATCATTACCGGAGAGACCTCCCGAAAGGAGAACGCCAAAGCGGTGCTGAATGCCCTTTCCGACTTTGCCGGGGAATTTGTGGTGGCTACCGCCGGTCCGGATCTGGAGAGCGTATTGGCAGCTAAGGGCGCAGGAGCAGTAGACTACTCCCAGCGAACAGGGAAAACTGTCCTGCACATGGATATCGGTGGTGGCACAAGCAATTTGGCGCTGATCGAAAACGGCAGGATCATCCGTACCGGGTGCTTCAATGTAGGCGGCAGACTGTTGAAATTTGATAAAAGCGGGGCGGTGACTTATGTGTCACCGGTGCTTCAGGGGATCACAGAACTGAAGGTGGGGGATACCCCCGGAACAGAACAGATATTGTCTGTTGCCCGGACCCTTGCCCGGGGGCTGGAGATGGCGGCCGGATTATGTGTACCTACAGCCTTGATGGATGATTTGACCACGAAGGAAACAGGCAGAGGTTGGACGCCGCCTACAACGGGAGCGGTGGTTTCCTTTTCCGGCGGTGTGGCGGACTGTATTGAAAATACGCATCCACCTTTTGCCTTTGGGGATATGGGTCCTGTTTTGGGACGGGCGATCCGGGAGAGCCTTCTTTGTCAAGGAGAATATGTGCTGGGAGAGGAAACCATCCGTGCCACAGTAATTGGCGCAGGCTGTCACAGCGCCCAGCTGTCCGGTAGTACGGTGTTCTGTCAGGGGGTCAGCCTGCCGGTGAAGAATTTGCCGGTGGCGGTGTTTACTGCTCAGGAACAGGAAAGTCCCCAGTTGCCGGAGCTGATCCGGCAGCGGATGGCAGAAAAGGATGCCCAGACGGTTGTATTGGCCATGCCGGGATACGATCCACCTACCTATGAAAAGGTTGCGGTTTTGGCGGACAAGATCTGCGGGGGGACAGAGAACAGACCGGTGTATATCTGCCTGGAAGCGGATATGGCAAAGGCATTGGGGCATGCCTTGTCCTTGCGGCTGCCCAAAGATTCGCCGTGCCTGTGTATCGACCGGCTGCGACTGCAGGAGGAGAGCTTTCTGGATGTGGGCAGTCCCGTAGGACCTGCCATTCCGGTGGTAATAAAAACACTGATTATGTCTAAATGAGGTGGACTATGAAACTGAAAACCACATTGCTTGGAAAAACATATGAATTTGGGGATATTAAGCAGGTGCTTGCCAAAGCCAACGAGGAAAAGACCGGTGACAAGCTGGCGGGTCTGGCGGCGGAATCCGCCCAGGAGCGGGTGGCGGCAAAGGTCGTACTGTCGGCTATGACACTGGCAGATCTGCGGGAAAATCCCGCGGTTCCCTATGAAGATGATGAGGTCACCCGGATCATTCAGGACGATGTGAATGAGGCGATGTATCGGAAGATCCGGAACTGGACGGTGGCGGAGCTGCGGGAGTGGATATTATCTGAGACTACCACCGGAGACGACATCCGTAAGCTCAGCCGGGGTCTGACCGCGGAGATGATCGCGGCGGTGGCAAAACTTATGAGCAACTTAGACCTTATCTATGGGGCGCAGAAAATCACAGTTACCGCCCACTGCAATACCACCATCGGTCTGCCGGGAACGCTATCCTGCCGGCTGCAGCCTAACCATACCACCGACGATCCCGACGGCATTACTGCATCTACCTTGGAGGGTCTTAGCTTCGGTGCAGGCGATGCGGTGATCGGCTTAAATCCGGTGACTGATTCTCCGGAGCAGGTGGGTAAAGTCCTGCGTCGGTTTCAGGAGATCAAGGAGCACTGGAATATTCCTACTCAGATATGTGTCCTTGCCCATGTGACCGCCCAAATGAAGGCGGTTCGTGACGGCGCGCCCTGTGACCTTATTTTCCAATCCATTGCCGGCAGTCAGAAGGGTAACGAGGCCTTCGGTTTTTCCGGGGCGACCTTAGAGGAAGCGCGACAGCTGCTGCTCCACGAGGGTACAGCAGAAGGACCGAACGTGATGTACTTTGAAACAGGACAGGGATCGGAGCTTTCCTCGGATGCCCATTTCGATACCGATCAGGTGACTATGGAGGCCCGATGCTACGGCTTTGCCAAGCGGTATCAGCCGTTTTTGGTGAATACGGTCGTAGGCTTTATCGGTCCGGAGTATCTCTACGATGCCCGGCAGGTTACCCGGGCGGGTCTTGAGGATCACTTCATGGGTAAGCTTACCGGTATCTCCATGGGCTGCGACTGCTGCTACACCAACCACATGAAGGCAGACCAAAATGATATTGAGAATTTGGCGACCTTACTCACGGTGGCGGGGTGTAACTACTTTATGGGCATCCCTCACGGCGACGATATTATGCTCAACTACCAGACCACCGGTTTCCGGGAGACTGCCGCATTGCGGGAGCTGACGGGAAAAACGGCCATTCCGGAGTTCCAGCAATGGCTGGAGAAGATGGGCTTTGTGGAAAACGGCAGGCTGACCCAAAAAGCCGGCGACGGCTCGAGTTTGTTATTTTGAGAGCAGGGCGGGGATTGCCCCACCCCCGTCAGCTTTGCTGACACCCCCTCCCAGGAGGGGGTATAGGAGAAACGGATTCTTCGCTGGCGCTCAGAATGACACCTAAGAGTTAAGATTGCCGTGTCATTCTGAAGGACCCTGAGCGAAGCCGAAGGGGACTGAAGAATCCGTATTCTCTCCCTCCGGCTGCCAAAAGGCAGCCACCTCCCTCATCAGAGGGAGGCAGAGGGCAAACAATCATTGGAAAGGGAGCAGTATGAATAAACAGGAACTGTCCGCTATGGTAGCGGAGATCTTACAGACCATGGGGAATGAACCTATGGTCAAGGGAAGCGACTATAAGCCACGAGATCCCGGTCCGGAGCAAAAAGATACCCACTACCACGACGGGGATTTCGTGGAGGATATCTCCAAACTGGATCTTAGAAAGCTGTATTTGGTAGAACGGCCGGCAGCGGAAAAAGGTTTCCGGCGGCTAAAGGAAAGAACCCCTGCCCGGTTGGGGTCGGGAAAGGCCGGGCCTCGGTATAAGACACTGACCATGCTCCGCTTCCGGGCGGATCATGCGGCGGCCCAGGATGCGGTGTTCTCTCAGGTGCCGGAGGATTTTGCCGAAAAGAACGGTCTTGTGGCAGTGCAGACCAAGTGCAAGGACAAGGATCAGTATCTTACAAGACCGGATATGGGCAGGACCTTTGACGAGGAAAACCGGCAGAAGATCAAAGCTGCCGTTTCCGGAACGCCCCGGGTGCAGATCGTTATCGGTGACGGTTTGTCTTCTGCTGCCATTCTTGCCAATGCTATGGACTGTATGGCGGCGATTCGGGATGGACTAAAAGTCCGGGGTATCGATACCGGCAAGGCAATCTTCGTCCGCTACTGCCGGGTAGGCGCGGGAGATGCGGTGGGAGATGTCACCGGGTGCGAGTTGGTGTGCGTGCTGGTAGGCGAGCGACCCGGCCTTGTGACGGACAAGAGCATGTCCGCCTATATCACCTACAAGCCCCACACCGGGGTGTCGGAATCCAGCCGCACTGTGGTCAGTAACATCCATGCCCAGGGTACACCGGCGGTGGAGGCGGGCGCCCATGTGGCGGAGCTCATCGACACCATTTTGAAGAAAAAAGTCTCCGGTGTGGGGCTGCATCTGGAGGGCGCAGTATGATCCCGGTAAAGGTTCTGGCGGTGCGGTATCTTGCCAATGCCACACCTGCCCTTGCCAAAGCGCTGGGCGCGCCTAAGGGGTATCCGGCGCTGGCCATGCTCACTACCGATTCTGACGATGCCACCTATATCGCTTTGGACGAGGCAACCAAGGCGGCAGATGTAAAGGTCTGCTACGGGCGTAGCTTTTATGCCGGAGCGGCAAATGCCTCCAATCCCAACGCAGGAGAGGTCATAGGCATTCTGGCCGGACCTACCCCCGGAACAGTGCGCAGCGGCATGGAGGCAGCGCTGAGCGCTCTGCAGCATATCGGCTTTGAGGTGGCTGGAGAAGTGCCTTACCTTGCTTATACCGTCAGCCGTAGCGGCTCATACCTTGCCGCCGAAGCCGGAGTGGAGGAGGGTACGCCTTTGGCGTATCTCATCGCCCCACCTCTGGAGAGTATGTACGCCATGGATGCAGCGCTGAAGGCGGCAGATGTAAAGTTATGTAAACTATATGCACCCCCTAGCGAAACAAATTTTGGTGGGGGTCTGCTCAGCGGAACACAGTCTGCCTGTGACGCTGCCTGTGCCGCTTTTGCTGCGGCAGTTGCCGAGGTGGCGGCACATCCGAAAGGAGAATAAGAATGGAAATGGATAAAGATTTACAGGCCCGGCAGGAGGCCCGATGCCTTGCCAAAAAAGCAGAGCAGGCGCAGATCCGTCTGTCCAATATGACCCAAGCGCAATTAGATGCCATTGTGGAAGCGGTGGCAAAAGCATTCCACGAATCTGCCCGGGAGCTGGCGGAAATGGCGGCCAAGGAGACAGGCTTCGGTAATGCCGAGGATAAGACCATAAAAAACCAGTTTGCATCCAAGCGCGTGGCAGATGCGGTGCGGGATATGAAAACTGTGGGCGTATTAAAAGAAGATCCCAAGGAAAAGCTATGGGAGATAGGCGTTCCTGTGGGCGTGATCGCCGCCATCGTCCCCAGCACCAACCCAACCTCTACGGTATGCTATAAATCCATGATCGCCTTAAAAGCTGGCAACAGCATCGTGTTTTCTCCACACCCCAAGGCCGTTGGCTGCACCTTAAAAGCCGCGCAGATCGCAGCCAAGGCGGCGGAGGCCGCCGGCGCGCCGGAGGGAAGCGTTGGGTGCTTGAGCATCCCCTCCATGGCAGGCTGTCAGGAGTTGATGGGGGCGCAGCAGGTGCGGCTGATCTTGGCTACCGGTGGACCGGGGATGGTCCGGGCGGCCTATTCTTCAGGTAAGCCGGCAATCGGCGTAGGCGCGGGCAATGGTCCGGCCTATATCCACCACTCGGCGGATGTAGCAAGAGCCATCGACTGCATTCTCCGGTCCAAGACCTTTGACTACGGTACGGTATGCGCTTCAGAGCAGAGCATTATCGTGGAGAAGGATATGGAGGAGCAGGTCCGGGCAGAGGCAAAGCGCCGAGGCTTCTATTTCATGAATACCGAGGAGGCAGGTAGACTGGCAAAGCTGCTGTTCCGTCCTACCGGGGCATTGAACCCGGAGATCGTAGGCAAGCCTGCCACCCGACTGGCGGAAATGGCGGGGATATCCGTTCCCGGGGATACCAAAATTCTGGTTGCCCGGGAGCAGGAGGCAGGTCCTACCCGGCCCTACTCTATGGAAAAGCTGTGCCCGGTACTGGCGTTTTTCGTCATGGACAGCGAGGACGCAGTCCTTGCCAAGGCGGTAGAGGTGCTGACCCATGAGGGCAGCGGGCACACCTTTGCCATGCATGCTGAGGATATGCAGGTGGTGCGGAAATTCGCTTTGAAGATCCCGGTGAGTCGGTTTCTTGTGAATACTCCCGCAGCGTTGGGCGGTATTGGAGCGACTACGGGACTGTTCCCTGCGCTGACCCTTGGTTGCGGCGCAGTAGGTGGCAGTTCCTCCTCCAATAACATCTCTCCTCTGGATCTCATTAACATCCGTAGGGTAGCTTGGGGCGCGGAGAATAAAAAAGTGGATAAGCCATGTGTGGATGAGGGGCTTATTGATATGCTCACAGCAAAAATTCTGGAACGCTTGAAATAAGGGAAAGGACGAAAAATTATGAACACAAATTCTCTGGGTATGATCGAAACAAAGGGTCTGATCGGCGCAATCGAGGCTGCCGATGCGATGGTCAAGTCTGCTAATGTGCAGCTGGTTGGTAAGGAGCAGGTAGGCGGCGGTTTGGTCACCGTTATGGTCCGTGGCGATGTAGGCGCAGTGAAGGCTGCCACCGATGCCGGCGCTGCAGCAGCGGAAAAGGTAGGAGAGCTGGTGAGCGTCCATGTGATCGCAAGACCCCACACTGAGGTGGATGCTATTCTGCCCAACGGACGGCTGAGCCAGAGCGGCGGACAGGCAAGCAAGTAATGCTCTACACCCTTGACGCAGTCCGAGATAACATTCGCAACCGGGATGGCAAGCGGGTCTTTTACCTTGGAAAAGGGGATCAGCTGACCTCTGGGGCAAGGGATTTCCTTGCCCGGGAGAGGATCGAGATTTTGTCCGCAGAGCAGGCGAAGCCGGATGTTTACCGGCTGCTATCCGGCGGCGAGGTCAGGTCAAAACCGGAGCACATGACCCATTTGAACGGGAATGTATTGGTGTCCAAGACCCATCCCCGGATCGCTTTCCGGGGGGCGGTGGATATGCTGGAGGCGGAGCTTTTGCTCTGTCAGGTATCTGCCGGGGAGGAATTGCGCCGGCAGCTGGGGGAGATTTTGGAGCTGACGCGAAAGTTGATCCGATGGGATGTACTGGAAGAGCCGGCAGAGGATGCTCCTCTGTGCGGCTTGACAATGGACGAGCTGCGGCAGCACAGTCACCGCCCTCAGGAATTTTATGGACAGCCTCATTTTATGCCCAGCGCGGGGGATGGGGCAGTGATCCTGCAGCTTAACCGCGCCCGGTGCGCTGCAAGACAAGCAGAACTCTTGGCGGTAGACGCCTTTACTGACCGGGAGGGCAACCCTACCAGGACGGATCTGCTGCGAGTCTTAAACCGGCTGAGCAGTATGCTGTATATTCTCATGATCCGGGAAAAGGCGCAGAGAAAATAATTGTCAATTGTCAATTATCAATTGTCAATTCAGTTTGGAGTTGATGTTATGGAATTGGAGGCTTTGGCGCAGGCGGTGCTGGACAGGATCTTCGTGGAACTGGAGGCTTCGGGCAGGCACATCCATGTGACAAAAGAGCAGGCGCAGATCCTCTTCGGTCACAGCCTGACCCCCAGTCGCCCCCTGTCACAGCCTGGGCAGTATCTGGCCAACGAGCGGGTGACAGTGATGGGACCCAAGGGGGAGTTTCGGAAAGTTGCAGTCCTCGGTCCGGAACGAAAAGAGGCTCAGGTGGAGATTTCTCTTACTGACGGACGGACTTTGGGCATTCAGCCGCCGGTGCGGCTGTCCGGGTCAGTACAGGACAGTCCCGGGGCAACCTTGGTTGGCCCTTGCGGGGTGGTGAAGCTGGAGCAGGGTGTCATCGCCGCCCAGCGGCATATCCACATGACCCCTGCCGATGCCGCCCGGTTTGGGGTAAAGGATAAGCAGGTGGTGAAGCTGCAAACCTACACAGATCGTCCGGTGATCTTTGACGATGTGGTGATCCGGGTCAGCCCGGATTTTGATACCTTTGTTCACTTGGATTATGACGAGGCCAACGCTTGCGGTTTCCGCTCGGGAGATTTGGGGAGGATCTTGCCATGAAAGCATTGCTGATTGGGGAAGAACCGGTTTGCTCCATGGGGTATACCTATGTCCGGGAGGGCGCGCATGATGCGGTGGTCATCGGGTCATTGACCCTGGGACAGTTATTACACTTTTCCCAAGAGGCGGCGCTGTCCGCCCTCGCTGAGGGAAAGCCGGTGGTGCTGTATGCGCCTGGACTCCCCGATGCCCCCCGAAACCGGGGGTTGGCGGCGGCGCTGGCATCTAAGCGCCGGGAGCTGAAAAGCTGGGGTGTGGTGTTTACCGACGGCGGTCAAAAAAAGTTGATTACAGCCCAGGAGGCCCGGGCTATGCGGGCAGCGGGGAAACAGCCCGGTCCGGGAGCGGTGCTGACGCCGCTGGCAAAGGAAATTTTGGAGGGAACGGAATGAAGATCGGAACAGTAACCGGGGCGGTATGGTCCACCCGGAAGGCATCCTGTCTTATGGGGCAGACCTTTCTGGTGGTACAGACCCCAGAGGGAGAAGTGGTGGCGGCAGACCATGTAGGCGCAGGCAACGGCGATAGAGTGTTGCTGGTCACAGGAACAGTGGCGTCCCGGTTTTCTATGGAAGCGCCGGTGGATGCAGCTGTTGTGGCCATTTTAGATATGGAGCAAAAGAAGTAGAGGAGGGTGCGTATGTCCGCCCATGAGATTTTGATTGCGGTGATGGCCGGTTTTGCGGTGATCGGCGCCGTTGACCGCATTTTGGGAAACAAGCTGGGGCTTGGACAGGAATTTGAAAACGGCATCCTTGCCATGGGATCGCTTGCCCTTGCCATGGTGGGTATTATTGCTCTTGCCCCGGTGCTGGCATCCCTTTTGCGTCCGGTTGTCGTTCCGGTATATGAATTTCTGGGGGCAGACCCTGCTATGTTTGCCGGTACGATCCTGGCCTGCGATATGGGCGGCGCGGCGCTGGCGCAGGAGCTGGCCGCTGATCCACAGGCAGCGCTTTTAGGCGGCGTGCTGGGCGGCTCGATGCTGGGCGCTACCATTGTGTTCACCATTCCCGTAGCAATGGGAATCCTTGCACCACAGGACCGCCCTGCTCTTGCAAAGGGTGTTCTGGCAGGCCTTGTGACTATCCCGGTAGGAATCCTGGTGGGTGGACTGACAGCTGGTTTTGCAATCGGGATGATTTTGCGGAATCTTATACCGGTGGTTGTCATCGCCGCGCTGATTGCCATTGGTCTGTGGAAAGCGGAAAAGGCGATGATCAAAGGCTTCGGCATTTTTGGCAAGCTGGTGGTGGCGATGATCACCGTCGGTTTAGCGGCGGCAATTTTTCAAAGTCTTACCGGTTTTGCGATAATTCCCGGCATGGCACCAGTGGAGGATGGTTTTCTGACAGTGGGAGCTATCGCCATTGTCCTTGCCGGCGCATTTCCTCTGGTCTATGTGATCACCAGACTTTTGAAAAAGCCCCTTTTGAAGCTGGGCAGGCTCTTGGGGATCAATGATACTGCAGCGGCAGGGCTGATCGCCAGCCTTGCCAACTCCATTGCCACCTTCGGTATGGTTAAGGATATGGACCGCCGGGGCAAGGTGGTAAATATCGCCTTTGCGGTATCAGCGGCTTTTGTATTCGGCGATCATCTGGGCTTTACCGCAGGGTTTGCTCCGGAGATGCTGCCGGCGGTAATTGCGGGCAAGCTTGCCGGCGGTGTCAGCGCTGTGGCGGTTGCTATGTGGCTGACGAAGAAGGATGTTGCACTGTAATTGACAATGAGTGGACGGATTGCCACATCCGGCACGGCTGTCGCCGTGCCACCTTCTCCTCAGGGAGAAGGCTTGGGGGTTGACAAAATGTGGTATAAAAGGATATAATGCTTTCGATACTTGAAAAAGCTGTGAAAAGAAGAGTAACCGGCAGATTTCGGTCAGAGAGCCCCGGCAGGTGAGAAGGGGCACGGAGGAACCCGGCGAACATGGTCTTGGAGCTTAGCCGTCGATATTTAGGCGGTTGCGGGTGCGCCCGTTATCGCGCATTGAGGCACATTTTTGTGCGAATCAAGGTGGTACCGCGGTAAATTTTATCGCCCTTGCGTCAGCAGGGGCGATTTTTCATGATTACAGGAGGAAAGAAAATGACTGAAAAGAAACCCTATTACATTTCCACAGCGATTGCTTACACATCTGCAAAACCCCATATTGGCAACACCTATGAGGTCGTGCTGGCAGACGCGATTGCCCGTTATAAGCGGCAGGCCGGTTATGATGTGTATTTCCAGACCGGAACTGACGAGCACGGGCAGAAGATCCAGGAGAAGGCTGAAGCTGCCGGTATCAGTCCTCAGGAGTATGTGGACAATGTTGCCGGTGAGATCAAGGGAATCTGGGATCTGATGAACACCACCTATGATCGTTTTGTCCGCACCACCGATCCGGAGCATAAGACAAAAGTGCAGAAGATATTTGAGCGGATGTACGAGAAAGGCGACATCTACAAGGGTAAGTATGTGGGTAAGTACTGTACTCCCTGTGAGTCTTTCTGGACAGAAAGCCAGCTTGTGGATGGCAAGTGCCCCGACTGCGGACGGGAATGTAAGGATGCTGAGGAAGAGGCATATTTCTTCAAGATGAGCAAGTACGCAGACCGTCTGCTGGAGCACATCGAGACCCATCCGGATTTCATCCAACCCGAGAGCCGGAAGAATGAGATGATCAACAACTTCTTAAAACCCGGTCTGCAGGATCTGTGTGTGTCCCGCTCCAGCTTTACCTGGGGTGTACCTCTGACTTTCGCACCCGGCCATGTCAGTTATGTATGGCTGGATGCTCTGAGCAACTATATCACTTTCTGCGGCTATGATCCCGACGGAAACCATGACGAGCATTACAAGAAATTCTGGCCTGCAGACCTGCATTTGATCGGTAAGGACATTGTCCGTTTCCATACCATCTACTGGCCTATCTTCCTGATGAGCATGGGTGAGGAGCTGCCCAAGCAGGTCTTTGGTCATCCCTGGCTGCTGGTCAAGGGCGACAAGATGAGCAAGTCTAAGGGCAATATGATCTATGCTGACGATCTGGTGGAGCTGTTCGGCGTGGATGCAGTCCGTTACTTTGTACTCCATGAGATGCCCTATGCTTCTGACGGCATTATGACCTATGATCTGATCATTGAGCGGATCAATTCCGAGCTGGCAAATATTCTGGGCAACCTGGTCAACCGTACGGTTGCAATGAGCAATAAGTACTTTGATGGCGTGATCCAGACACCCAACGCCCCTGATGCTCTGGATGAGGAACTGAAGGCCGTGGCTCTGGCTATGCCCGGAAAGGTTGAGGCAAAGATGAACGAGCTGAAGGTGGCAGATGCTTTGGACGAGATCTTCGTTCTTCTGCGCCGTGCCAATAAGTATATTGACGAGACTATGCCTTGGGCATTGGCAAAGTCTGAGGAAACCAAGCCCCGTCTGGGTACTGTGCTGTATAATCTGCTGGAGGCTATCCGTTTTGCGGCCATTGCCCTGAAGCCCTTCCTGCCCGATACCTCTGACCGCATCCTGGCTCAGATCAATGTAGAAAACGGTGGTCTGGAGAGCCTGACTTCCTTCGGCGTGCTGCCCAGCGGCATTAAGGTCGGTGCAGGTGAGATCCTGTTTGCCCGTCTGGATCCTGTGAAGAAGATGGAGGAGATCGAAGCCTTTAATGCTGCCAAGGCAAAGGAAAAACTTCCTGCCATTGAAATAGAGCCTTACGCAGAGGAAACAGTGGATTTCGATACCTTCTGTAAGTCCGATTTCCGGGCGGTGAAGGTCAAGGATTGCCAGCCGGTGAAAAAAAGCGATAAGCTTTTGCAGTTCACCTTGGACGACGGCACAGGCACAGACCGGCAGATCCTCTCCGGTATTGCCAAGTACTATAAGCCTGAGGAACTCATCGGCAAGACCCTGGTGGCGATCACAAACCTGCCTCCCCGGAAGATGATGGGTCGGGAGTCCTGCGGCATGCTGATCTCCGCAGTCCACACCGAGAAGGGTGAGGAAAAGCTGAACCTTTTGATGGTGGATGATGCCATCCCCGCCGGCGCAAAGCTTTGCTAAGACAGTAAAAAATCGCCTTGTGGAACTATCCACAAGGCGATTTCTTATTCCAGCTCAAAGGCACCAGTGTAAAGTCGGTAGTAGGTGCCCTTCTGGGCAATCAGATCTTCATGGGTGCCACGCTCAATGATCCTGCCGTGATCCAGGACCATGATACAGTCGGAGTTCATGACGGTAGACAACCGGTGGGCGATGACAAAGGTAGTCCTGCCCTGCATCAGCGCGTCCATACCCTTCTGTACCAGGGCTTCTGTACGGGTATCAATAGAGGAGGTAGCTTCGTCCAGGATCATCACCGGGGGATCTGCCACCGCCGCCCGGGCAATGGCGATCAGCTGTCGCTGACCCTGAGAAAGGCTTGCTCCGTTGCCGGTCAGCTCGGTGTCGTAGCCCTCGGGAAGCCGGGTGATGAAGTCGTGGGCGTTTGCCAGTTTTGCCGCCTGGATACATTCCTCGTCAGTGGCATCCAGCTTACCGTAGCGAATGTTGTCCATTACCGTGCCGGTGAACAGATTGGTATCCTGCAAAACCACACCCAGGCTTCGCCGCAGATCCGGCTTTTTGATCTTGTTGATGTTGATGCCGTCATAGCGGATCTTTCCGTCAGCAATGTCATAGAACCGGTTAATAAGGTTAGTGACGGTGGTCTTGCCGGCGCCGGTAGCGCCTACAAAGGCGATCTTCTGACCCGGATGGGCATACAATGTCACATCGTAGAGCACCTGCTTATCCGGCACATAGCCGAAGTCCACAGAATCCATGACGATATCGCCCTTGAGTTCCGTGTAAGTCACAGTGCCGTCTGCCTGGTGGGGATGCTTCCATGCCCAGTGACCGGTACGCTCAGCGCATTCTGTCACAGTGCCGTCCTCTGCAATCCGGCAGTTGACCAGGGTCACATAGCCGTTGTCCACCTCCGGCTCTTCGTCCATCAGCTCAAATACCCGCTCCGCGCCGGCAAGCGCCATAACGATAGAGTTGATCTGGTTGGAAATCTGGGCAATAGGCTGGTTGAAGGTCCGGGACAGGAGCATAAAAGTCATCAGGCTTCCCAAGCTAAGCAGCTCACCTTTGGAGCTGACAGCCAGGATACCGCCGACAATGGCGAGAACTGCGTACTGAATATAACCCAGATTGTTATTTACCGGGCCCATCATATTGGACAGCCGCCCGGCAGTATAGGCGTTTTCGCACAGGATCCCGTTCAGCTTGTCAAATTCCTCTTTGCAGGCGGATTCGTGATTAAAGACCTTGACCACCTTCTGTCCGGTGATCATCTCCTCTACATAGCCGTTGAGAGCACCCAGAGAACGCTGCTGACCGATGAAGAACTTGGAGGATTTTCCTACGATCTTCACAGTGATAAGAAGGATGCAGCTGACGGTGACAAGGATCACACAGGTGAGGATCCAGGAAGCTCTGAGCATGGCGGAAAATACCACGATCAGGGTGATAATGGAGCTGATGCACTGGGGGATGGACTGGGAGAGCATCTGCCGCAGGGTGTCGATATCGCTGGTGTAGCGGGACATAATATTGCCTGCGGTGTTGGAATCGAAGTAGCGCAGGGGAAGACGCTGCATTTTGGTAAACATCTCGTCCCGAATGATCCGCTGGGTGCTTTGACTGACGGTGACCATAATGAACTGGTTCAAAAAGGATGCCACCATGCCGGCAAGGAAGATCCCTGCAATACCCAGAAGATACCTGGCAATGGGAGTGAAATCCGCAGAGCCGGATGCCACCATGGGCAGGATGTAATCGTCAACAAGAGTGCCGATGGACTCGCTGCCTTTGGTTTGTGCCACTGCGGCAACGATGATGCAGATAAACACCAGGATCAAAAGGGGAATGTATTTACGCATATAGCCCAGAAGCCGCAGCAGGGTCTTGCCGGGATTTTTTGCCTTGCGGCCGTCGCCGCGCATTCTTACAGGAGGCATTACGCATCATCCCCCTTTCTCTGGGATTCAAAGACTTCCCGGTAGATCTCCGAGGATGCCATGAGTTGATCGTGGGTGCCGACATCGGTGACTTTGCCACCGTCCAGGATCACGATCATATCCGCATCCTGTACAGAGGATATCCGCTGGGCGATGATCAGCTTGGTGGTTCCCGGGATCTCCTCCCGGAAAGCCTTGCGGATCATGGCGTCGGTTTGGGTATCTACCGCGGAGGTGGAATCGTCCAGGATCAGGATCTTTGGCTTTTTCAGCAGAGCGCGGGCGATGCACAGCCGCTGCTTCTGTCCGCCGGACACGTTTGTTCCGCCCTGTTCGATGTGGGTGTCATATCCCTTGGGGAAGGACACGATGAAATCGTGAGCGCAGGCAAGACGGCAGGCATGCTCCAACTCCTCGTCGGTGGCGTGGGGATTGCCCCAGCGGAGATTTTCCTTGATAGAGCCGGAGAACAAAACGTTTTTCTGAAGCACCATGGCAACGTTGTCCCGGAGTACCTCCAGATCGTAATCCCGAACATCCACACCGCCTACCTTCACACAGCCTTCGGTCACATCGTATAGCCGGGGGATCAGCTGGACAAGGGTGGTTTTGGAAGAACCGGTGCCGCCCAGAATGCCCACGGTAGCACCGCTGGGGATGTGCAGGCTCACTTCCTTTAATGCCCGGTGCTTTGCCTTGGCAGAGTATCGGAAGCCAACATTTTCAAAATCGATAGAGCCGTCGGATACTTCCGTGACGGCGTTTTCCGAAGGAGAGGTAAGATCCGGTTCTTCGGTGAGGACCTGATAGCACCGCTTCAGGGGAGCCCGGCTCATGGTCAGCATTACAAAGACCATGGACAGCATCATCAGAGAGGACAGGATCTGAGTGGTGTATGTAAACATGGAGCTGAGCTGACCGGTGGTCAGTCCCAAAGCCGGATTGTTGCCGGAAGCGACCACCATCCGGGCACCAAACCAGGAGATGGCAAGCATACACCCGTAAACACACAGCTGCATAATAGGACCGTTGAGCGCCATGATCCGTTCAGCCTTGCAGAAGTCGGCAAAGATTGAGCCGGAGATGGATGTGAACTTTTCTGTCTCCTTTTCCTCTCGGACAAAGGATTTGACTACCCGAATGCCGTGAACATTTTCCCGGACCACATTGTTGAGCTTATCGTAGGTTTTGAATACCCGGTCAAAGATCTTGAACACAAAGGGGACAAGCATCACCAAAGCAAAGACCAGCACCGGCAGAGCAATGCAGAATACCAGACTCAGTCGCACATTGATATTCATGGCAGAGAACATGGCAAGAATCAGCATCATGGGACTGCGGATGGCCATGCGGATCATCATCTGGAAGGTCATCTGCAGATTTGCCACATCAGAGGTCAGACGGGTCACGATAGAGGCGGTGGAAAACCGGTCTATATTGGAAAAGCTGAAATTCTGAACGCGATAAAACATATCGTGCCGCAGATTTTTGGCAAAGCCTGTGCCCGCCCGGGAGGCAAAATTGGCAGATGCCACGCCGAAGCCAAGGCTGCACAGGGCGCACAGCACCAGCTGCAACGACCGGGTGATCACCACCTGCATATTTTGCATCTCAATACCGTAGTCATAGAGGTTTGCCATGATCAGTGGGATCAGCACCTCCATGGCGACCTCGCCGATCATGCATATAGGGCTTAAGAGGGTTGCCCATTTATATTCCCGGACACACCGGGCAAGCCGTTTTATCATATGGCGGCGTCTCCTCCTTTAGGGTTATTGTTTCTAAACTCTTATTTTACAGATATGTGGAAATAAATGCAAGGGGAATGAAAAAAGTTTACAAATGAGAACAAAGAAATATGCCCCCTCAACAGAGGGGGCATGCTGGGATGATGTGGCGCGGTTATATACTGCGATAGACCACTTTGCCCTGGCAGACGGTGAGGCGGCAGCGGTAGCCGTCAGTACCGGACACGGTATTTGCCGGGTTTTCCCGGAAGTGGTAGGGATTTGCACCCCAGTCCAGAACGGCGATGTTAGCCATATCACCGACTTTCAGTGCGCCCCATTTATCCGCCATGCCGGCGGCTTTGGCAGCAGTCGTTGTAACCATGGGCAATAGTTTTTCTTCTGCTACGCCCATGTTCTTCAAAATGCTCATACATAGGGTCAGACCGTAATTGCCACCTCTGGTGAAAGCACTCAGACAGGTAATGTCCGAGCCAAGAGTATCCGGAAGGAAGCCCCGGTCAATGGCTTTTTGCAGCAGGGCGAAATCTGTATGGATATGACCTGCCAAGCCTACATCGATCACGACCCCCTTTTCCTTGGCGAGATGATAACTTTCAAAATCCTTCTCGTCGCAGCGGTTTCGACCGCCGTGATAGAAGTGGGAGAGGATATCTCCGGGCTGGAGGGTGTTAACGATGTCCGTCATGGGTACGGGACTACCGGTGCTGTGGACCATGACTTTTAGATTCCGTTCGGCGGCAAAGGATACTGCCTGCGCCAAAGGTGTAATGGAGCGTAGCTCCGGCTTGGCGGTATCGAAGAACACCTTCACACCGATGACCCGGTCACCGAAGGCTTTCAAAAGGGCTTCGGCCTTTTCGAAATACGCCCGGTCTTCCTTGATCTCCACGGTGACGAATACCCGTGCATCCAGCATCAGTCGGTCAAGGATGCTGCGATCACCTTCGCTGGCAGATGCTTCAATGGCAGCGGTGACACCGAAGGGAAACAGGGTGGATTCCGGGGGCGCGGCGTAGGTTTCTTCCGTAATGCCGGCCATATGGGTATGGACATCCACAAGACCGGGGCAGACAATCATGCCGGTGGCATCAAATGCAAAATAGGCATCGGCGGCAGATATTTCCCCAAGCTGGGTGATGCGGCCGTTTTCTACCAGCACATCCCCGGAGAAGAACCTCTTTCCGTCAAAGATCCGACCATTTCGAATTAGAATGGTTTTGTACATTGTTTTACCTCATTTTTTCTTTCTGAAAAGTGCGCGGAAGATCCGGGTCACCAGCCAAAGACCGATGGCGATGGCGGCATACATCCGGTAATCCTCTTCCATAATCCAATCGATCAGGTTAAAGCGGGTGTAGTATTGGGTGAAACTGTCTTTGCAGACGGAGCAGGTGAAGACCGATTCTCCGTCAGAAGTAAGGGTGAGCTTTTGGATCACTTCTTCCTCATACTGATGCGCTGCCGGTCTGGTGGGATGGCTGTTGTAGGAAAATCCGCAGGCGCAGGTGTGTACAGTCATGCCTCCGGCAATGCAGGTGGGCTCGATTACCTGAGAGGTAAAACTGTGATCATGATCCTCCCCGGCTTCCATGGGGACAGGCATATGGGTGAAGGTTTTGTCATGGGTCCGCAGGGTAAGTTGAAGGGCGTTGCCGCAGTAAGATATGCCGTAGATGTACTTGCCGTTGCCGACAGCATCGTAACGGAACACCGGGGTCACCTCAGAGCCATCCGTATTCATGCTGTAACAGGTGGTGGTGTCGGAGAAATACAGCTTGCCGTTTCGGAGAGAAAGACCAAGATGGGGATAATAATAGCTTCCCTGTCCGATGTCCAGAGCGGTTTTTTCATCAGTGTAAAGCAGGGTTTCCTTGCCTGTATTCTCATTTCGGCTGTATATGTAGTTAGTGTAGTCCTCTGTGCGGAGCAGATAGCTGGTATCGCTGTCGGTATAACAGATCTGACTGTTTACATCTTTCCAAAAGGCGTCGGTATATTTGGCGTCGGTGCAAGTAATATCGGTTATCCAGGCGTAGTGGGGGTTGTCACCGGCTCGAATCTCCTCGTCTGTTAAAAGGAAATAGGTGTGTTTCACCTGACCGTGTATATTGGAGATAGGATCATCCCAGGTCACATCCACATGATACCACTTGCCGTCAATGCACACCAGATTCCAGCAGTGGTTCATTGGTTCACTGGAGACAATAATGGTGGGGATGCCGCAGCGGTTCATAAGCTCCATATAGGCCTCTGCATAGCCGTTGCATACAGATATACCGCTTACCATAAGGTCGTAGCCGTCCTCTAAGACCAAGCTCTCGTCGTATTCGCTGTTAGCAATCAGATAGTCATGAATAGACAAAGCGATCTGCCACTGGCTCATGCCCTCGAAAACAGTATCGTGGATGATTTGGGCAGCTGTTTGCTCATACAGGGCGTAGTTATAAACGTTCTCGTCCATATACTCCGGGGTAAAGTCGGTTATCAGCCCGGTATCTTCCATGTAGTTATAGGAATAACGGCCAGACACATACCAGGGTAGGCGGCCGGTATCCTGCAGATGGAAAAATACATCCTTTAATTGCCGTGCGGTCAACCGATAGGAGGATAGATCGATTGTTTCCTTGTAGATACAGCTTTCAACGATCTGCTGCTCCAGCTGCTCATTGACTTCGCCATAAACCGGAAAGATAAGAGAAAGACATAAGGCCATCAGGACCGGAAGAAGGATCCATTTCTTTTTCATAGGACACGCCCCTTTTTGTTGATAAAAATATAATAGCAAATACAAATGGAAAAAGCAATTACCGGGCATAAAAAAAGCGCCCTTTCCGGGCGTGACATAAAATAGAAATGACCCTCGGCTGTATCACCTGACCACTGTGATAAGCCGGGGGTCATTTCTGTATACTCTTAATATCTAGCATCTTTGATTAACCTCTCTTTCTGCGGATTAGACGCGACCTCCCGTTGGCAAATGTGAATTACTTCCGTTAGGAATTCCTTGTTAGGCCTTACTTGAAATTTATGTGATCGGAAGATTTTTGGGATGCAGCGTCTTTCGGTTCCGTTTTTCATGGGAACCTGGGGTGTACTAGATCATTGGTATCACCTCTTTGTGTCTATATAGTAGCACGGATTTTTTGCTCACGCAAGATGGGATATTTCATAAGAATACCACGGGGAAATCGTGCATTAGGGAGAAAATGGCGGATCAGACAGAAACTGCATTGACAGCGCAGAGCTGTTATGCTATACTGAATGTGTTGGGCGAGAGCCCAACTTTTTTATTTTCCGGCAAATTATATTGCAAATTAAATAAAAAATATTTACATTTGACCAAAAATGCTGTACAGTATACACATAACCAGCGCACAAAAATTCAAGGAGGTAATTGTTATGCGAAAGCTGGCATCCGTTTTATTGGTACTTACGCTGCTGCTGTCTTTGGCAGTTCCCGTATTGGGTGCAGGCGGGGCCAAATCCGATGACATCGTTATCCTTTACACCAACGATGTCCATACCTACATTGACGGCGAAATTAGCTATGATGTGATCGCCGGCGTAAAGACCTATCTGCAGACACTTTATGAGAATGTGCTTTTGGTGGATGCAGGTGACCATGCCCAGGGCACAGCCTTTGGCTCTATGGATAAGGGTGAAACCATTATCAAACTGATGAATGCCGCGGGTTATGATGCAGCTACTCTGGGAAACCACGAGTTCGATTATGGCATGGAAGGTCGTATCAACATCACGGATAATTGGGCAAGCTACCCCTACCTGTCCTGCAACTTCTACCATGAGACAGCAGGCGTTCGGGGCGCCGATGTTCTGGATGCTTATAAGATCTTTGACCTTGGCGCGGAAAAGGTGGCGCTGATCGGCATCACCACCCCCGAATCCTTCACCAAGTCTACTCCTGCGTATTTCCAGGATAGTAACGGTGAGTACATCTATGGCATCTCCGGCGGAGAGGATGGCAGCGCGCTGTATGCGGATGTTCAGGCTGCTATCGATGCCGCTGAAGCAGAAGGCGCTACCAGGATCATTGCGCTGGGTCATCTGGGTGACGACCCGGCCTCCCGGCCCTGGACCAGCGAGGAGACCATCGCCAACGTGGAAGGCCTGGATGCTTTTATCGACGGACACTCCCACTCCACTGTTGAGAATAAGAAAGTGAACGATGCTGCCGGCAATGAGGTCGTTCTGACACAGACCGGCGAGTACTTTGATGCCATCGGTATGATGGTCATCGACGCTGACACCGGCGCGATCACCACAGAGCTGCTGGATGCAGGCAACGCTATCGTTACCGCTTCTACACCGGATACAGCGGTTGCTGCCATTAAGACCAACTGGATGAACGAGATCGAGACCGCTTTGGGCGTTAAGATCGGCACAGCAGATGTTACATTGGATAATTACGATGCAAACGGCAATCGGCTGGTCCGCCTTCAGCAGACCAACACAGGCTCTTTTGCTGCTGACGCTTTGTACTATCTGTTCGATGATATGGGAATGGATGTAGACGTTGCCATTATGAACGGTGGCGGTGTCCGCAATAAGGCCGTTACCGGAGAGCTGACTTATAAGACGATGAAGGAAATCCATACCTTCGGCAATGTAGCCTGTCTGCAGACCGTTACCGGTCAGCAGCTGCTGGATGCGTTGGAATGGGGCGCAAGGGGAACCTACGCAGAAGAGATCGGCGGTTTCCTCCATGTCGCAGGCCTTCGGTATCGGATAGACGCAAATATTGAATCTACTGTTCAAATGGATGATAAGGGCGTTTGGATCGGCGGTCCTACCGATCAGTACCGGGTGTGTGATGTATATATCTATGATAAGGATATCAATGATTATGTACCCCTGGATCTGGGCGAAACCTACAATCTGGCAGGCTACAACTACACCCTCCGGGATCTGGGCGACGGCTTTGCTATGTTTGACGGAGCAGTCAATGTCCTTGATTATGTGATGGAGGACTACATGGTCCTTGCCAACTATGTCCAGGGCTTCTCCGGAGCTGCCGTTGACGCAAGCAACAGTCCCCTGAATGAAAAGTATCCCAACATGTGTATTGACTACAAGGATGTATACGGCGACGGTCGGATCGAGATCCAGCTTCCCAGCACCGGATGGGTGATGATCTCCGGTGTCAATGAGGTGAAGGCCGGCGATACCGTTACCGTGCCCGCAATTCCTTCCGGCGCGGACTACACTGTGGAAGATGTGCAGCTTTTGGAATATGACGGCAATAGCTGGGTCGCTACCACAGACACCAAGTACGCTTCTCATTCCTACATGCTGGAGATCACCTTGAAGGCTGCGGCGGGTATGAGCTTCGAAAAAACCGATTTCGAGTTGGAGAACTGCCCCTATGGCTGGAGCTGGTCTAATATATCCAAAGATACAGTTGTGATCAGCGTTGATATTATCCCCACCCCTGAGAAGGGCTTTGTGGAGGAGATCGTTCTGGAGGTCCCCGAGAACATTACCGCCGGCACTGCCGCTACAGCTCCTGCCGTGAAACTGGAAGAGGGCGCGGTTACTGTTGACAAGACTCAGTGGGTCGATGAGAATTACGATCCCTTCACCGGTAAATTTGAGACTGGAAAGGTTTACTATCTGCAGATCACACTGAAAGCAAATGATGGCTTCGGTTTGAGAGACGGTCACTATACACAGGTGCTTCAGGGTGAGGAAGTCCAATGGCCGTATATGTATCGGAATCAGGACGGTACTGCTACTATGGAGCTGCGCTATTCGCTGAAGCCTCTGGTGGAGAAGGTGGAGATTACGGTTGCTGCTCCTGTTATTGGCGCGGCAGTTGCTGCCCCCACTGTGCCTCAGGGCGCTAAGTATGAGATCAGCGACTACCAATGGATGGTCCTAAATCCGGAAACCATGGCCACCGAGCCGGCCACTGCTTTCGAGACCGGTAAGAAGTATTTCCTGAATGTAGAGTTCTGGATTGCTGACGGCTATGAGTTCATCAGTGAAGATAAACTTGCAGTGACGGTCAACGGCGAAGAGCCCTCCGAGCGCAGCTTTGGTACAGACGGAGGCTATATATCTCGGCAGTTCTCCTTTATGACTACGATCGACCGTGTGGATATCACTATGCCGGAGCCTGCTCTGGGTCAGACACCGGATATGGATAAGATCAAGGTTCCCGCCGGCGCGAAATATACTATTGAGCAAGCAAGCTGGGAGGGCAGCGAGGGCTCGCTGACCGGTGCCTTCGGTAAGGACCGTTACAGCTTACGCCTGACGATCCGTGCAGTGAACGGCTATGACATTGGGGAGGAGCCGGAGATCTATATCAACGGTGAGAAGATCGAAGGTTATGGGCTCTACGGGTGGAACACTATGCTGGATGTGACTTACAGTGTATCCTTCCGGGATGTGGTTTCCAAGGTGGAGATCCCCAAACTGCCCAATGTGAAGGTTGGGGATCAGGCATCGGCTCCGCAGATGACTGCACCCAGCGGCGCCAACTATCAGATCATGGCCTCGTGGAGCAAGTGCAATGGCCTGATGAGCCTGGAGGACTTCAGCGGCGCATTTGCTGACAAGAGCGTCTACTATCTGATGATCCAGGTCTCGCCCAATACCGGTTACGAGTTTGCCGAGGATACCAAGATCTTTATTGATGGCAAGGAAATGACCTCCGGCATTAAGATGGTGGATACAGACTACGTTATGGCTCTGAAGATGTACAGCTTCGGTATGACTGTGGTGGATAAGCTGGATCTGACCATCGATGCGCCTGAAAATGGCAAGAAGCCCGGTCAGTTCATCGTTCCTGAGGACGCCATCTACACGGTAGAGGAACATGTTTGGTCCGTGGGTGAGAAGGAAGAGGTCAGTGAGGCGGATAACATGGGTAAAGAGGATGTCTTTGCCTATGGAAATTACTACTGGGTAGCTGCTTCCATCCAGCTGAAGGAAGGTTACGTTCTGGCAGAGGATGCGCAGATCACTGTTAATGGTAACCCGGTAGACACAGAGCTTCTGGAGGAGATCTACGGCTTTGTTCCCATGATGGGCGACACAGCAGTCTTCTACAACAGCTTCGGTCAGCTTACAGAGCCTGCAGATATTCCTCCCACCGGTGATGCCGGTGTGGTGGCATATGTGATCACCGGACTGGCATCCCTGCTGGGTATGGGTATCACCGTTGCGAAAAAACGCAGATAATTGTTCCAAAGTTTAAGGGAGCGACCCTCGGGTCGCTCCCTTTTTGTATAAAGAAGTGGGGAGACGAAGCTCCCCACGCTTTATTTTTGTACCTTTGCAAGCTCGATGGCGATACCTTCCTTTACGGACAGGAAATCCTCTGGCTTCAGTCCGGTGACAGCCATGATCTTGGATACATCCACTTTTCGATCACACATCCGGTCATATTTGATCGCCCAGGGACTGTGCTTCTGATTGTTTGCAGAATCACCCAGGAAAATCTCCATGGGAACCCATTCAAACTGAGCGCCCAACAGTTCGGTATAGATATTCGCTACCTGTTCCCAGGTCAGATTCTGGCCGGTGGATACCGTATAAGACTCGCCGAAGGTCTCGGGTTTGAACAGCAGGTGGGCGATCAGCTTGCCGCCATTACCTGCCCAATCGATACCGGCAGTCAGATTTCGGGCTTCCTCAGGCACAGGCAGTACTTTCCCTTCTTTGGCGCACTCGATCACGTAATGGTCAGAGTGGGTGAAGATATCAAACCGCTTTTGAGAAGAGCAGATCACGGGCCGTACAGAGGTCCAATGACCCTTGGGGTCTTCTGCCTTCATGAAATCCTCGCACCGGCACTTGGGCAGAGCATAGGTCTCGTTGGCAAGGAAGTCCGGATCGTCCACGGTCTCCAGAAGCCGGGGAGCTTCCTCGGTAATGGGAACTTGCTCATTGGCGTATACCCGGTAGGAGGACAGGAAGATCAGATGGTCTGAGCCGCCCATCAGCACCTTGTGAACAGGGATATATTCCTCTAAAGTGGGATAGTGCATAAGGTTGACGATGCCGTCATAGTGGTTGTCCCGGAGCAGCTCCGTAAGAGTTTCCAGATTGGCGCTTGCTTGCCGGTAGGACAGCCGGGGGTCGTCGGATGTATAGGCGCTGCGGCAGAGGATCTCCACAGAGCAGCCCAGCTTCAAAAGCTCGTTGCACACATGTCTTCCCAGTGTGCCGTTGCCGCCGATAAGCAGTACTTTTTTGTCAGAGTAATTCATTTAGTTACCTCCGCAGCATGCAAGAATGGTTTTGTAAAGGGTCAGTTCATAGTCCAGGGTGTAGGGATTTTTCTTTTCGCCCCGGACCATGGCAGCAAATGCGGTCATCATGGGATCGTACCGATCAAAAACGTCGGAGACGGTACGGCTTCCGGCATCGCCCCAGCTCTCGCCGGTGTAGGTAGTTCTGCCGGTCTTCAGCTCGGAAATAACGCCGCCTTCGTAATAGATTTCAAAAGGCTTTAACTCTACAGTCCCCTTAGTGCCGGTAACTACCAGTTGACGCCGGGCAAAGCCGCCTAATTCCATGGCGCTGGTCTTGGCAAAGGACACGCCCTTTTCGTACTCCAGAACGGCCATGCCGAAATCCTCACTGTCCACGCCGTCAATGCCGGTGGATTTGTTCAGCGGGATGATCCGCTTCGGGCTGCCCTGGATCTGCAGGATCAGGTCGATCAAATGACATCCCAGGAAGAACATCATGCCGCCGGGGAAGTTTTTCAGAAATTTACGGGTATGTACCGGGTGAATGCAGTTCATCTGTGCCTCGACGCTGATGATCTGTCCCAGCTTGCCGGAATGGACATCCTCCAGCAGTTCTTTGACATAAGGGTTGTAGCGGTACATGTAGCCAATGTGCAGGACGACATTTTGCTCTCTGGCGGTGCGGATCAGTTCTTCAAATTCCTTTAGATCTGTTCCACCGGGCTTTTCCATGTGGATGTGCTTGCCTGCTCTTGCTGCCATGGTTGCGTATTTGCACAGGTGGATCTCCTCCGGTTCGACGGTAACCGCTGTGATCTCAGGGTCAGAGAGAACCTCCTCCAGAGTCAGCTCCCGGTAGGGCTCCATAGTTTTCAGAGTCTCCCGGAATTTTTCTTTTTCGTCCTCCACAGGTACATAGCCTACGAAGTCAAAAATGTCCGTCAGTTTACGGATGCTGTTCATGATGTTGGTGCCGTGGCTGTATTTGCTGATACCGATCTGGGCAATTTTAATGGGTTTCATAAAAAACACCTCCTGACACTATTATAAAGAATTGACTTTCGGGTGAAAACAGAGTATTCTCTACAAAAGAGGTAAAATCCTACAACTTTTGGTGGTGTATCAGGAATGAAAGACCTAGAATTTTTTAACAGCTTTCTTTTTCGGGAGATGAACTTGCGCAATACCAACCATCGGGATAACAGCGCCGGTGTGCCTCTGCACTATTTAGGGTATATGAAAAAGGGCAGAGGACTTCTGGTGTTGGAAAAGGGCAGAGTGGAATTGAATACAGGGGATATGTTCTATATTCCCAAGGGCTGCCGGTATCACTCCTACTGGATCGGCGAGCCGGAGGTCAGTCTGGATTCTCTGGGCTTTGGGTTTCTTCCCGATGGAACCGGAAGGGGATACTGCCCCCAAAAGCTGACCGTGACACCACAGATATGGAAGGCCTATGCCCCTCTTTCCTGGAATAAAACAGTAGATGCTGATTCTATCGGCAGATTGTACACAGTGCTGGGAATGCTGCTGCCCCGGATGCAGCAGTCACAGCAGAGCAGCCAGAGTCGGATCGTCAGCAAGGCAATGGCTTATATGGAGCAAAACCCCAGGTGCAGTATTCCTTCTGTGGCGGCATCCTTCTGTGTGG
>JAZNZT010000027.1:0-3210 GCA_045595075.1 Faecousia sp.
TCCATGCAGTACATCTTGTAAACCGCCAGTCCCCCCAGGAACAGGGCGTCAAAGCACTCCATGATGCCCCAGCCGTAGCACTCCTGCAGGTTGTCCAGATCGTTGGTGAACAAGCTCATAAGGTTGCCCACCTTATTTACCTGATAATACTGCTGAGAAAGATCCTTGCAATGACCGAACATCCGTCTGCGCATGTCGTTTTCCATAAAAATGGCAGAGCCCATAAAGCACACGCGCCACAGGAAACGGCCCGCTACCATACAGCCGATAATGCCCAAAAGGGGCATGCAGATCCCGTTCAGCAGAAAGTCCATATCAAAAACCGTTTCCGCACCCCGATAGATGACCACGCCGTCGTTCATGCCGTTGATGACCATCTGATATAAATTAGGGATCATCAGCTGCAGATAATCCACTGCCACCAGCGCACCGATCCCCAGCAGGATCAGTGGCAAAAACCGCAGATAATATCGGTTGATATGTTTGCCGAAGATCATTTATCTTCCTCCTTTCGCAAACACTTTTCTGTCTACTATAACACAGTTTTTTTCCTTTGAAAACCCTGTATTTTGATTATTTTATCTTTTTTCCGTTGAGAACCGCTTCCGTCAGACGGTCTCCGTCATAACACAGCGTCAGCAGGAAAAATGGCGTGTCCTGCCACAGAAGGTCCAGAAAGATCTGATCCCCTTCCCATTTGGGCAGATCATTCAGATAATCCCGGCTGATCCACTGCAGCTCTCCCTCGTCACATTCCTTAAGGGCTCCTTCAAAGCCGTCGGCGGTGAACAGGTACATGTACTCCCCCTCGCAGACGGTATTTAAGAAAGTAACGACGCCGCGGCACTTCCAGCTCGTCAGCGTCAGCCCTGTTTCCTCGTATGTTTCCCGTAACAAGCACGCATCAGGGCTTTCGTTTTCCTCAAATTTGCCGCCGATGCCGATCCACTTATCCTTATTGATGTCCTTTTCCTTTTTTACCCGGTGGAGCATAAGGACTTCGTCCCCACGGGTAATGTAACACAGAGTGGTATTGATCATCGTTTTTCTCCCGATGTTAAATTATTTCCACTTGGCACATTTCCATTGTTTTCAGAGCCGCCTCATGGGTCTGCACAGTTACGCCGGCGCAGCAGTTTCGGTCCACTTTTACAAGAGCATCCGGAAACGTAGCCTTTATAATCAGCGCGTTTGACACAACACAAATATCTGTACACAGACCGATGATCTCAACTTCTTCCAATTCCTCTTCTTTCCAATTCGGCCAGCCAAAGTTGGGCTTGTCGATTATTTTGCAGCCTTCTACATACAGTCCGTCTGCGATCTGCCAGCCTCTGCTCCCTTTGATGCAATGTTCTACCGGAAGTTTTTTGCCCTCTGCAGTCTGAAGATAATCTTCAAAATGGGTATCCCGGGTAAAAATCACTTCGTCACCGTTTTGTATATACATTGCAATTTTCTCTTTGACCTTAGGCACAATGGCAACTGCCTCTTTCGTTCCCAACGCCATATCTATAAAATCATTTTGCATATCCACAACGATCAATGTTTTTTTCATCTTTATTCCCCCATAAGGTCTAAGTGTTTATATATGAATTATACTTATCTGATTGCGCAGAATCAAGTATGCATTGTAAAACCAAAAAGACACCCCGACGAGGTGTCTTTCTGGTTGCAAAAGTTTTCAGACTTATATCTCTTTTTGAAACGTATAGCCAACTCTTTCTTTCCCATCTGCGGTTGTACAAGGTCCGATTTCCGTTATCGCATAACCTGCCGACAAATAAAGTGTCCGGGCCGCCATATTATCTTCTGTTGTATGGATGCCGATTATGTGACAGTCTTTTTCTCTTGCCATATCCTCTGCCACAGACAAAATATATTTACCAACGCCCCTGCGTTGATAAACAGGTCTTACCTGAAGCATGCCGATCCATAATTCTCCAGCTTCCATGTCTATTCTGAACCAGGCGACCGGCGCTTCTGCTCTGACGATATAATATAGTCTGTCCTTTTCAGAGAGCAGCCTCTTCCATGTATCCATATCCCTATGGGCCCCATGCAGACTGTCTATATTCTCTTCATATACTTCCTTTATAAAGGCAATATCCTTTTCTGTTGCCGGAATATACGCCAGATTCTCCATTTAAAAGCCTCCATTATTTATAGACCACTGTAAATTCCTCACACACGACTTTCATATCTGGGGTAAATTGCAACCCGAATTCGTTCATGCATTCTGTAAAGAATTTCTCGTGTACCTCTCTCCAATAGGCCAGGGATCTGTCGCCCTCTCCTTCTTTATAGGCATGTTCTGCTGTTACCTCATTAAACGGAATAACCGACACTTTCTCGGTTTGAATAACGCAAACAGCATTGTCCTTGGAATCCAGAATAACGCTGCATTCTCCCACTGCGGGCAATGGCTCGTTCTCCAGCTTGTACAGCGGGTAGGCAGATGCAGTCGCTGTTTTTTCGCCGGTTACTACCAAATGGGCAAGCAAATCCGCCGCAACACCAAAGGCCCATTGCTCATATTCACAGTCAGGAAGATCGTTTTTCTTGATAAATTCTTCCCAAAGTTCTTTTCCTGTCATAATGCTTTTCCTCAAAATCCCGGTTTATGTAACTATATTATACTCATTTACCCGGGAGGAATCAAGCATCCGTTGCTCCGCTACGGATGCTCCTTCTGTGACTACATAAACAAAAAACACCCCATTGGGGTGTTTTTTGTTTGGAGCAGGGTACGGGAGTCGAACCCGCCTTCACGGCTTGGGAAGCCGTTGTATTACCGATATACGAACCCTGCACAGTGGGAACATTATAGCAAATAGGGATAATAATTGCAAGCTATTTTTGTCGAAGCATCTGGGCGTTGCTCTGCCATTCTGTTCCCCTCTGTCATTCTGAGCGCCAGCGAAGAATCCGTTCCCTTTTGCATTTGGTGTTGGTAAATAAAACTCCTCCGCTTTTGCGGAGGGGTATCCTGCTATTTATATGAATCGTCGCCTACTGTCCTACGGACTGCAGTCGCCGATTCATGGATTCTCCCACGGGCTAAAAAACATGCCACCGGCATGTTTTTTGCCTTGGCATAGCCAAGGCCGCCCTTTCGAATCCCATCACGCCCATGCAAAAAACACTCCGCAAAAGCGGAGGGGGTTTGGATGGGGGGGGTGGTGGGGTTCGGGCCCACAAATAACCGGA
>JAZNZT010000028.1:0-122217 GCA_045595075.1 Faecousia sp.
GTAAGGGTATTAATGAAGTGAGAATTGCTTATGTCCGTAAACAGGAGGAACTGGAGCGAGCGATGGAACTTCTGGAAAAAGGTATTGCAAGATACCGCGCTGAAGTGATGGGAGTATAAATATACGGAGCATACAATTGTATGCTCCGTATTTCTAATTATGGTTTCAGAACAATATTACCAGATTCATCTTTTGCAATGAATCTGCATTCGGTTTTTCCGTTGGATTCAAAGTATAGACGCATTGACGGTAATTTGTTGTCCAATTTCGCTTCTATTAAGATAGCTTCACCTTGAGATAGACTTGTTGCAGCGAATACAATGTTTTGGGGAGTAAAATATGCTCCGCTTGCAGACCATTCTCCAATTTCAATGCGAATATTTTGAATCGTTCCGTCTGTGTATACCACAATGTTATCTGCCTGATCGTCCAGAATTAACTCTCCGTACTTTGAAAACTCATTAGGTTTAACATTGGAAAACTGCTTGCCTGCTATTTGACCGGAAACGATGCCCGTTTCTGCGGGGAAGAAGGCGTCCTCCAAAACGCCCCAGAGCTTCTCATAAGGAATTTCAGCAACAATTACGCCGGATGCATAGGGCGCTATTTCGTAAGGCTGGAAGAAGAAGCACAGCCCATTGGCGGAAAGATACCAATTCTCGCTTCTGAATATATTAGTTCCAAAAGAAGGTTTTACCAGCTCCTGATAATCACTGAACAGATAGTAATCTTTATCTTTCAACGCCAATTCATCAATGACCAACGCATAAAGATCATCGGGTGTTGTTTTATCTGTCAAAATATCATCCAGGCTCAATGTGTTGCCGGTAACAAGATCATAATTTACAGATAAGAATTGGGTTTCAGGATGCATGGAACCTTGGTATATAGCATAGCATCCAAATAGGCTGAAGATATTCTGGTCTAAACGCATAGGATCGTATGCGATGTGATTCAGGTAAGGATTCCAGTCAAGCGAGCCATCATAATCATTTGTTGCATTTGAAAGAATGTTGTCAACTTCGCTGTGCTTGCTTTCAACTCGATTCATAAAATCAAGAATGGTTTTCTCTGCCACCTCAGGGTCGTTGAGAGTCATAGACAATTCTTGACTGGTTTGACTAAATATAACGATACCGTTATCTGCTTTTGTATGGACAGTGGTGGTGGGCATAGATACGGCAACCATTGGAGCGGAAGGGATTGCAGGCGTGTCATTTTCAGGAGGAGTGCTGGGCTCAGTGGAAGGAGAAGTTGCTGGCCCTGTGGATTCGGAAACAGGCTGTTTATCAGTGCTGTCCGGTTGGGACGGCATAGAACAACCCCACATACCGCATAATAATGTGAGAGCAAGAATAACAGAAAGTATCTTTTTCATAGGATTCACACTCCTTAAGCATTGTGCTGTAATATATTAGTACTATACCACACATAATGACAATATGCAACGAAATCCTGCTTAATTTGACATAGGGAAAACTTGACAAACCTTATCTGATAATGGTAGAATATTATAGAATTTAATATCGCTGTGAACGAAAAGAGTAACAGACTATATCCTTCAGAGAGCCTGGGTCGTTGGCTGTAAACCCGGACGGTGAAGGTCTGTGAAAGTGCATTCGGGAGCGAGTTTTATTTGAGTGAAAAATGAGAGTGGAACCGCGAGTTGTATAACCCGCCTCTTGTGCCGAAGGTGCAAGAGGCGTTATTTGTTTTTTTGGAGGATATAATATGTATTTGTATAATTCTGTGTCTCATAAAAAAGAGCTTTTTCAACCAAATTCTCCGGATCTGGTTAAGATGTATACCTGTGGTCCAACAGTATATCATTATGCGCATATTGGCAATCTCCGCACCTATATTATGGAGGATGTTCTGGAAAAGACCCTTCGTTATCTTGGATATAACGTTAAACGTGTAATGAATATTACCGATGTTGGACATCTGTCTTCGGACGCAGATACCGGTGAAGATAAGATGCTGAAGGGTGCTAAGCGGGAAAATAAATCCGTTATGGAAATCGCTCAGTACTACACGGATGCCTTTTTTGCTGACTGTGATAAGCTGAATATTAAAAAGCCGGATGTAATTGAGCCTGCTACCGGCTGTATTCCTGAGTTTATTCAAATCGTTTCCGGACTGATTGAAAAAGGATTTGCCTATGTTGCCGGCGGCAATGTGTATTTTGATACATCCAAGCTGGAGAAATATTATGTTTTTAACGACCATGATGAAGAGGATCTGGCGATCGGTGTTCGTCAAGGCGTAGAAGAAGATACCAACAAACGGAACAAGAATGACTTTGTTTTGTGGTTTACAAAATCTAAGTTTGAAGATCAGGCGCTTAAGTGGGATTCTCCCTGGGGCGTAGGATATCCCGGCTGGCATATAGAATGTTCCGGTATATCTCTAAAGCATTTAGGAGAAGACCTTGATATTCACTGTGGCGGTATCGATAACGCATTCCCGCATCATACCAATGAGATCGCCCAGTCTGAGAGCTTCCTGGGCCATAAATGGTGTAATTATTGGTTCCATGTGCATCATTTGAATACGGATAACGGCAAAATGTCCAAGTCCAAAGGCGAATTTCTTACAGTCAGCCTTTTGGAAAAAAAGGGATATAATCCTATGGCGTACCGACTTTTCTGTTTGCAGAGCCATTACCGGAGAAATCTTGTATTCTCTTGGGAAAATCTCGATAATGCGGTTGTGGCATACGATAAATTGATTGCCAAAATTGCGTCCTTAAAGGGAGATGGCGAAGTAGATAAGGAAGTATTCCAGACGCTCAAGGATCGATTTGTTGGCGCATTAAAGGGTGATTTGAATACCTCTTTGGCAATTACAGCACTGTATGATGTACTGAAGGCCAAAACCAATGATGCAACAAAATTGGCTGCCCTTTCAGATTTTGATCGCGTTCTTTCCTTGAACCTGCTCACCGCTGCTGAGGAATGGAGAAAGAAAGAGCAAGCTGAGGCAGAAGTATCTGCTGATCCCGAGATCGATGCGTTGGTTGCAGCTCGTACAGAAGCAAAAAAAGTAAAGAACTATGCAGAAGCTGATCGGATTCGTGATGAATTGAAAGCGATGGGTATTGAAATTATTGACACCCCTCAGGGTGCGAAATGGAGAAGAGTATGAAACTGCTGATTTTGGATGGAAACAGTGTAATTAACCGTGCCTTTTTTGGCGTCAGACCGCTGACGACCCGGGACGGATTATACACCCATGCAATCTACGGTTTTTTGAATATTCTGGAACGGATGGAGAAGGAAGAGCAACCTGAGGCTGTTTGCGTTGCTTTTGACCTTCACGAGCCTACCTTCCGCCATAAACAATACGAAGGATACAAAGCCACCAGACATGCCATGCCCGAGGAATTGGCACAGCAAATGCCCATCCTGAAGCAGGTCCTTCAGGCGATGAATATTCCAATTTATGAGTGTCAGGGTTGGGAAGCAGATGATGTGATCGGAACTGTCGGTCGAATTTGCAGTAACAATGACTGGGAATGTGTGATCGTTACCGGTGACAGGGACAGTCTGCAGTTGATCGATAAAAACGTCCATGTCAAGCTTGTTATTTCCAAACCCGGTCAGACTACCGCCACTTTGTTTGACGAGGACAAATTCCGTGAGGAGTATGGATTTGAGCCTAAAAAGATGGTTGATCTTAAGGCGCTAATGGGTGATTCTTCTGATAATATTCCCGGAGTGGCAGGTGTTGGACCGAAAACGGCCACAGAACTTCTGCTTAAATACGGATCCTTGGACGGAGTTTATGAGAATATAGAGGATCCTGCTATCCGTCCTAAACTTCGGGAGAAATTGGAAATCGGGAAACAAAGCGCTTATTTGTCTTATGATCTTGCAACCATCCGAACAAACGCGCCTATCGATTTCGAGCCGAAGGACGCAATTATTCAGCCCTTAGACCGTTCTGCACTATACAAGCTGTTTACACGACTTGAGTTTGTGCGTCTTATCGATAAATATGGCCTGCGCGGCGCAGAACTGGAAGATCCTAAGCCTGAGAAAAGGGGCTCTACACTTCCTAGGTTGTCAAGTGTTTCTGAAAGTTGCTCCCAGTATGCACTTTATATTGCTCCGGACGGTTCTGTTGGTATTGCCTGGACTGAAGGTGTTTGTGTATTCACGCCTATGGAGGCGCCCTTTATTTCCCGCTCATTAAGTCCAAATGCGCAGGTGATTTGCCATGACAGTAAATCCCTTATGCATATGATGGATGATCTTGGCATTTCTATCGGCGAAGTAATATTTGATACCGCTTTAGCGGCATATGACTTAAATCCATCCCAATCTGATTATCCGATATCAAAGCTTGCAACCAATTTCCTAGGAGTGAGTGTGGACGATTGCGATGCAGTTGCTTGTGCTGAAGCTATCTGGAACTTACACCCGGTTCTTCTTGAAGAAATTCGAAAACAGGGGATGGAGCGCCTTTATAATGATATTGAGCTTCCGTTATGCGGCGTGCTGTATCGCATGGAAAAATGCGGAGTTGCGATTGACAGAAAGCAGTTGGAACAATTTGGGAAAATGCTTTCTGAGCGTATAACTGCTTGCGAAGAACTTATTTATTCCTATTCCGAAGAGCCATTTAACATCAACTCCACAAAACAGTTGGGAGATATTCTCTTTGAAAAGCTGAAGCTTCCTCCTGTCAAGAAAACAAAAACCGGATATTCCACCAACGCCGATGTTTTGGAAAAGCTAAAGGATAAGCATCCGATCATTCCTTCGATTATGGATTACCGCATGCTTACAAAACTGAAATCAACCTATGCAGACGGGCTTATGAAGGTGATTGGCCAAGATGGCCGCATCCACACCACTTTTCAAAATTTGGTGACAGCCACCGGGCGACTTTCTTCCACAGAGCCTAACCTGCAAAATATTCCGGTACGCACGGACCTGGGTGCAGAGATCCGGAAAATGTTTATTCCGGAATCGGGCAATGTGCTTGTCGATGCCGATTACAGTCAGATCGAACTGCGGGTTCTCTCTCATATTGCGGATGACAAGGTTATGCAGGAAGCATTCAGAAGCGGAATGGACATCCACACAGTTACTGCTTCTCAGGTATTCGGCGTTCCTGCGGAATCTGTTACTCCTTTGCAGCGCCGTCATGCTAAGGCAGTTAATTTCGGTATCGTTTACGGAATCTCTGAGTTTTCTCTTGCAGATGATATTGGTGTCAGCCGGTATGCTGCAAAGGCGTATATTGACAGTTATCTGAATCACTATAACGGCGTTCGAGACTATATGAAGCAAGTTGTTGAAAGTGCCAGAGAAACAGGATATACCCAGACAATGTTTGGTCGCCGGCGTTATATACCGGAATTAAAGAATACCAACTATATGGTTCGTCAGGGTGCAGAGAGAATTGCATTGAACACGCCTATTCAAGGCACAGCAGCAGATTTAATCAAACTTGCTATGATCTTGGTGGACAAGGCGCTGTCGGAACGGTTTCCGGAAGCAAAATTAATTCTGCAGGTCCACGATGAGCTGATCGTGGAGTGTCCGGAAGAAATTGCTCAGTCGGTTGCTGCGCTTATAAGTGATCAGATGCAGCAAGTTGCAGAATTGAGCGTTCCTCTTTTGGCGGAGGCCAAATGGGGAAAAAGCTGGTATGAGGCAAAATAATGAAATATGTAAGAATGGATGAAACCCATGTAGAGCAGGTTGCCCGATTAGAAGCCAACTGCTTTTCCAATCCCTGGAGTATGCACAGTATTACCTCTGAGCTGAACAATCCGCTTTCCTTGTGGTTTGTCGCAATAGAAGGGGATAAGGTTGTCGGTTATGTCGGTTCTCAGTTTGTTCTGGATGAGGCGGATATGATGAATCTTGCGGTTTCTGAAAACTATCGTCATCAGAGGATCGGAGAGAATCTGGTAAATGTTCTTGTGGAACATCTGAAGAAAAGATTTGTAAAGAGCCTTACACTGGAAGTACGCATCTCCAACGAGCCAGCTATTCACCTGTATGAAAAGCTGGGTTTTCTGCAGGTAGGTTGCAGACCGAAATACTATGTAAATCCCAGAGAAGATGCATTAATTCTAAGAAAGGAGTGGGAGGTATGAATATACTCGCGGTAGAATCCTCATGCGACGAGACTGCTGTTGCGGTAGTGTCCGATGGTAGAAAGATATTGACGGACTGTATTGCTTCCCAAGTGGAACTTCACAGGATTTACGGTGGTGTTGTTCCTGAAATTGCCTCAAGAATGCACATAGAGGCAATTTATGGATTGGCGGAGCAGGCATTAAAAAATGCAGGCTTGTCTCGCGAGGGAGTAGATGCAATTGCAGTTACCTACGCTCCTGGATTGATAGGTGCGGTCTTAGTTGGTGTAAATTTTGCAAAGGCAGCTGCGCTTGCATTAAATAAACCATTAATTCCGGTTCATCATATTCGCGGTCATATTGCGGCGAATTATCTTGCATATCCACAGCTTGAACCGCCTTTTCTTTGCTTGGTCGTTTCCGGTGGACATACCCAGATCGTAGATGTAAAAGATTATACCCATATGGAGATTCTGGGAACTACACTGGATGATGCGGCAGGGGAGTGCTTCGATAAAATTGCTCGTGTGTTGGGTATGCCATATCCCGGCGGAGCTGCTTTGGATATAGCAGCGCAAATGGGAGAGGATTCAAAATATGTACTGCCTCGCTCCAAGCCTGGTCAAAATCCTCTGGATATGAGTTTCTCCGGATTAAAGACAGCTACATTGAATTTGATACATCATGCAGAGCAGGTAGGAGAAACGTTGGATATCAATAGCTTGTGCGCATCTTTTTCCGCAGCTGTATCCGATACTTTGGTTCCTCGGGTCGTATCTGCAATAAAACAGACAGGGTATAGAAAACTTGCGGTCGCCGGTGGAGTTGCCGCAAACAGCAGAATACGAAACGATCTCTGTAAGGCGGCTGAATCCTTAGACGCTGAACTATATTTACCGCCTCTGTCCCTTTGTGGTGATAATGCAGCAATGATCGGAGCACAGGCATATTACGAATACCGTGCAGGGAATGTCGCGGATATGAGCTTAAATGCTTATGCCACCAAGTCCATTTTAGGAGAAATGATTTAATGATGCAGGATGCATTCCTTTTAGTTGCATTTGTTTCTTTTTGATATTATTTATATTTTTTCATTCTTTAAAAAATATCATTATTCTTATGCTGATTTTTGCTTTATAAAAATGTATTAATTCGCCCATATCGTCAAATGAATTTAATTTAATTAATGAATACATCCTTTTATAATTGTGGAAAAACCTGTGGAACGTGTGTATAAATTAGTGAATATTATGAAAAATTATTAAGTAAATTTTAATATTTGCAACCTAAACACCGAATATTTGTATTTTTGCAGGAATTCCTCCGTCATTTTTGCAATATATCGTAAAAGGCTGGCAGTTAAAATAACTGCCAGCCTTAAATTGTAAACGATTAACAATAATTATCGTATAAATATATAAGGGCTTGTCTGTATCCTTCTAATCCGAGACCTTTTATTGTCTTTACGCATGCCTTTCCGGCATAAGAAATTTTTCTGAAGCTCTCTCTGGAGTCCACATCCGATATATGGACCTCGACCGCGGGGATGGATACAGATTTCAGCGCATCTAAAATAGCAATAGAAGTGTGGGTATATGCGGCAGGATTGATGACAATACCGTCATATGTTCCATATGCTTCTTGAATTTTGTCTACAAGAGCGCCTTCATGGTTGGATTGATACTGATCCACATTGATTCCGAGTTCCGTTGCAGTGTCATCCAGGAGATTCAAAAGATCGGAAAAAGTCTGCTTTCCATAGATTCCGGGTTCCCGTATTCCAAGCATGTTGATGTTTGGTCCGTTGATAACCAGTATTTTCATTCTTGTTTCTCCTTGTCCAATATATGAAGAAGGGTATCTGCGATATTATTAGGTTCGCTATTGTTTTGCAAAACAATGTCAGCAAATTTGTGATACATAGGTTCACGGATTGCGTACATGTTTTTTAAATCTGCATTTTGCGATAAAGGACGCCCTTCTGATGCAAGCTGATCAATGGATCTTTGCAGCCAAACGATCGTGCCATTCTGATGAAGAAAATTATAATTTTCTTCTCTTGTAACACATCCGCCGCCGGTTGCAATTACGATGCCGGACAGTTTGCCCAGATCGGCAAGAACCTCCGACTCATATTTTCTAAAACCGTTTTCCTGATATTTTGAGAAGATTTCAGGAATGTGCATGTTGGCTTTTCTCTCTATTTCCGTATCCGCATCAATAAAATGTCTGCCTGATTTCTGGGCCAAAAGCCTTCCAATTGTAGATTTACCGGAGCCTGGCATACCGATCAGCACGATATTTTCCATTTGTCTTCGCAGTATATTGTGGATCGACGCGATTTCGCTGTCCGGGATTTTTTTGCCGGTAAACCATTCAGCGCTTTCTTTTGCCTGAGCAACCAGCATCCAAAGACCGTTTTCCGAAACCAACCCCCGCGCTTCCGCATCCAATAACAACTGGGTTCTGGATGGATTATAAATAATATCCAGAACACCCTCAAGTTTCGGGAAAAGCGAGAGGTCCAGTGGAGAAACTCCAACATTTGGATACATACCAACAGGCGTTGTGTTGACAATTACGGAAGCATCACTGTGACGATGTAGATTGGTGTAATTGTTATCACCTGACCTGGAGATAATGACCACCCTTGCGCCCAGCTCTTCCATGACAGCAGCGGCTGTAACAGAAGATCCGCCACTACCAAGGATCAGCACCTTTTTTCCGGAAACCTGAAGGTTGCTGCGTTTGACCATAGAGGAGAATCCAAAATAATCCGTATTATGACCAATCAGTGATCCGTCAGCACGCCGGACAATGGTGTTAACAGCGCCAAGCTGTTTTGCTCGGGAAGATAGTTCTGCACAGTAAGGGATAACATCTTTTTTATATGGAATTGTAACATTAAGTCCTTGAAAGTCACCGTTTAGAAAAAATTCATTTAATTCTTCCGGTTTCTTTTCAAACAAGACATAGGAATAGTCGGCGAGGTAACTGTGAATCTGGGGGGAATAACTGTGTCCCAGCTTTTTACCGAGCAATCCGAATGGCATTTAAACCACCTCTGTGTAGCTGCCTAAATACTTAAATTCTTCACATAGATCATCCAATTCACACATGAGCTGTACAAATTCCTCAGAGTAGATGGATGTTTCCAAATCAAAATAAAACATAAACTCAAAATCCCGATCAGGAATAGGACGGGACTCCAGCTTAATTACATTGATCCCAAGAACATACATTCTGGCAAGTACCTTATACAGCGCACCCGGTTTATGAGGAAGGATCATCATGATGCTAGTTTTATCAGCGCCCGGATATATTTCAAGATTTTTACTAATGCAAATAAAACGGGTTCTGTTGTTGCCTTCATCCTGAACGGATGATGCCAGACACTCCAGTCCATAAAGTTCTTCACAGGATCGACTGGAAAGAGCAGCTACATCTGTTCTGCCGGACTTTGATACCAATTCGGCGGCAACAGCGGTGTTTTCTACCGGTATTATTTTGACGTTAGGGAATTTCTTTAAAAATTCTGTGCATTGATTGATCGCTTGTTCGTGAGAATAAATCTCTTTGTTGTCTGCTGTTTTAGTACCGGGATTAGCAAGCAAATTATGATCGATCTTCAGTCGGAAGGTTCGCACGATGGAAAAATTATGGTGGATCATAAGATCGTAAACTTTCTTCACTGATCCTGCAGTAGAGTTTTCAATAGGTAAAATACCGTATTGACACAGTCCCTGTTCAATGGCGTTGAATACAGCATCGAAATTTTTAAAATACATGATCATTGGAGATTTAAATATTTTCTCACATGCAATTTGCGCATAAGCACCTTCTACACCCTGGCATGCGACCATGGGAGTTTGGGGAAAAAGCTTAGGAGTCTTTTCGATAGAATCTGTGATCTTACTGTATAACTCGTTGTTACTGTTATTCCGTTTACCCTGATAGCTGCGGCTCAACTCAAAAATCATGGAATAGAGAACCCGGGCATAGTTAGAAAATTCAGGGCCTGCTTTTTCTGCAACATCCTGCAAAATAGCTCGCTCTCTGGAGGGTACATAGATAGGCAAATGATTGGCTTTCTTATAGTCAGCGACCTGAGCAGAAAGATCCATACGCGCAGAAAACAGGCGTACAAGTTCAGCGTCTATGTCATCGATTTTATTTCTGATTTCTGTTAAATCCATTTTTGAACTCCTTAGTATGATTTCGATCCCAGATACGCATCAAATACCGCAATCGCAGCAGCAGCTTCCACAACAGGAACGGCTCTGGGGGCAATACAGGGGTCGTGGCGGCCTTTTATCTCTATGATCTGTTCAGCACTATTGCTCAGTGAAACGCTCTGCTGGGGAGCGGAGATAGACGGTGTAGGCTTGATCGCGGTCTGGAACACAAGGGGCATGCCGTTGGTAATACCGCCCAGAATGCCTCCTGCATTGTTTGTTTTTGTCCGAACTGTACCGTTGTCAATAATATACGCGTCATTGTTCTGACTGCCTCGCATATAACTGCCGGAAAAACCGCTGCCAAAGTCAATTCCTTTTACGGCGGGAATGCCATAAACAATCTGCGCGATGCGACTTTCCATGCCGCCGAACATGGGATCGCCGAGGCCTGCTGGGAGTCCTGTGATCACACACTCAATGATTCCACCTACGCTGTCTCCGTCCAGCCTTGCTTTATTAATTGCTTCTCTCATTTTGGCGCCGGCTTCCGGATTCACAACTGGAAAATCCTCTTGAATCATATCTAAATTGGGATTGACCCAATCCAGGTATAAGGGATCGTCTGCAATTCCGGCAACAACGGAAAGGTGCGCAGAGATGCGGATGCCTTTTTCCTCGAGCCACTGCTTGCACATGCCTCCGGCAATACATAAAGGAGCAGTCAGACGACCGGAAAAATGACCGCCGCCGGCAACATCCTGAAATCCGTTGTATTTGATTTGCGCAGTATAATCTGCATGGCCGGGTCGTGGACAATCTTTCAAATTGGAATAATCCTTTGACCTGGTATCGGAATTGCGGATGACAGCGGCGATGGGCGAGCCGCAGGTGAATCCATTTAGTATTCCGGACAGGATCTCCGGCTGATCTTCTTCCTTGCGGGGGGTGGAGTAATTGTTGTTTCCAGGTGCTCTGCGGTTTAAAAATAATTGAAGTTTATCAAGGTCAACTTTTAATCCGGCAGGGACTCCGTCCAGTGTCATGCCGATGGCGGCACCATGGGATTGGCCAAATATGGACAGTCGGATATGTTCACCGTATGTACTGCTCATAGCGTCCTCCTAATTTTTGATACTCCTCCCAGAACATGGGATAAGACTTGGATACGCAGTCTGCTCCAAGAATAGTTACCGGTCCATCAGCCAATGTTGAAGCGATTGCTGCGGACATGGCGATACGGTGATCGTTAAAGGATTGGACGGTGCATCCGTGTAATTCCCCTGGAAATACTTCCAGGGTATTATCAGTGATGTTTGTGGAAATGCCAAAACTGTTTAACATAGCTGCAACAGAGGCAACTCGGTCTGATTCTTTCAGACGAAGCCGTTGAATATCTGTAAATACAGCACCGGATTTTGCTGCGGCAACAACAGAAAGAATTGGTACTAGGTCAGGTATATCGGCAGCAGATATCACCCTGTGGTTTTGAAGATTTTTCAGGATGCTACAGACCACTCGGTCTCCCTGCGGAGAATCAGCTGTAAGTCCGGATACGGTCAGATCGCTTCCAAGGGCGTTTGCCGCAAGAAAAAATGCGGCATTGCTCCAATCTCCCTCTACAGCGATTTGACCCGGAGACCGAAAGGGAAAGCTTCCTCTTACAGAATACCCTTCTGAACTAACACCGAATATGGACAGCGCTTTTTGCGTCATTTTCACATAGGGTTCAGATTCTAATTTGCAGGTGATTCTTAATGTGCTGTTTCCGTCCATGATGGACATGGCGAACAACAGTCCTGTTATGTACTGACTGGAAACGCCTCCATCGATGTTATATTCCCCGGCAGACAGCCTTCCTGCGCATTTAACGGAGGTTTCATCCGGTCTGTAAAGGTGACAACCCATTCTCTCCATTTCTTCCCACAACGGGGAAAGAGGGCGATAGGGAAGTCTTCCCTCAAGGCGAAAAGTAGCCTCAATGCCCAATGCGCCAACAATCGGGAGCATAAAACGCAGAGTAGAACCGCTTTCTCTGCAATTCAGAATGGTCTTGCTCGGGATCTCAGAAACAGGTATAACAGAATACCCTTGCGCAGAACGGCAGATTTGAGCGCCCAAGGCGTTAAGACACTCCACGGTTGCTTCAATGTCCTGGTTGGTTTGGGGACAGTAAAGTGTTGTGACTGCATCAGAAAATGCGGCGCAGATCAGTAGTCGATGGGCCTGAGATTTTGAGGGGATCGCATTGATTATTCCGTGTAATTTGGAAGGATAGACGGTCAGATCCATTTTATAAACCTGCCTCAATAAAAGATTGTAATTCGTCGATGGGAGTCGGATGGATTTCACAACTTCCGATCTTTTTTGGGAGGATAAGATTTAATGTTTGTCCAAAACGTTTTTTATCTGAAAGCATGGATTCATAAATTGCAGAAGCGGAAAAATATGTGGATGTAGGCAATCCAAAAGCATGTAAGACAGCATGTGATTTTTCATAGGTTTCAATTTGACAAAGGCCTTTTGAGCAAGCGGCTTTCGTTACGATGTCCATACCTATAGCAACAGCCTGACCGTGAGATATGGAGAATTGGCTTAGTTTCTCTACACAATGTCCAAAGGTATGACCCAAATTTAGCTTTTGACGTTCGCCACGGTCAAACTCGTCCGCAGTAACGGCATTGTTTTTCCATTCGATAGATCTGGAAATTACATACTCCTGATCAAAATTCAAATTGTATTTTTCCAAATGTTTAAAAAGCTCCGGATCATAAAGCATACCGTATTTAATAACCTCTGCGCAACCGTCGCGAAAAATTTCATTGGGGAGCGTGTTTAATGTATTCAGATCGCAAAGGACAAAAATCGGCTGATAAAACGCGCCTGCAAGATTCTTACCTGCTGGCAGATCGATAGCGGTTTTACCGCCCACCGAGGAATCTACCATTGCAAGAAGTGTGGTAGGGATCTGTATATAGGAAATGCCCCGAAGAAAGGTAGCTGCAGCAAAACCTGTTACATCGCCCACAACACCGCCTCCCAGCGCGATCAAGAAGTCACTTCGGGTGAGTTGGTTTTCTGCCAGGAAGTTGAGAATAGAAAGGTAAGTGTTTGCGTTTTTGTTTTCCTCTCCGGCATTAAAAACAAAGTGGCATGTTTCAAATCCGGAGGAATTCAAACCATTGGTTACGGTTTTGCCATAAAGCGGCCAGACATTGCTGTCGCTGATAATGGCAATTTTTGCAGATTTTGTAAAGTAAGAAATATGATTTCCAATCTCCTTCAACAAACCGTCGCCAACAATGACATCATATTTCCTTGCTGTATTGATGCGAATCCTTTTCATCCGTCGATTTCCTCTTTCCGTTTTCGGCCTTCGTCCAGAAGGGAAATTAATAGATCCATGTCTTCCTGCTCAATCGCTTTACGATATGTCTGAAGACTGTTTATATAATAATCCATTTCCTGCAAAACATTTTGTTTGTTTCCTAAAAACAACTCTGCCCACATCTGAGGATTTAGCCATGCAACTCTTGTCAGATCTTTATAGCTTCCCGCAGAAAAACCTTTGTGAGAGAGGGCAGTGGGGGATTTAATAAACGCATTACTGATAATATGGGGCATTTGAGAAGTAAACGCAATCATTCTGTCGTGTTCGGATGCTGTGGTAAATGAAAATTGCTTAAAACCGCAGGGAGCAAGGGCGTCTTCTATACGTTGCAACAATTCTGGATCATCATATCGCGGTGGGACAAGAACCATCGGAGCGCCTTGGAACAGGTTTGATCTACTGTACTTAAATCCCGAGAAATGAGATCCGGCCATGGGATGTCCACCCACAAAGGTAAAACCGTATTTTTCGGCAATAGGGAAGCATCTGTTGCAGATTTCTTCCTTAATACCGCAACAATCAATTACAAGGGCCTTATTCTGAATATAAGGAGCATTATCTTCCAGCCAGGATGCAGATGCGCCGGAATATATGGCAAGCAGGATCAACTCACATTCTGTAATATTGCCTTCTGTTAGTTCACCGTCGACAGCACCTGCCAACTGGGCAAAGGATAACATATCCTTATCTCGGTCACATACCAGAACCCGGTGACCTGATTTAGTATATGCCCTGGCAAGAGAACCGCCGATCAGACCTAAACCAAGAATACCTACTGTCATAGGATTGCCTCACGAACTTTCCGAATCCGCATATTAAGATCCATAAATTGATCCGGGGTGAGGGACTGCGCACCGTCACATAGAGCATGCGCGGGATCGTTATGTACTTCGATCATAATTCCATCAGCGCCGCATGCGGCAGCGGCAATCGCCATGGAGGGGACAAGGGCGGATTTGCCGGTGGCGTGACTGGGATCTACCACAACAGGAAGGTGCGTCAGCTCATGCAGTACAGGGACTGCAGATAGATCAAGTGTGTTTCTGGTATAGGTTTCGTATGTGCGGATACCTCGCTCACAAAGGATAATGTTTTCATTTCCCTCACTCATAATGTACTCTGCACTCATCAGTAATTCCTGCAGAGTATTTGCAAGACCACGTTTAAGAAGGATAGGTTTGCTTGTTTTGCCAAGCTCCTGCAATAGATCAAAATTTTGCATATTTCGAGCGCCGACCTGGATGATGTCAACATCTTCAAAAAGGTCAAGGGAGCGAACGTTCATAATCTCTGTTATGATTGGTAAACCGGTTGCTTTTTTTGCCTCCAACAGTAGGCGAATACCCTCGTCCTTAAGTCCCTGGAAAGCATATGGTGAAGTACGGGGCTTAAATGCGCCACCGCGCAATATATCAGCGCCAGCGGATTTTACAGAATTGGCTACATCTACGATTTGCTCTCTTGTTTCTACGGAACAGGGGCCTGCGATCATTGCAAAATAACCACCGCCGATTTTTGCATCGCCGACGGAGATGATGCTGTCGTTGGGATGAAACTTCCGATTTGCCTGCTTAAATGGTTCGGAAACACGTTTAACACTATCTACGATTTCCAGGCTGTTCAAAAGATCCATGTCAACACGGCTGGTGTCGCCAACAAGGCCAAGAACAGTAATTTCCTCTCCGTCAGAGATATGAACATCCAGATTCATGTGCTTGAGCCAGTTGATAAGGTGCTCCTTTTGCTCCGGGGTGGTTCCCCGTTTCAGGACTGCAATCATATATATCCATCTCCTATAATTATCGCCGCACAGATGCGTTTCTGTGCGGCGAGTTTAATTTTTAAAATAATATATTTCAATTATTTCCTTGCAGCACAAATCTCTATTACTTTTGAGGATAAAAAAAGTAATAGCAATAAAACTTGGCTGCGAAGAAATTGTTGACCATAATTGGCCTCCACAAATCAGTTTCAATTATTGTAGCACCATTAATTATATTTTGCAAGAGGTAAAACATATTTATTGTTATATTATAAAGAAATCGGGCAGCTACGAAGCTGCCCGATTAAAAGTTAGCCAGAATTCTTAACAGTAAAATTGATATCCTTTATGAAGAGATTGTTGAAATATACAGTTACGGTGTATGTCCCAGGTGCGGCGGGAGTATAGGGGAGATCGAGATAGCAGTAGTAATAATCCCACATAGCAGTCCAGGTGGATGAATAGGTAGAGGTATTTACCAATTTCCCATCACTGTCACGAATAACATACAGCACGTTGATATCCCCGCCCACGGTATCGTATACCTTTTGCATTTTAATTACGAAGGATATTTTTTCATTGGGAAGAAATTCTGTCACATAATCGCTGCCGGAAAGATCGTGCCTGTCCCAGCTTTGTTCTTCCGGTCTTTTACAGAGGAAGAAATCCATATCCTCTCCGGTGACATCATAACCGGAGAAAAGTTCAGCCTTTTCCGCAGCAAATGTGTAGGTGCCGCCAAATACATCAGCGCCGTCAACAGCCTGAATTGTAAAGGAGTATGTTGCGCCGGGAATATAGGGGGAGATCTCGACTCTGTTTTCGTTTTTGATAATGATTTCCTGCGGAGCAGATCCGTCGATAGAATACTGAACAACCCAACCCTTGTCAGATACAGTAAGGTTAGAATCCCATTTCAGAATAATCTTGTTAGGATCAGATAGGTCTGTTTGGATGTTTGTAACAGTCAGAGCATTTGCACTGACAAACACTCTTTCGCTTACACTCATGCCTGCAGATGTAACTTCGATGATGTATCCGCTTGCAGAATCAATTCCGTCAAAGGTGACGTTTGTTTCGGTAACGGTAAGTGTTTTATCAAAACCGTTTTCGTTATAGCAACGAACAGACCAACCGCTGACAACTGCATTCTCAGGGGCGTTCCAAGAGGCTGTTAGTTTGCCATCGGCGCAGGATGTAATAGCAAGGTTTTCTGCTTTAACAAGCAGGGAAGGTGTGTGTTTAAGCTCGGTACTGCCGGACAGGAACAGATCATCTTCTGAATCAAGGGTAAAGTTGTATTCTTTTCCGACGGTAAGCTGTGTTAATGTTATCATATGGCCGGAGAAGGATATGGAATTTTCTTCCTCGCCATCAGCCCAATAACGAATCAGCCATTTGTCAGAATCAGGTCCGTCGATGGTAAATCCGAGAATCACACTTCCGTCTTCAGTTCCTGTAACAGCATTGAATTGAACAATATTGGTTTGTACAGGAGTTGTGTAGGCGGATGAAGTGGTGCCGGTAAGCCTGTGGAATCCGTCAATTTCAACCTTAACCGTATAAGCGGAATTGGCGGCCAAATCTGTAAAGACTGCTTTTCCGTTCTCAACTTTTTTTGTAAGTTGATTGCCATATGTATCCAGGCAGATAACTGTAAGCTTTGACTCGTCAATTTGACTGTCGACATAGACCGTTAATAAATTGTCGTTTCCTTCTAAAACAAGGGAAACAGGCTGCAGGTAGAAATTCCGGTAATAGTAGAATCCGACAACAAGAAGAGCAGCAGTAAGAATAAAGGCAAAAATGCCAACTACCCATCTGTTAGAATGCTTTTTGACGGGTTCATCGATAATATCGCAGTCATCGGATAATGCAATCTCAGATGATTCTGGATCAATGATTTCTGTATCGTCTGTTTCCTCAGAGGTTTCTTGTTCTGTTGATTCCTGTTGCTCCGGCTCTTCATACACCAGCTCGTCCGGAATTATAGGAGGGGGCATGGGAATGTCAACAGGTTCGGGAGGAACAACGGGATCCGGGGTAGGATGAGAAAGCAGATCGTCTGCTTGCTCAAGAATATCGGAAACTTCGTCGGTGACATCAGAATAAGAAACGTCTTCTTCTAAATGATCCGGTGTGGTTTCATCTTCTGAAACATCATCTAAGAATGAGAGATTCTCGTAGGTTTCCTCCGGGAGTTCAATGTTTTCATCGACAGGAATCAATTCTAATTCTGCTTCATTTTCATCTTCGATGACAGCAATCTCTTCAGAATCAGTTATTACCTCATCGGCAATATTCTCCGGAATGTTTGAATTCTCAGTGACCTCAATCTCTGCGGGAACGTCGGATTCTTCATCACTCATGTTATCAGCAGCGTCTGTTCCTGTACCGGCATATACTGGCTCGTAGGATTCGTCTTCAGACTCGCACACAGGGGTGTCGGGAATGACGGGTGTGTCATTCGCGCCATTTCGTTGCATATAACTGACGATAGCTTGTGCCATTTCAACAGGATCTTGCCAACGGCTTTCCGGATTCAGCGCGCAAGCCTTCAAGATGATTTCAGACATCTCATAGTCAGCGTATGCAGGAGGGGGAAAGCTTTCGATGTCGGCAAGGTTTTCCATGGAGGGGAGTCTTCCGTCATTATATGCCTGGTACAAAATCAAACCTGCAGCATAAATATCAACTGTGGTGTTTATGGAAGAAAATGCATCGCAGATCTCCGGCGCAGTATATTGACTGCGATATATTTCCGGAAGGGATGCGTATTTTAATGAATTCAGACTTAGAAAACCAATATCTGCAATCCGGTATTCATTATCACCGGGTAAAACAATATTACTGGGTTTAAGATCTACGTAAAGATAGCCGGCGCGTCTTGCTACGGCAAGGGCCGCACATATATCCAACCCCAAATTGATTGCCCCAAGGTGTGTCATAGGATTGCGGCGGAAATGTTGCTCAAGAGTTCTTCGATATTCCGCTAAAAGATATACGTCATAACCTGACCCGTCTTCTGCAGAGACCATTTGCCAGTTCTGGTAGGAAACAAAACCTTCCAGACGGGAAAGATTACGGAGAAGTTCAGCTTCAGCGACGTGATCTTCCGCCAGCTCCTTAAAATAGGACAAAGCAGCTTCCTGATCCTTGTACGCACCGCTGAGCAAAAGGGCATTTAACTGATTCTCTGATGCAGGAACGGAAATGATCTTGACAATATATTTACTGTCTGAATCTTTTTCCATAGCAGGGCAGCAGCGAACGCCGTTATGATCGCTGAATGGATCACCCATAATAAAGTTGTCAAGCAATGGCGAAATCAGCTTTGGTTCTGACACATATATCGCCTCCTTTTTATATACATTATATATGATAAAATAAAATTTTAAAAAAAGCAACATGTTTATGGTTGTTTTATTCATCATAAAATGATATAATAAGCAAAGAAATGACGACACAGCACATTGTGTCAGGATGGAGGTAATGTATGAGTAAGATTATTTGCGATGTTTGCGGTACTTCGTTTCCTGAAACTGCAAGTCAATGTCCGATCTGCGGCTGCGTTCGAGCCGGCGAAGTAAAAACAGTTTCCGGCGATACAAATGCGGAAGAAGTAAAGACAAACGGTACATATACTTACGTGAAGGGTGGACGTTTCTCAAAATCTAACGTTCGGAAACGTAACCGTGAAAATCAGATACCCGTTGCTGATAATAGTGGTGATCGCACCCCTGGCGACAAAAAAGAGACAAAAAAGGATAGAGGATTAACAATTGCAGTTGTCGTACTGCTTCTGGCAGTTATTGCAGTCGTTCTTTACATTATGATCCGTGTTTTCGGCGGCGGACTATTTGATTTTGCTGACGGCGGTAAAAACACAACAGATTCTCCTGTCGCTGGCACATCCGGTTCTGCACCATCTACCAACTTGAATGTTCCTTGTACAGGATTAACCATTGATAACCCCACGCCGATCGAGCTGAAGGATGCATATCTTTTGAGTATTACAGTTCTTCCCGCTGATACAACGGACTCACTGATATTTGTTTCTGACGATGAGAGCGTTGCTAAGGTGTCTGAAGAAGGTGTTATTACTGCGGTTGGCTCAGGTGAAACAACTGTTACAGTGATTTGCGGCTCTATTGAGGTAAAGTGTCAGGTTGTATGTAATATGGAAGAATCCACAGAGCCTTCCGATCCCACTGAACCCTCTGATCCTACGGAGCCTTCCGATCCTACAGAACCTTCCGATCCTACAGAACCCTCTGATCCCACGGAGCCTTCCGATCCCACAGAACCCTCTGATCCTACGGCTGAATTTTCATTAAACCGGGATGATTTTACTTTGGCTGCAAAAGGAACAAGCTGGATGCTGTATGACGGATCTGATCCAGAGAAGATAACATGGACTTCGGATGATGAATCTATTGCAACCATTGAAAATGGCAAGGTTGTTGCTGTTGGTCCCGGTGTAACCACTGTTTACGGAGAGTATAACGGTGTAAAACTTTCCTGTATCGTTCGATGCAGCTTTACTGTTTCGGAAAGTACAGAGCAGGAAGTTCAACCCGGTCCTACAAAATATAAGCTCAGCGATGAAGACGGAGACGCAACTATTGAGATCGGTCAGTCTTTCTACCTGTATCTGCTGGATGAAAACGATAAGCCTGTTGGTGTTACCTGGACAGCGGCTGATTCTTGTTGCAGTGTTAATGGAAACCAGATCGTTGGTAATTCCAACGGTGTGACCAAGGTAAGTACAGTATATGAGGGCGTTGAGTACTCGTGTATCGTTCGTGTTTGCATAAGAATGTATTGATTAAATAGCATAGCGGCAGCATCCTTATGGGTGCTGCCGCTTTTTATACTATTCGCCTTCGACGCGGTCCCGGTATTTGCGAAACAGCAGCGTAATACACCACAGTCCGGCCAGGCCAACAAGACCGTAGATGATACGGCTCAATACTGCGCTTTGTCCGCCAAACAGCCATGCCACCAAATCAAACTGGAATAGTCCGATTAAACCCCAGTTGAGTGAACCGATGATGGAAAGGATCAATGCAATTGTATCCATAATTTAACCTCCATTTTTTCTTGGATGTTCCTATAATACCCATAGGCAATCGAAATATACATAAATGTGTTTGCAAAAACCCATACAGTATTATATAATAAACACGAATCAATCGGAGGTATATAGAATGACAACATTATATGAAGGCGCATTTGCAAAAATAAATCTAACACTGGATGTCCTTGGAAAACGCGATGACGGCTATCATGATCTGAAAAGCGTTATGCAAACCGTTTCCATTCGGGATGATATAGAAATTGATGTTGGAACAGGTAAGCCTTGGACACTTTCCTGCGATAAAGATTTCATTCCTACAGATGAGAAGAATCTGGCATGGAAAGCAGCAAAAGTCTTTTTTGATGCAATTAATAAAGACCCGGATGGCATTGCTATCAGAATTACAAAGAGAATCCCCTGTGAGGCAGGTCTTGGGGGCGGAAGCGCTGATGCGGCGGCAGTTCTCCGGGCGCTGAACAGACATTATGACAATCCTTTCTCTATTCTTGCTCTTGCGGAATTAGGTAGTATGGTTGGAAGTGATGTTCCATTTTGCACATTGTGTGGCACGGCGCTTGTTGAGGGGCGAGGAGAGCGGCTTCGTAAACTCCCTGATATGCCGGATACATTTTTTGTTGTTTGTAAGCCGGATTTTTCTATTTCTACGCCTGAACTATATAATAAGCTTGATAATTCAGTGATTTCCAGAAGACCGGATCATTCCGCGATGGAAAGCGCATTGCTTGCCGGTGATATTGGAAAAGTTGCAGAAAATCTTGTGAATGTATTTGATCCTATTGTTACAAAGGACCATTTGGAATTGAATTATATCAAATCCATTTTTAACAGCTACGGTGCTTTCGGTTATCAGATGACCGGCTCCGGATCTGCCGTTTTTGCGCTGGTTCCAAGCTTTGAATACGCGGCAGTTATTTGTAATATGCTTAAGGACAACTACTCTCAAGTATTTATTGCCAAGCCGCTATAAAATCCGTAAATAATGAACCCCGCCCATGCTTTTATAACCTCAGGCATGGGCGGTTATTGAAACATGATTTCCAGAAGAGGTGAATGTTATGTTGAGATTGGTAATTGGATCAGATTGGACTGCTAACCGGGAAGAAATCTTTAAAATGCTTTCTGCTGATGTTGCCAAGGAAAATGGTAACAGAATATTAATTGTTCCTGAACTTATCAGCTATGATTCGGAAAGAAAGCTTTGCATAGAAGCGGGAGATACTGCCAGCCGCTATGCAGAGGTTTTGTCTTTTACCCGCCTTATCAATCGGGTTGCGGATGCAGTAGGTAGAGGAACAGAGGATTGTCTCGATAACGGTGGACGCGTTGTTGCCATGGCATCCGCAGTTCGTCAGATCCATAATTCCTTAAAGGCATTTGCTTCTTTGGAAACTAGACCTGAATTTTTAACAGGTCTTGTGGAAACAGTTGATGAGCTTAAGCGATGCTGTATCACCTCTGCGGACCTTATGAGGGTTGCCAGAAATTCTGAGGGTTTGTTTGCGCAAAAACTTGAAGAGCTTTCGTTAATTCTGGATGCGTATGATGGTCTCTGCATGCGAGGAAAACGTGATCCCAGAGATCAGTTGAAGTGGATGTTGGAGCAGCTGCATGATAGCGATTTTGGTCAGGAGCATGTATTTTATTTTGATGGTTTTATGGATTTCAGTCGCCAGCAATTTGAAATTGTTTCCTACATGATTTTGGTTTCTCCGCAAGTTACGATCAGCTTGAATTGCGATCAGCTGGATACCGGTTCTATTGCTTTTGAACGTGCTTCGGATACAGCATCTCAACTGCTGCGCTTTGCAAAAAATAACGGCATTGATGTTTCCGTTTCCGTTATAGAACCGAAACAAAATGCACTCAGACCTTTTTATAATCGGCTTTTCCATGGAGACACTTCAGATGTAGGTTTAGGTAAACAATTACAGACTTTTCATTGTGAAAGCATCCACCAAGAATGTGTAAATGCAGCAGAACATATTATGGATCTTGTTCGCAGTGGCGCAAGATACCGCGATATAACTGTTGTTTGCACGGATTTAAATAAATACCGCAATGTAATCAATCATGTTTTTCACCGGTGCAATCTTCCGGTTTATATGTCGGGCACAGATGATATCCTCACAATGCCGACTATCAGTGCGGTATTTTATGCGTTGGAAGCAGCGCTGGGTGGTTTTGAGCAGAAATCTGTTATTCGATATCTTCGCTCTGTTTTATCACCTCTGGAAACAGATATTTGCGATCATCTTGAAAACTATGTAATTATTTGGTCAATTAGCGGAGACGCATGGACAAAGGATTGGATCAATCATCCCGATGGTATTGGGATGATTCCGGACGAAGCATCAACGGCTGCGCTTAGTAGGATTAATACGGCAAGAAAGACAGCGCTGGATCCTTTGATTCATTTGCAAAGAGCTTTTCATGAGGCTGAGAATCTTGGTCAACAGGTAGCTGCCTTACATATGTTTTTTGAGGAAGTTAAATTTTCTGAAAAACTGAATTGTATGGCAGATGTAATGGAAGAAAAAGGTGATTTTCGCAGCGCCCAAATACTAAACCAGCTGTGGGAGATCCTTGTAAATGCGCTGGAACAGATGTATGACATTTTGGCAGATACGTGTTGGGATAAGGATACATTTATTCAATTGTTCCGCTTGCTTTTAAGTCAGTACGATGTTGGAACGATTCCGCCAGTTCTGGATGCAATATCGATAGGTACAGTTGATGACTTACGATGCCATCAGACAAAACACCTGTTTGTGCTAGGCGCTGTGGAGGGATCTTTTCCAAGCTATGGCGCAGGTACGGGAATTTTGTCAGATCAGGAAAGAACAGCACTCAGACAAATGGGTATATTCTTAAATGGGGGTTCCTTGGAACTTTTACAAACCCAATTTGCAGAGATATACAGCATTTTTAACGGTGCATCTTTGTCCGTTTCTGTATCCTACTCCTCAGATCAGCCTTCTTTCGTCTATACTCGATTATCAAGTCTGTCTGGCGGCGAATCGGCAGTCGTATCCAAGTTAGGAGCGGCAATGGCAGATAAGACAGAGGCAGGCGCATACTTAGCCAGATGGAATGCAGTAAATGATGCTGAGCATATTGGAATCAGACCGATATATGAGGATATATGCGCGAGACGAGATCATTCCCTTGGCTGTATGGATAGGGATAAAATTGAAAAGCTTTACGGGAAAAAATTAAATCTGTCTGCGTCCCAGATCGATAGGTTTGGTGAATGCCGATTGTCCTATTTCCTCAGATACGGATTACGAGCAAAAGAACGGAAACCGGCAACCATTGATCCGGCGGAGTTCGGCACATATGTTCATGCTGTTCTTGAAAATACTTTGCAAGAAGTTATGGATCTTGGCGGATTTCAAAAAGTAGACCTTGATAAAACCGCTGAGATCGCACAGAAATATTCCCGTGATTATGCAAATGAGCGGTTTAGTCAAATCGACACAAAACGTCTGATGTATCTGTTTGACCGTAACTGCCGGGAACTAGATATGATCGTTCAGGAGCTTTGGCAAGAGCTTCACGACAGCGCATTTGTTCCATTTGACTTTGAGCTTGGATTTGGCAATAACGGAAAGATGCCTGCGATTGAATTCCAAGGAGAAATGATGGAGGCCAGACTGCAAGGTTTCGTTGACCGTATTGATGTCTGGCCGTCCGAAACAGGAAACTACTTTAGAGTTGTAGACTACAAAACAGGAAAAAAAGATTTTGACTATTGCGATATATACAACGGTATAGGTTTACAAATGCTGTTGTACTTATTTGCATTGGAACAGGAAGGGGAGTGTGTTCTTGGAGAGAACCCCATTCCTGCAGGCATCCAGTATTTTCCTGCGCGGGTGCCTATGGTTTCTTCTGATGGAATGCTTTCTGAAGAAGAATATGAGGCAGCAAGATCGAAATTGTGGAAACGAAAAGGGCTTCTGCTTTGTCAAGAAAATGTTTTACAGGCAATGGAACCCGGGGAAATCCCGAGAAGATTATCTTATTCGAGAAAAAAAGACGGGACTATTTCCGGCGATATTGCCGATTCAAGACAATTTTCTTTGCTTAAAAAATTTGTGAATCATTTAGTTGTTCGGATGATCGATGACATCTCTTCCGGTTGCGTTGAACCGAATCCGTACACACGGGGAAGTGCCCATAATGCCTGCACATACTGTCCGTATTCGTCTATATGTCATAGTGACAGTGTTGAAGGAAGAAGAAATTACAAATCAATCAGTAGCCAGCAGTTTTGGGAAGATGTAGAAAAGGAGATGAGCGACCGTGGCTGAAAAACTGACACCACAACAGCAGATGGCAGTAACAAATCGTGGTGGCAATCTGCTTGTTTCCGCTGCTGCAGGCTCCGGGAAAACAAAAGTTCTTGTAGACCGACTCCTAAGTTATATCATGGATGAGAATGATCCTGCAGATTTGGATGAATTCTTGATCATTACTTATACGAAGGCTGCTGCTGCAGAGCTTAGAGGTAAAATTGCATCAAAACTTTCTGAACAAATGTCTCGGAATCCGGGAAACCGGCATCTGCAAAAACAGATGCAAAGGCTGTATTTGACGAAAATTTCCACTGTTCACTCGTTTTGCTCTGATATTTTACGGGAACACGCATATCTTTTGGACATTTCCGGAGATTTTCGTGTGGCTGAAGAGGCGGAATGCCTTGAATTGCAGCTTGATATTATCGAAAAACTATTGAATGATAGTTATGAAACTGCTTCGGAGGATTCCGATTTTACAGCTTTTGTGGATTCCCAGGGACTGGGCAGGAATGACAGTCAAATTCCTGAGATTATTCTGAAAGTCTATAATAGTTCCAGATGTCACCTGAATCCCGACAAGTGGCTGGATTGGTGCATTTCCGTAAATGAAATTGATGATTTGGAAGATGCCGCGCAAACAGTATGGGGCAGATATCTGATCAGTGATTTACAGAATTGTCTTGATCTGCATATTCGCGCTCTGTCCAAATGTATAATCCATGCCGAAAAATCCTCAGAAATGGAAAAACCTTCCGCACTGCTACGAAATGTCGTAGATCAGCTTCATATACTCCGCAATTGTGACCGTTGGGATGATGTTCTGCAAAACATGAGAATTGATTACGGTCGATTGATTTTCTCCAGGAAATGTACAGACACCGAAGTGATGGAAAAGATCAAAGCCGTTCGAAACGGCTGTAAAAAAGATCTTGAAAAAAAACTGCGCCGTTTCTCCGCATCTTCATATGATGTTTTTTCTGATATTGCAAGCTCTGGTACCGCTGTAAAAGGGCTGATTCGCCTTGTTCGCGATTTTTCCAATAGATACGACACAGCAAAACGAAATTTGCGCATTTTGGATTTCGGAGATTTAGAACATAAGACATTAGATCTTCTAATGGGAAAGACAAGGAGCGGCAGAACATCGGCGGCATCAAAAATTTCACAGCGATATCGTGAGATAATGGTGGATGAATATCAGGACACCAACGCTGTTCAGGATCAAATTTTCCACGCTCTAACCTGTGACCGTAAAAATTGCTTTATGGTCGGTGATGTAAAACAGTCTATTTATCAGTTCAGACTTGCAGATCCCGGTATTTTTCTGGAAAAGTATAATACCTACGCACATGCCGACAATGCTGTTGACGGGGAGGATAGAAAGATTATACTCAGCCATAACTTCCGGTCGGGAGCAGGTGTCATCGACGGAGTCAACGATGTATTTTCCAACTGTATGTGCGATAAGGTTGGCGGTTTGCCGTACGGGGAAGAGGAGTCTTTGAAAGAAGGTATTCCGCATATTTCTCTTAATGATCCCGAAATAGAGCTATATGGCATAGAGGTGCGGGAGGATACTTATGCGGAAGAAGCATCTTTTACAGCGCAAAGGATCTGCGAACTTTTAGATGGAAAGCATATGATCCGACAAGGAGAGGTCCTTCGCCCGATCACACCGGATGATATTGTCATTCTTCTTCGTTCTCCAGGATCCGTTGGAATGGATTTTTGTCTTGCTTTGGAGGAAAGGGGAGTACGCTGTACCACCGGGGCGGGAATGGATATTTTACGGACAGAGGAAGTTTCCACTTTCCGCTCGCTTCTACATATTATTCAGAATCCTCTTCAGGACATACACCTGCTTGCAGTACTGACAAGTCGAATATACTGTTTTACAGCAAATGATTTAGCGTCCATACGCAACGAGAACCGAAACTGTTCTATATATGAGGCGCTTTGTCACTCAGATATGGACAAAGCAAAGCGTTTTTTAGTGCAGCTAAAAACCATGCGAAGTGAAAGTAGAATGCTTACACTTTCTCAGTTGCCGGAATACATTCTTGGTGTTACAAGAATGGACAGTATTTACGCATCGATGCCTGATGGAGAAATCAAAACAGAAAACCTGCAGAATTTTTGTCGCCTGATCGCCGATTATGATGCGAGCAGACAGCGGGATCTTGGACAGTTCTTAGATTATCTTAATTTGCTTGAACAAAGGGGTCTCACAGTAGGCGCAGACCGAGCTGCCAGCGGGGCTGTTTCCATTATGAGCATCCATAAGTCAAAAGGTCTGGAATTTCCTGTTGTTTTTCTTTGTGGTCTGTCAAGAGAGTTTAATAAAGAGAGCGCAAGAGCTCAGGTTTTATGCGATAAGGATTTGGGATTGGGACTCTCGTGCGTTGATTTCAAGAAAAGGCTCAGATATCCTACTATTGCAAAGCATGCTATTGCGGCAAAGATTCTGTCAGAGGGCTTATCTGAAGAAATGCGTGTACTGTATGTTGCGATGACCAGGGCGCGGGACAGATTGATTATGACATATGCAGAAAAGAATCTGGAAAATACATTGTCTGAGATATCTATGCGTCTGGATATGAGTGATAGTCAACTTCTCTCTGCTGGCGCTGATTGTCCTGGGGCATGGGTGCTGCAAACAGTAATGAGAAGACTGGATGCAGGGGAATTTTTCTCCATTGGAGGACGTCCTGAGCACACAGCGCCTGTCAATATCCCTTGGCATATTAAATTAGTCGAAGCGCCTGAGAAGAGTCCCGGTATCTGTTCTGATGATGAAATTGAGGCGCAAATGGATAAAGATGTCTTGCTGCGCATGCAGGAAAATTTATCCTTCACGTATCCTTATTCTGCATCCACAACAACGCCATCGAAACAGACTGCTACCCAGCTCAAAGGAAGAATTAAGGATCAGGAATCGGCAGAACATGCCATGGGGCAAAAGCAAAAACCGTTTAGTTGGAGAAAACCTTCTTTTGCTGATCATTCTGTCCAAGGTACTGCCTATGGAAATGTAATACATAAGATCATGCAGTATATTCAGTATGACCAATGTAATACGGAAGAAAATATTTCCCTGGAAATCCGCAGAATTGTGGAGCAAGGTTACATTTCTTCTGAACAGGCTGCTCTTGTTGACCGAAAGAAAATATGGAATTTCTTTAACTCCTGCATTGGACGCAAGTTAATGCAGGCAAAGAATGTTTTACGAGAATTTAAATTCACGGTATTGGAATCGGCAGATAGCTATGATCCGGAGTTGAAAAACGAATCAATTCTTATGCAGGGCGTTGTAGACTGCGCCATTGTCGAATCAGATGGAATTACGGTTGTTGATTTCAAAACGGATTACGTTACTGAGGAAATGATAAATTCACTGGTAGTAAAATATTCTTCTCAGGTGCAAGCCTACGCCAACGCGTTGGAACGGATCTATCAATTGCCTGTAAAAGCCAAGCTGTTATATTTGTTCCATATAGATAGATTCGCGGAAATTGAATAATAATTTTGCCGAGGGGAAGTCCCCTCGGCATTATTTTAGCGGCTGTTACGGTTCTGATTGTTCTGGTTGTTCTGATTCTGGTTCTGGTTGTTCTGGTTCTGGTTGTTCTGGTTCTGGTTGTTCTGGTTCTGGTTGTTCTGATTGTTCTGATTCTGGTTTCTATTCTGGTTGTTATTCATTTCAAATTCCTCCGTTTTATACTGATACGGCATAACCGCTTTCATAGCATGCCCGAAAACTCAGGATTTATCCTTTGCCTTAAAGATAAGTCCTGCCAATAATCCTGCAATAATTGCGGCAGTGATTCCCCCGGCAGTTGCTTTTAGTCCTCCGATTAAGATACCCATAAAGCCATTTTCCTGCACCGCTTCTTTTACACCCTTTGAAAGGGTATATCCAAAACCTGTCAATGGAACAGTTGCCCCGGCGCCTGCAAAATCAACAAAAGGTTTGTATATACCGATTGCACCTAAAATTACTCCGATTACAACATAACTAACTAAAATTTTTGCCGGTGTTAGCTTTGTTTTATCTATTAAAATTTGACCGATCAAGCATAACAAACCGCCAACAGCAAATGCTTTCAGATAGTCAATCATTATTCGTTCCCCCCACAAATTGAGATAGCATGACATATACCAGGGATTGGAAGCCCTTGCTGCGTGGATGTTGTAGACAGAAGCGCGCCTGTTCCACAGAATAAAACTTTCTTTAGCTTGCCGGAATTGATTTTATCCAGAAGATATGCGCAAAGCGTAATTGCGCTGCATCCGCAACCGGAACCACCGGAATGCACATCCTGTTCTGTCAAATCAAACACCAACGTCCCGCAGTCTGTTAATTTGCCGCCAAGACCAAGCCCCTCTCGTTGGGAAAGCGTCAACAATATCTCTTTTCCCAATTGTCCCAGATCTCCGGTTACGATCAGATCGTAATCTTCCGGTCCGGATTTGGTATCTTCAAAGTGAGACCGAATGGTAGACAAAGCAGCTGGAGCCATAGCTGCACCCATATTATTCGCGTCCTTGACGCCAAGATCAGTTACAGTGCCGACAGTGCAGCTGGTGATCCTGGGCCCTTTGCCATCAGCGCAGATAAGAACAGCTCCAGAACCCGTCACTGTCCATTGGGAAGTTGGAGTTCGCTGTCCGCCATACCCTAAAGGAAATCTGTACTGCCTTTCAGACGAAGCAAAATGGGAGGATGTCATAGCCACAGCTTCATTATAAAAACTGCCACCTACAATCATGGATGCAATAAGCATACTTTCAGCCATTGTAGAACATGCTCCATATAGTCCAAGATGTGGGATTCCTTTATTTCGTAAAGTAAAAGAAGAGCCGATACATTGGTTTAACAGATCGCCTGAGAGTACTAATTCAAAATCTCGCAATGTCCGGTTTGCCTTTTTAGCAAGGGTTTCCAGAGCGATCTGCTGCATTCTTTTTTCCCCCTGCTCCCATGTTTTTTGTCCGAAGTATGCATCATTACTGGTTATATCAAAATAAGTGCCTAATGGACCTTCAGATTCTTTTTTTCCTGCGACGCTTGACCATGCTGTTATTACAGGCGGTTTTTCAAGCACAAAACTATGTTTTCCGCAATGCTGATTTTTCATCAAGTATTCCTCCTCTGCTTTTTCCTATTATACGCAAAAGAAGATAATCTATAAAAAAACAGTCGGTACATTTTGTACCGACTGTTTATTAAATTATTTACCGGCCAAAGCTCGTTCCAGCCATACACAACCAAAATCAAGAGCTGTGTACAGTCCGTCTTTCTCGCTCTTCTTCACGACACGATCCCGACTTTTGGCTGCAGGATCTGTCAGCTGAAGTTGGACAGAGACGCGTGTAGCGATTTCTGCACCGTTGATCTCTTTGGATTCCAGAATCTGCAGCATAACGATATGACTGTCAGCCATAGAGCCGTAATAGATCAGATTGTCCTTACGCATAAGGGGATGTCCTTTGTACATGAGGACATTATTCATTTCAGACATGAGAACCTCCTTGTAATAGGAAACCAACCGTTAAGGTTTTTCAAACAAATAGTTTTTGACTAAAGCCTGAAGAAGCTCATCACGATCAATTTTACAGATCATGCTTCTGGCATTGTTATAATTGGTGATATAGGTAGGATCTTCTGTAAGCAAATAACCTACGATTTGGTTGATAGGATTATAACCCTTTTCAGTCAGGGCGTCGAACACATTCCGGAGTATACGACGCATATTTTCTTTGTCATCATTGGGTACTGTAAATTTAATGGTACTTTCCGTCATGGGAACGACCTCCTTCCAAGTATTAGGCATATTATATCCTAATTATTGCAGGGTGTAAAGACCCAGAATGAAAAAATTTGTTTAACGAAGGGTTGCATTTAGCTTTTCCTTAAGGGAGGCAAGAACTTTTTCAGTGACCTGTTCAGAATCGGTGTCTGTAAGGGTTCTGTCATCTGCACGCAGTTCCAGAGAGAAAGCAAGACTCTTTTTGCCCTCGGGAATACCTGTGCCTCGGTAGATGTCAAACAGGCGAATGCTACGAAGAAGCTTACCTGCAGCAGAGGTGATAACATCCTCCATTTGCGCAACCGGAATCAATTCGTCACATACGATGGCAAGATCACGGGATACCGCAGGATATTTAGGAAGAGGCGTATAGGTGGCTTCGGGAAGCTGAAGATCAAATAGTTTTGTGAAGTTGATCTCTGCACAATATACCTCACAATCCATACCGTAGTTTTCAGCAACAAGGGGATGGATTTGTCCCACATATCCAACATCTTCACCATTAATGTTAACCTTGGCGCAACGGCCGGGGTGGTAACTGAGATTGTCATTGACTGCGGTATAAGATGCCTTCGGCAGCCTCAGACCGTTAAGAATTGCCTCCAATTCACCCTTAAGGGTAAAGAAGGTTTCGTTGGCGCCATAACTGCCCAGAACAAGGATTTTGGGTTCCTCAGGAAGCTTTTCACCTTCAACAGGCAGGTAGATTTTTGCCAGTTCATACAGCTTAGCGCATTTGTTGTGATATGCGTTGTTGCGGGACAGAATGTCAAGCATGGAGGGGAGTGCCGTTGTACGCATCACAGAAGTATCCTCACCAAGGGGATTCTGGATACGCAAAACATTGCGAAGAACAGAATCGGAAGGGATACGGATCTGGTCAAAGATGGCAGGAGATACAAAAGAATAGGTGATAATTTCGCTGTAGCCCAGAGCGCGGCATAAAGAACCGGCTGTGGATTCCAGTTTCATGATAGGTGCATAGCCACCCTGGGTAGAGGTCTTAAAAGCGGTTGTGGGAATTTCGTTGTATCCAAAGGACCGACCTACCTCTTCTGCGATGTCGGCAGTCAGGTTAAGATCGGGGCGCCAGGAAGGAACGAGGATAGTCTTGCCGTCAACAGGAATTTCCAGGTTGCGTAAATAGCCCGTCATTTCTTCTTCGGAAATGGTTGTTCCGAGAAGTGCATTGATTTTTTCGGGCTCAAGAGTCAGTGTTTTAGACTGGGGAACATAATTGACAATATCAATAACTCCATCCATTACATCACCGCAGTCAAGAAGCTCCACAAGCTCGCAAGCGCGCTGTACTGCGGGGATTGTCATCATGGGGTCCAAGCTCTTCTCAAATTTTCCAGAGGCTTCTGTGCGCATTCCGAGGGCCAAAGCGGTCTGGCGGATAGATGTGCCGTTAAAGTTTGCAGATTCAAAGACGACCATAGTGGTGTCGTCAGAAATCTCGGAATTTTCACCACCCATGATGCCTGCAAGTCCAATGGGCTTATTGTCATCTGCAATTACAAGCATACCGGGCTTTAGAGGTCTTTGAATGCCGTCCAGCGTGGTGAGCGTTTCACCCTCTTCACTTTCCCGAACAATGATCTTACCGGAGGATACATAGCGATAGTCAAAAGCGTGCATAGGCTGGCCATACTCCAGCATTACATAGTTTGTAATGTCAACAATATTGTTGATAGGACGCACACCGTTGGCACGAAGACGATCTCGCAGCCACTTGGGGGAGGGTGCAATCCGGACATTGGCTACCATTCTTGCAGAGTAGCGGTTGCATAGATCTGTGGCAGGCACTTCAACATCCAGCTTTTCAAATATAGAACCTGCATCGCTGCCCTTAACAACCGGCTCATGGTGTTTCATGGGGAGTTTAAATGCAGCAGCGGACTCCCGCGCCAAACCAATGATAGAGTAGCAGTCGGGACGGTTATTTGTAATTTCAAAATCAACCACTGTGTCGTCGTTGCCGATAACGGAATTGATATCATCACCGGGCTTGCAGTCTTCCTCAATGATCCAGATGCCATCTTCAATCGCATAGGGGAAATCATTGATTGTAAGATCCAGTTCCTTCAAAGAACAGAGCATGCCATTGGATACTTCACCACGCAGCTTGCCCTTGGTGATATGAATACCGCCGGGTAGCCAGGAATTATGCAATGCGGCAGGCACCAGATCACCTTCGTGAACATTCTGCGCTCCGGTGACGATCTGCACAGGAGCTTCCTGCCCTACGTCTACCTGACAAACCCACATGTGATCGGAGTTTTCATGCCGTACAATGGAAACAACTCGTCCGACAACAACATTTTTAATCTGTGCATCCAATCGCTCGTAGGTTTCGACCTTTTGGCCAAAGATGGTCAAGGTTTCTACATATTCTTTATCAGAAACATGGGATAAATCAACAAAATCCTCATGAATCCATTTTCTGTTAATTTTCATTAGTAGAGCCTCCTTAGAACTGGCTTAAGAAGCGGACATCATTATCAAAAATCAGCCGCAGATCGTTGATCCGGGTACGACGCATTGCCATACGCTCCAGACCCATACCAAAGGCAAATCCGGAGTATACATCAGGATCAATTCCACATCCCTTGAGCACTTCTGGATGCACCATACCTGCGCCAAGCAGTTCGATCCAACCCTCACCGTGACAAGTGGAGCAAACTTTGCCGTCAACTTCACCGCTGCCGTGACATTTATGGCACTGCATGTCCATTTCACAGCTGGGTTCAGTAAAGGGAAAGTGGTGGGGACGGAAGCGCATGACTGCATCTTCTCCGTACAGACGCTTCATAAGGGTTACAAGCGCACCCTTCAGATCGCCCATAGTGATATTCTTATCAACTACAAGACCTTCGATCTGATGGAACATGGGAGAGTGAGTAGCATCAGCTTCGTCTTTACGGTATACACGGCCGGGAGCCAAAATACAGATAGGTGGCTCGGCGTTCTCCATAACACGGATCTGCATGGGACTAGTCTGGGTGCGTAAGAGAACGGAATCATCATCCGTAAAATAAAATGTGTCAGAACGGTCACGGGAAGGATGACCTTCCTCGATATTCAATCTTGTAAAGTTATAATCGGCCAGCTCGATTTCCGGACCGTCTACGATCTGATAGCCCATACCGACAAATAGGTCCTTAATCTCCTGCAAGACCTTGTTCATAGGATGTTCATGGCCCATTGCTACAGGCTCACCGGGAATTGTGACATCCAGAGCCTCGGCGGCAAGCCGTGCATTTAGAACAGCAGCATTGATTTCAGTTTTCCGCTCCTCCAGTTTCTTTTCAATATCAGCACGGACAGAGTTTGCGATCTGTCCCATAACCGGACGTTCCTCAGCGGACAGAGAACCCATTTGTTTCAATACAGCAGTTAGTTCGCCTTTTTTTCCCAAAAATTTTACGCGCAATTCATCCAGAACTGCCGGAGTTGTCGCCCCGTCTAAGGCAGAAATGGCCTGTTGACGAATCTGCTCTAACTTATTTTTCATATGTTTTGCTCCTTCCAAGTCGATAAAAAAACTTCGTCCCATAATCGGGACGAAGGAAGTTCCTCCGCGGTACCACCCGCATTCGCATAAGCGCTGCTTACAAATACAAAAGTATCCGTGATCTTTAACGGGAATCATCCGGCACACCCTACTGACTTTTCAGGCTGCAGCTCCTGGGAGAAGGCCCCATGCTCCGCGTAAGCGGTTTCCACCATTCCGCTCTCTCTTTGACCGCGATATCAGCATACGACAATCCATTCATTGCTTTTCAATATTTCAGTAATAGTAACATATCATATAAAAAAAAGCAAGTATAAATATAGACTATGTTCCTTGACGGTTTTTTTAGGGAATGATATTATAACTGCAAAGGAGCGTGCTTTTATATGACGATCAATAAATTGACGCATGAAGATGTCTTACGTATTCTTCCAAACAGACCGGCAGATTCTCATAAAGGAGATTATGGAAAGGTTTTATTGCTGTGCGGATCCCAGGGCTATACCGGCGCTGCTGCATTGGCGGCTATGGGCGCGCTTCGTTCCGGAGCAGGACTGGTCTATTTGGGAGTTCCTGAGAGCATTTACAACATAGAAGCAATTAAGCTTACAGAGCCTGTGGTCATCCCGCTTCCAGACAAAGATGGTATGTTATCAGAAAACGCTATTGATCAAATAAAATTAAGAATGGACAAGATGGATGCCATTTTGATTGGTTGCGGTTTGGGATGCTCAGAAGATACATATTGTGTCGTAAAATACATTCTCACTAACTTTGACGGACCGGTTGTTTTGGATGCTGACGGAATAAATGCGATTTCCGGGCATATAGATATTTTGCGCGGTAGGACGGGCCTTACAATCGTGACACCCCATGAAGGGGAATTTATCCGTCTTGGCGGAGTATTGACAGGGGATAGGGTTCATGATGCCTGTCTGCTTGCACGTCAATTGCATACTACAATTGTGCTTAAGGGGCATGAAACCGTTATAACCGACGGAGAAAACGTATACATAAATCCTACCGGTAATCCGGGAATGGCAGTCGGCGGTAGCGGTGATATGCTTGCAGGTATGATCGTTAGTTTGCTTGGACAGCATATTGAGGATTTGTCCGCTGCAGCTTGTGCAGTCTGGCTGCATGGCGCAGCAGGTGATCTGTGCGCTGCAGAAATAGGACAGTATGGAATGCTTCCCAGTGATATGCTACAAATATTACCGCGACTTATGAAATAAGGGCGGATTATATGAAACGGTTTCTGATTATAATTGTCATATTTTTGTTTATGACAGGATGTTCTAAAAATTACAATATTGATAGTGCGCTTAATCTTAGAAATCGATTATTAAATAGCAATGGATGTACTTTTGATGCTGTAATAACTGCAGATTATGGAGATGAAGTCTATATTTTCAGCATGCAATGTCAGACAGACGCTTCTGGGAAAATAATATTTAAAGTTACAGATCCGGAAACGATTTCCGGAATAACAGGGGAGTTTTCTGCCCAAGGAGGGAAGCTGACCTTTGACGATACCGCACTTGCCTTTCAGCCACTTACGGACGATCAACTTTCACCTGTTAGCGCCCCGTGGATATTGATTCATACTCTTCGGGGTGGATATTTAACCTCTGCCGGTGAGGATAAAGATTATACTAAAATTTCCATTGATGACAGCTACGAAGAAAATGCCCTTCATCTGGATGTTTGGTTAGATGAGGACAGTCTTCCCGTATGCGCGGATATTTTGTGGAAAGGGCGTCGTATCTTATCTTTGGATGTTAGAAACTTTCACTTTATGTAGCATTGTGTCATATGATGCATAGGATAAATTGGTAGCGCTTCCGTATAATTTTCATCTGAATGTGGGACAATAGCATCAGCCACGTTACATATGGACTTATTTTGGTAGCGTGGCCAATGATATCTCACGGAGTGTGACGCAGATGGAAACCACAGTCAGACGAGGCGATATATTCTATGCTGACTTATCCCCGGTGGTAGGTAGTGAACAAGGCGGTACGAGGCCGGTTCTGATCGTTCAAAACGATACAGGAAATCGTCACTCACCAACTGTGATCGCGGCAGCAATCACAAGTCAGACAGGAAAGGCAAGGCTTCCAACCCATATTAACATTGCCGGCGGTAGCGTGGGTTTATCAAAGGACTCCGTTATTCTGTTGGAACAGGTTAGAACAATCGACAAACGAAGATTACGGGAACACATGGGAAGATTGGATGAACGACAAATGCTACTTGTGGACGATGCTATCGCTGTTAGTTTTGGACTAAATGAGAATAGGACTACATGAATGAAATCTCCCCTTACTGCATAGATTTGCGGTAAGGGGGGATTTCTTGCTGACTACATATAGCATTAATTATCTCAACAGGCCTGTGGGAAAAGCGACTGTAATTCCGCAGGGGCTGTATTACAGTATTTCTTGTTTCTGTGATCTTGATGGGGATGAAATATATGAGGTTGTTTTTAGTCAAAAAGACACAAGACATAACCTTGGCGTTCTAGTTCCGGAAGACGGTAGACTAGTACTAACGAAGAAGATACCTGCAAAATTTTTCACAGAAGACGAACTGTCTTTTTACATCGTTGTGCGGGAGCGCATAGAACTGCTGAACTTTGTAGCAGTTGAGAAAACTTTGCCGTTTCCGTATATTGCGCAATTAGAACATGCGGTTATGCGAAAAAAAGATGGAAAATCAGGGGTCTGTTTTCTGGAATGATCGATTAATCTATTTGAGAAACTGAATAATTGTCCAGCATAAGAAGGTTATCTTCGGTCATTGTTACAGAGATAAAATCGCCCATTCTTCCTCCTTCGGCACGAATTTTTACGGCATGAACAGGCTTTATTTCTAAAATAGTTTTCGCAAGACAGGCGCAGGCTAGCGTTAAATCATAACCTTTCAGTTGAGAAATCTGATTACTTAAAATAACGGTTAATGTTTCCCCGTCAGTGCTGTGCTGTTTTAGTTCAGTTCCGACAGGGAAAGGAGAAATATATTTGTCATCATCAGGTCCTTTTAGATACATGTTCATGAGCTCAGTCCATGCGTCATCAGAAGGGGATTCTACAACACTTCGTTTTTCTGCGCAAATTATGCCGTCTTCTTCGTTATATATAACAGAGCTTCGCAAATAGTAAAAATCAATGTTAGATTTAGATAAACGACTATTATACGCAGAACAGGAAGCGAATATAGTAATTGGAAGTAGAACAAGAAGGAACAGAATTAATCTTTTCAAGTGTCGTCCTCCTCCGTATCAAAAACAGGAAATGTGACTGTAAAGACAGTGCCTTCGCCTAATTTACTTGAAACAGTTATATTGCCGCCATTTCTCTCGGTTAGGCTTTGGACTATGGATAGACCAAGACCGCTTCCTCCGGATTTTCTGGAACGAGCCTTATCAACACGGTAAAAACGATCAAATATGTACAAAACAGAATCTTCAGGAATGCCTACTCCTGTATCAGCTATGGTAAGATACGCATTGTCATCCTTGCGGGTAAGGGAGATTGTGAGGGTTCCACCCGGGACATTGTATTTGATTCCGTTTTCCACAAGATTAAATATGATCTGATACAGATCATCATCCTTCATAAGGATAGGACTGTCCAGAATGAAATTTTGGATTATTGACACATTACTTTCTTCCGCGGTCGCGCTGAGCATGCGGACAACCTTTTGGACTGTGGGAGAAATATGTACGATTTCGCAATCCGGTTCTGCCTGAATTTCTGCTTTGGACAAGGAAAGAAGTTTTTGTGACATACGATTTAACCGATCTGCTTCATCGCCGATATCCTTGACAAACTCCATTGTTGTTTCAATATCCATGTTATTTTGCAAAATCGAATCAGACAATAGCTTTATGGATGCTAAAGGTGTTTTTAATTCATGGGATGCATCAGAGACAAACCGGCGCCGTTGGTTTTCAGAAATTTGCAGCCGCTGAACGAGATCGTTAAACTCATTTCCAAGCATTGTAAGCTCATCACGGCCACCCATTTCAACTTTTGAGGAGTATTCATCTGCGTGGATCGAACGCATAGACGCAATGATCTTTTGTAGCCGCTTATTTGAGAAATAGGCAAAAAACAGGGAAAATAGAATTATCGCCAACTCTAACAGAATTGTTATCCAGAGGATATTCCGCTGAAGGGACTGAATAAGATAACCTTGTTGCGAATCGTACTCAGTCATATATACACATCCGATGATTGTGCCGTAGGAAACGATAGGGACGGATGCGTGAGAATGCATAAGTCCGTCATGATATTGCCATGCAAAGACATCGTTTCCGGACATGGCTTCCATAATTTCCGGAAGTATAATGAATCGGTCTCCAACCCAATCTGATTGGGCAGAATCGTAGAGAATGATTCCGTTATGGTCTGAAATTACTGTTCTTGATACACGCAGACTCCCCAATTCCAAAACAGCATCCAGCACTGTATTTTTGTTTATGACTTCAAGCTCTGCTATCGCAGATGCGGCAAACTGGCAACGTTCGATCATAGAGGATTCCTTGCTTCTGTAAAAAACCTCCTGACTCTTTTTGGAGCAATATACGTTCAGCAGCAATAGAACTAGCGAAGTAATTATCACGTAGGTCACTGCATACCGGAAATGTGTGCTTCTAAGTAGAGTCCTTAGTTTAGGTTTGACTTTTGAAGTAATAACCAACACCCCATTTTGTCATAATGTATTGTGGATCTGCCGGGTTAGCTTCCAGTTTTTCGCGCAGCCTTCTTACATGCACATCAACAGTTCGCATGTCGCTTTTGTATTCGTGCGTCCAAACAGTATCTAAGAGGTTTTCGCGGGAGAATACCTGATTTGGATTACGCATAAGGAATTCGATCATATCGAATTCCTTTGCAGTTAAATCAACGAAGGAACCTGACCGATATGCATTTCTTCCCTTAATATCCAAAGTGATATCGCCAAACGCGATTTCGGCGGAATCATCCTTTTCCTTGGGGTTTGTCCTGCGCAGCAAGGCGCGGATTCTGGCTTTGAGTTCAAGAATGTTGAATGGTTTTGTTAAATAATCATCCGCACCCTGATCAAATCCGATCAGTTTATCCATGTCTTCTGCCTTAGCGGTAAGGAGGATAATTGGAACATCCGAAAATTCTCTGATTTTTGCGCAGGCAGTCAATCCGTCCATTTCCGGCATCATAACATCCAGAATGATCAGGTCCGGATACAAACTGCGAGTTAAATTGACTGCCTCCAATCCGTTGCATCCGGTGATAATTTCGTATCCATCATTTTGTAAGTTAAAACGAATCCCTTTGACTAAAAGCTCTTCGTCATCAACAACAAGAATTTTCATGTTATCCTCCTACGGTTAGGTATTCCTTGATTTTGTTAAGATTAGAGTCTCCGATCCCGTTAATGTTTGTTAATTCATAAATATTTTTAAAAGGACCGTTTTTAGATCGGTATTCAACGATCCGATTTGCTAACTCAGTTCCGATTCCAGGCAGCAGCATAAGATCGTCGGCGGTGGCTGCGTTGACATTAATTTTTCCGTCTATGTAGGGTCGGGTGTCTGTTAGATCATAAGAAAATCCCGTTTCCTCGCTGTCGGAAACATTTCTGTTTGGATCAACCGAGATGTTAGGTCTGTATATTCTGCCTATAAATACACCAATCAAAAAAGTTACAAATAATGCAGTAATCAGAAGTAGATATTGTTTACTCGAATTTTTCATTCAAAGAACCTCTTGCATTGACTGAGAACATAAAAGCTGATATAATACTTTATTATACACGATTTTTCTGTTCGGACAAGTCCGGATGTATATATTGAGGTATTAATATGAAAAAAACAGGCGTAATTAGTCTATTATTAATTTTTCTTATTCTGGTAGGATGTTTATATCTTCCAGTTCAGGGAGAGGAAAATACTGATAACAGTGCGACAGCTGATTTGTCTGTTTTCTCCGGAACCCATAGTATTGATGCATCATTGACTGTTTTAGGCAACCATCAAATTACAGATAATGCAAAATCTGTGATTCTCTATGAAACAAATACCGACACGTTGATGTATGGCTACAATCAGGACGAAAAAGTGTATCCTTCCAGTTTGGTCAAAATTCTAACGGCTTTGATTGCGATTGAAAATGGGGATTTAAGCCAGCTTATTACTGTTCGCGAAGATGTGCTGGATACTGTGCCGATTGACGCTGTTTCTGCAGAGTTACTGCCGGATGAAGTGATTTCTCTGGAGAATCTTCTGTATTGTATGATGGTAGATTCAGCCAACGATGCTGCAGCTGTGATCGCTGACCACGTCTCCGGCAGCCAGGAAGCCTTTGTTTCGGAAATGAACCGGTATGCGGCAGAGCTTGGCTGTACTTCTACCAATTTTATAAATGTCCACGGTTTGCATCATGAAGAGCAATACACAACTGTAAGAGACATGTGCCGGATTTTATCAACTGCTGTTGAAAATGAAACTTTTTATAAGATATTTTCTACGGTGAATTATACCGTTCCGGCTACGAATTTGTCAGCAGAACGGGTAATGACTACCGGTAATTTTATGATGAGCAAGCCTGACGGCATGGAAATCTACTTTGATGATCGTGTTACAGGCGGAAGAACCGGTATGACAGAGGATGGCGGTAGATGCCTTGCTGTCTGCGCTGAGAGCAATGGAATGCAGCTTATTAGCATACTTATGGGTGCGAAATCTGTATATGCAGATGATGGGTATAATACACGGATATACGGCAGCTTTAAGGAAACATCCGCAATCTTGGATGCAGGCTTTAATGGATACAAGATAGCGCAAATATTATTTGAGAACCAGGTTTTAACCCAAAGGCCTGTTATAAATGGTGTAAATCAAGTGTTTTTAGGTACAAAAGCATCAGCATCTACAATACTTCCGGAAAATGTATCATCTGCTGATCTATCTTACCGATATGAAGATCTTCAACCGCAGTTCTCTCCGCCCATTACATCAGGACAACTGCTTTCTCATGTTCAGGTGTGGTTTGGTAATATATGTGTTGCCCAAGGAGACCTGTTCGCTTTGAATGATGTTAAGAGCGTAGATGATACGATCTATAAAACACCAATTGATGTTAAAACGGATTATCTTACGATTGGACTTCATGTGTTGCTAATTATCATTGCAGCGGCCTTTTTTGTGTTTGTTATTGTGCGTATAGTTCGCAAAATACGGTCTACTGCAGAAAAAAAACGTAGCCGTAGATATAGAAGATACAGAAGAAGGAGCCGCTGATATGCTGGACTGGGAAACATTGGAGCAACAGTGTTTAAACTGCACTTGGTGTAATCTCCGTGAGGGAAGACATAATGTGGTGTTTGGCGTTGGCTCCAGAAGCGCAGACATTATGTTTATTGGCGAAGGGCCTGGTGAACAGGAAGATCTAAAAGGGGAGCCGTTTGTTGGTCCTGCCGGTCAGCTTTTGGATGATATGTTATCCATTATTGATCTTAATCGGGAGAATTGCTATATTGCTAATATCGTAAAATGCAGGCCACCTCATAATCGGGATCCTCAGGAAGAGGAACAGGATGCTTGTATTGGATATTTGCGCAATCAGATCGCGCTGATAAAACCGAAAATTATTGTTTGCCTTGGACGCATCTCGGCAAGAAAAATTATTGACTCCGCGTTCAGAATTACCAAAGATCACGGATCATGGTACTTTCAAAATGGAATTTGGATGACAGCCATTTATCACCCTTCAGCATTGCTGAGGGACATATCCAAAAGACCGGAAACATTTTTTGATCTATTAAGCATTCGCGATAAGATCGTAGAGGTTAATGCGGAAATATAAAATGGGCTTCGGATTTTTCGAAGCCCATTTTTGTGCTATTTACTGTCAAGAATTTCTTTTGCGATATAGATCGGTCTATCCTTGCTCTGCTCAAAGGTCCTGCCAACATATTCGCCTATAATTCCGATACAGAAAAGCTGCATGCTGCCAAGAAACAAAATCAGCACAACAATGGTGGCATATCCCGGAATATCGATTCCTGTAATTAGTTTTTGCAGGATTACAATAATCAGGTATATTAACGAACCAACGCCTGCAAGAGATCCCAAATAGGTTGCAATGCGAAGGGGACGTGTGGAAAATCCGGTGATCCCTTCAATGGCGTAATTCATCAATTTTCTGAAGCTCCACTTACTTTTGCCGGCAACACGTTTACATGCAGTATAAGGGATATAGCAGGTGTTATAACCGACCCATGCAAAAATACCCTTTGAAAAACGGTGATATTCGTTCATTGCAAGAATACTGTCAGCAACGCTTTTGCGGAAAGTGCGAAAATCGCTGGCATCAGACTTGAGGCCTATGTCAGAGAGACGGTTTATAATGGCATAAAAAGTTTTCTTAAAAAAGGAGAGGACCTTTCCCTCGCCGCGACGGTCCTGATAGGCAGCGATAACATCATACTCAGGCTTCTCATCGAGAATGCTGACCATTTGTCGAACGATCTCTGGTCTTTGCTGTAGGTCAGCATCAATCAGTGAAATGTACTCTCCACAGGAATGCTCCATGCCTGCATAAATAGCGGCTTCTTTCCCGAAATTTCTGGAAAAGCTGACAACTTTGACAGGACATTTCTGCTCTTTATAAATTTTCCGCAGTTCATGCAATGTTGCGTCCTGACTTCCATCATCTACAAAAATAATCTCGAAATCATAGTTGCATCCGGAGAAGGCATCAATGACAGCCTTTTGGAAATTTACAACATTTTCCGCTTCATTCATGCAGGGAACAACAAGTGATAGCTTCATAACACTCAACTCTCATTTAAGAATATATTACATTATATGTTAAAACAAAAATCTAGTCAAGATTCATCCAATTATTATTTATCGGTTGACATTGCCAATAAATTATGGTATTTTATCCACGTTAAATGCGATGAAGAGGAGTAATTTTACTCATATTTCATTACAGAGAGCACATGTTTGGTGGGATTGTGCATGAAAGAGTGGAATTTGTCGCCTCGGAGCTTGTTGTCTGAATCCAGTAGGATGGCACGGTTTCGCCCGTTACAGCGTATTAAGTGCCCGACATTTCGGGAATTCAGGTGGTACCACGGATGTATTTATTCGCCCTGAGCATTTTTGCTCAGGGCGTTTTTTATAAAAAAGGAGTGTATCTTTATGGCAAGAGAACTGCCTAAGGTTTACGAACCGCAACAAGTTGAAAACAGAATATACAATATGTGGGAGAAAGGCGGATATTTCCGTCCCAGCGAGAAGGAAGATGCCAAGCCCTTTACTATTGTAATGCCGCCCCCCAACGTTACCGGTCAGCTTCACATGGGCCATGCAATGGATGCAACCCTTCAGGATACACTGATCCGCTTTAAGCGCATGCAGGGTTATTCTGCTCTTTGGATTCCCGGTGTAGACCATGCCGGAATTGCAACCCAGATTAAGGTTGAAGAGGAGCTTCGTAAGGAAGGTTTGACCCGCTATGATCTGGGTCGTGAGAAGTTCCTGGAACGGGTATGGGACTGGAAGCATAAATACGGCAATCGTATTGTTGAGCAGCAGAAAAAACTTGGCGCGTCCTGTGATTGGGACAGAGCCAGATTTACTATGGATGACGGCTGTTCAAGAGCAGTCCGTGAAGTTTTTGTGTCCCTGTATGAGAAGGACTTGATCTACAAGGGTAGCCGGATCATTAACTGGTGTCCGCACTGCGTAACAGCCCTTTCCGATGCTGAGGTGGAATATGTAGACAAACCCGGCCATCTGTGGCATATCTGCTATCCCTTTACTGACGGCACTGGAGAAGTGGTTGTTGCTACCACACGTCCCGAAACAATGTTGGGCGATACCGGCGTCTGCGTGAATCCCAACGATGAGCGCTATAAGCATATCGTAGGCAAGACAGTCACACTTCCGTTGGTCAACAAGGAAATCCCTATCGTTGCGGATGACTACGCTGAAATGGAATTTGGTACAGGTTGTGTTAAGATGACACCTGCCCATGACCCCAATGACTTTGAGGTTGGTCTGCGCCATAATCTTGAAGTTATCCGTGTTCTTGATGATAACGGTAAGGTCAATGAATTGGGAGGTAAGTACCAAGGTCTGGACCGCTATGAAGCTCGTAAGCAGATCGTTGCGGACCTGGAGGAACAAGGATATCTTGTCAAGGTTGATGACCATGCGCACAACGTAGGAACCTGCTACCGGTGTCATAACGATGTTGAGCCGATCATTTCTGCACAGTGGTTTGTGAAAATGAAGCCATTGGCAGAGAAGGCAATTGAGGTAGTTAAGGATGGCCAAACCAATTTTGTTCCGGACCGTTTTAGCAAAACCTACCTTAACTGGATGGAAAATGTTCGTGACTGGTGTATTTCCCGGCAGCTGTGGTGGGGACATCAGATTCCTGCATGGACCTGCGAGGAATGCGGCCATATCACTGTATCCCGGGAAGATGCATGCAAGTGCGAAAAGTGCGGCAGTACCCGGATTGTGCGGGACCCTGATGTTCTGGACACATGGTTCTCCTCTGCACTGTGGCCCTTTGAAACACTTGGATGGCCAGATAAGACAGATGATCTGGAGCGTTTTTATCCAACGGATGTGCTTGTTACCGGATATGATATTATATTCTTCTGGGTTGCCAGAATGATATTCTCCGGCTGCGAGCATACCGGAAAGACGCCCTTCCACACGGTGCTGATCCACGGACTTGTCAGAGACGATAAGGGTCGTAAAATGTCCAAGTCCTTGGGCAACGGAATCGATCCTCTTGAGATGATCGAGAAATACGGCTGTGATGCGTTGCGAATGAATATGGTTACCGGCAACTCTCCCGGAAACGATATGCGTTTCTATGTAGAACGCTGTGAGGCTATGCGGAATTTCGCCAACAAGCTCTGGAACGCCAGCCGTTATGTTATGATGAACCTCTCTGAGGATGCAGTTAATCAACTGCCGGATACCGATGCATTGACTATTGCAGATAAATGGGTCATCTCCAAGCTGAATTCCCTCATTGCTGAGGTAACAGAAAATCTTGAGAAGTATGAACTGGGCGTTGCGGTTCAGAAAATCTATGATTTCCTGTGGGATACCTACTGCGACTGGTATATCGAGCTGACAAAAGCACGTCTTTACAGCGAAGATCCTGCACAGAAACAGACAGCTTTGCAAGTGCTTGTTTATGTCCTTGACCAGACTCTGCGGCTTCTGCATCCTTTTATGCCCTTTATTACAGAGGAGATATGGCAGAGTCTTCCCCATGAAGGAGAGGCGCTGATCGTTGCCGAATGGCCTGTTTATCGTGCAGATCTGGCTTTCCCTGCAGAAGAAGATCAGATGGAATCTGTAATGAACGCGATCCGTACAATTCGCAATCGTCGTGCAGAGATGAATGTTCCGCCGTCTAAGAAAGCGGCACTGTTTATCCAGACCTCCAAGCCTCATGTATACGCTGAAGGTGAAGGCTTCATCCAACGTCTTGCCTACGCGGATGAAGTCACTCTGCTGGACAGAGAGCCTGAGAATATCGATAAGATGGTTTGCTGTACAACTGCAGATGCAAAGCTGTATATCCCTATGGGCCAGCTTGTAGATGTTGCAAAAGAACTGGATCGTATTTCCAAGGAATTGGAAAAGGCCAGAAAAAATCTTGCAATGCTGGAAGGCAAGCTTTCCAACGAAAACTTTACCGCTCGTGCTCCGGAAGCTGTTGTCAATGCTGAACGGGAAAAGGCTGCAAAAGCACGGGATCTGATCGCTCAGCTTGAAGAAAGTGAAGCAACGCTGAAAAATATTTGATCCTCATTGAGTGAGGCACAGTTAAAACTGTGCCTCACTTCTTTTTTTATACACTCAAATCCGACTGCAATCGCATTATGTCCTTGCCTATACTATTTTTAGTTACATGAAAGGAGGAAAAAAGATGCAGTTTACCAGCTTTTTAGAGGACGGCAGGCTGACGGTGGCGTTAACAGGAGAGATCGATCATCATTGCGCGAAGAAGTACATAGAGTCCATTAAAACAAAAATAGAAGCTTATACGCCTAAGTTGTGCATTCTGGATTTTCAGGATGTGACCTTCATGGATTCGTCTGGAATCGCAGTTGTCATAAATGCTCTTCGAAATATGACGCAGATTGACGGAACACTTATGCTATCAGGCCTAAATAATCAGCCTATGAAAGTATTTCGTGCTTCAGGAATTGATAAATTGGTTGAAATAAAGGAGGCAATTATATGAAATTTGAAAATTATATGATTTTAGATTTTCCCAGCAAGTCAGCAAATGAGGCATTTGCCAGATCTGCAGTTGCCTGTTTTGCAGCGCAATTAGATCCCACAATGGAAGAATTGGGAGATATTCGCACCGCTGTATCAGAGGCTGTCACCAACTGCATTGTACATGCATATCCTGATGATTTTGGCATGATCACAGTACGCTGTCGAATTCTAAAGGATAATACATTGGATGTTGTTATTAAAGACAGAGGTGTTGGAATCCACGATCTGGAACTTGCCAGAAAGCCTATGTTTACAACCGGTGGATCAGAACGCAGCGGTATGGGCTTTACAATTATGGAAAGTTTCATGACGTCTTTTTCGGTAACGTCTGAACCGGGAAAAGGCACAACTGTACATATGCGCAGAAAGCTTCAAAAAAGAAAATGAACAAGGTTGAGGATTTAATTGCAAAATGCCAGGCCGGTGATAAATCAGCTGCAGAGGAATTGGTTATTCAAAATACCGGGCTGATATGGTCTGTTGCAAAAAGATTTCTTGGCAGAGGCACAGAGGCGGATGATTTGTATCAGCTTGGATGTCTTGGATTTATTAAGGCGGTGGATGGGTTTGATCTGAATTTTGGCACTCAGTTTTCAACCTATGCTGTTCCAAAAATTGCAGGAGAAATCAGAAGATTTCTTAGGGATGACGGTGCTGTGAAAGTTTCCAGAGGAATTAAGGAACGGGCTGCAGTGATAAAAAACGCCAGAAATCAGCTCATCAATTCACTTGGCAGAGAACCGACAGTTCATGAAATATCAAAGCAAACAGGATTTACGGCAGAAGAAATTGCGACAGCTGAAACAGCCACTGCGGCAGTGGAGTCCATGCAACAAGAGACCGGAGAGGATGGATTCACATTAGAAAATATTTTATCTGATACAGAGTCGGAGGACAAGCTCCTTGAAAAGATCTCCCTACGGGAGGCAATCAAGAAATTATCGGAAAGGGAACAATTAGTGATCCATTTACGGTACTTTCATGGTTTAACACAGGATAGAGTGTCGAAAGTGTTATCAGTAAGCCAGGTGCAAGTTTCAAGAATTGAAAAAAAGGCGTTATTAAAACTCAAGGAACTAATGTTTTGATATGTTTTTTTACTTTACCTTTGACGAAAAATGCGTTAAAATAGAAGCATCAATTTATGAATAGGTGCAAATATGACAGAAAAGCAGATTTCTCGATTTTTAGAGGCAAGAAGACAGTATATTGCTTCCCAATTTTCAAGATTAAATCCAATGCAACAGGAGGCTGTTCTGACAACAGAAGGACCGCTTCTGCTTTTGGCAGGCGCTGGTAGCGGAAAAACGACTGTTCTAATTAATCGCATTGCGAACCTGATTCGTTTTGGATCAGGAAGTGACAGCGAAGCTGTTCCCGATTACATTACAGAAGATGATGTTGTATTTTTGGAATCATTGCGTGAACCGCTCTCTGAAAACGAAAAACACAGAGCAGATTTTTTATGTTCATTGGAACCAGCCGCACCCTGGAGCATTATTGCGATCACCTTTACCAATAAAGCTGCGAATGAGCTGAAAGATCGCTTGAGTTCCATGCTGGGGGAGGAAGCCATGGACATATGGGCCATGACCTTTCACTCTGCGTGCTGCCGTATTTTAAGACGGGAGATCGAACGACTGGGATATACTCGCAGCTTTACCATCTATGATACCGCTGACTCGGAACGGCTGATGAAAGATATTATAAAAGACATGGGTTTGGATGACAAAACCATGCCTGCCAAATATATTCTTAGCGTTATCAGTCGTGAAAAGGACAAGCTTGTTACGCCCGACCAGATGATGGAACATGTAGAAACGACCAATGATTTCCGGCTTTATCATGTCGCTAAGGCATATAAAATCTATCAGAATAAATTAAAAGAAAACAATGCTCTGGATTTTGATGATATTATTTTCCAGACAGTTCGGTTGCTTCTGAAACATGAGGATGTGCGTAGGTACTACCAGAATAAATTTCGATATGTTCTCGTAGACGAGTATCAGGATACAAATCATTTGCAATATTTGCTTACATCTCTGCTTGCAGCCGGTCATGAGAATATATGCGTTGTTGGCGATGATGATCAGAGTATCTACCGTCTCCGTGGCGCAACCATTGAAAATATTCTTTCCTTTGAAAAGCAGTACCGCGGATCGAGAATTATCCGTTTGGAGCAAAATTACAGATCGACACAATCTATTTTGAACGCTGCCAATTCTGTCATTGCTCACAATTTGGGAAGAAAAGGTAAGAAGCTTTGGACTGCAAATGAGACAGGTGACCCGGTTATAATATATGAAGCTACTGATGAAAGCGCAGAAGCAAACTATGTTGCGGGGCAAATCATTTCTCAGTCAAAAGGTAAAAATTTTAAAGATTACGCGATTTTATACCGCACTAATGCCCAATCTAATGCGCTTGAATTTTCCTTAAAAAGAAATGGCATTCCGTATCGGGTTATCGGAGGTATGCGTTTTTTTGATCGGGCAGAGATCAAGGATATGCTCTCTTACTTATGTGTGATCAACAACCGATCTGACGATCTACGGTTGAAACGTATTATCAATAATCCTGTAAGGGGACTCGGACCAAAAACGATTGATACTGCTGAACGGCTGGCGCTGGCAGTAGGAAACGGATTGTATCATGTAATATCCGACCCTTATTCCTACGGTCCTCTTGAAAAATCAGCAGGAAAGCTCATACAGTTTACCGAACTGATTGAGGGATTGGCAAAACTTCTGGAGGACGGCATGTCATTGCCGGATTTCTATGAAGAAGTTATGTCGCGAACCGGATATATCGCCATGCTGGAGAACAAACCAACAGAAGAAAATAAAACACGGCTCGAAAACATTAAGGAGCTGAAATCCACGATTATCTCCTATGTCAGCAATGCGGAGGTGCCGTCTCTTGCAGGTTTTTTGGAGGAAATCGCGCTTTACACCGATATTGAACAGTACAGTGAAAATGATGATACTGTTGTTTTGATGACTATGCACTCGGCAAAAGGGCTGGAATTTTCCAATGTGTTCTTGGTTGGGTTTGAGGATGGACTTTTTCCCGGCATGCCCGCTATTGGCGATATGGAGGAGATGGAAGAGGAGAGACGTCTTTGCTATGTTGCTATCACCAGAGCGAAGCAAAATCTTACAATCACCTATGCCAAACAACGTATGCTGTACGGTAGAACGAATGCAGCTTTGCCATCCCGTTTTTTGCGTGAGATTCCGGAAGATATTACTGTTAAAAAGGGTGGATACTATACCAATAAAGTCCGGAGTGATTATCGGACGGCCGGTGCATATCAGACATCTGCTATTTACCGACCAGCTGCATCTTCCAAAACAGGCTTTACTGTTCCCGCAGTTACGGCAAAGACAGCAGCATATATTGAACTTAATAAGGGCGATATGGTGCAACATACAGCATTTGGAAAAGGAATGGTTTTGTCTGTTGTAAAAATGGGCGGAGATGCGCTTCTGGAAATTGCTTTTGATGAGATAGGAACCAAAAAGCTTATGGCAAAGACTGCATCAGCGCATATGAAACGACTGTAATATCTGTTTTATTTCAACATAAAATCCCCTGGGGGGGATTTATATGCTTCGATGGATTCGACGCATGTTGCGTTTTCTTTTACTGTTGATACTTGTATGCATATTCCTGTTTTTTCTGTTCCGTAGCAAGTACCAGGAAGCGATCCGAAATTTATCGGAAACGCAAGTAAAAAATTCTACCTCAGATTTGATCAACGATGCCATCGACAAACAAATTGAGATTGGTAATATTCAATATGACCGTATTGTGTATTTTGAAAAAGATCTCAATGGCAGGATCACTGCGTTGAAAACAAATATGAGCGAAGTAAATCGATTAAAAACAGATATATTAAACATAATCAATGACGAGATCCTGGCGCTGGATACATCTGACTTAGGCATTCCAGTAGGAAGCTTAATTCTTCCGGAGGTATTTTCCGGAAGAGGATTTAGCATTCCCGTACAAATTATGTCAATTCGAAATTCGGACGCGTCGTTTTCAAGCAGTTTTACAGAGGCGGGAATTAACCAAACACTTCATCAGCTGTCCATGTATATCAGCGTTGATGTTACTGTACTGGTTTTAGGACGCACAAACAGTTTTACAATATCCAGCCAAGTTGTGGTTGCTGAAACAATTATTGTCGGGCAGGTCCCGGAAACTTTTTTTCAAACCGGAGGATAAAAATGGAAGCCAGAGATAGAATCGCAGAATTAACGGAAGTATTGAATAAGGCGAATTATCAGTACTATGTCCTGGACAATCCAACACTGCACGATTTTGAATACGACCGGCTTCTCCGAGAATTGGAAGACCTGGAGAAGGCGAATCCAGAACTTGCCAGAGCGGATTCTCCTACCCAGAGAGTAGGAGGGGAAGCTGTCAGTAAATTTGAAAAGGTGATTCATCCCGTTCCGCTTATGAGTTTGCAAGATGTATTTTCTGTTGAGGAACTTGACGCATTTCTTGATAAAATTACCGCGGAATATCCCGGTACATCTTTTTCTGTTGAGCCGAAGATCGACGGTTTATCGGTTGCGCTTGAATATGTGAACGGACAGTTTGTACGTGGCGCAACACGGGGAGACGGTGTTTATGGAGAAGACGTTACCGAAAACCTTAAAACCATTAAATCTATTCCCATGCAGCTTCAGAACGCCCCAGAGCGATTAATTGTTCGTGGTGAGGTGTTTATGCCCAAAAAGGTTTTCGAGAAGTTGAACGAAATTCAGGAGGCAGAGGGGAAACCCTTATTTGCTAATCCCAGGAATGCAGCTGCCGGTTCTTTAAGACAGCTGGATCCTAAGATTGTTGCCAAAAGACACCTTGATATTTTTGTTTTTAATGTACAGTATGCAGAAGGTGTAAGTTTTTCTACTCACACTGAATCCTTAGAATTTCTTCGTCAATTACAGTTTAAAGTTATCCCAGGAACACTTTGCCGATCTGTAGAGGAAATTAACCGACAGGTGGCCGTCATCGATGATACCAGACAAGGACTTCCGTGTGATATTGACGGAGCTGTCATTAAGGTGAACGACTTGTCTTTACGTGAAATACTCGGCACAACTGCTAAATTTCCGAAATGGGCTGCTGCATATAAATACCCCCCGGAAATTAAACCTACCGTAATTGTGGATATTGTTGTCCAGGTCGGCAGAACAGGTGTTCTTACACCCAAGGCCATTGTAAAGCCTGTAAGGCTTGCAGGTACAACCGTCACAAATGCAACATTGCACAATCAGGATTTTATAACCGAGCGTGATATCCGTATTGGAGATACTGTACAAATTCGTAAGGCAGGGGAGATCATTCCGGAAATCTTGGAAGTGGACTTCTCAAAACGACCCGATCATACTGTGCCTTACAGGCTTCCGGCGAGCTGTCCCATCTGCGGAGCAGCAACCAAAAGAGATCCGGAAGGCGCCTTCTTAAGATGTACAGGTGCTGAGTGTCCGGCGCAATTATCCAGGAATATTGCCCATTTTGTCAGCAGAGACGCTATGGATATTGAAGGTTTGGGCACATCTATTGTTGAAAGCTTGATTGAAAAGGGATTGTTAAAATCACCTGCTGATATATATTATCTGTCACTGGATGAGATGAAGAGCTTATGGCAAAGAGGTGACACAGCCGCTAAAAAACTCCTTGCTGCCATCGAGGCAAGCAAACAGCAGGATGTCAGCAAATTGATTTATGCACTCGGCATTCGTCAGGTAGGATCAAAAACAGGAAAAGTACTTGCATCTGCATTTGGTAACTTGGATGCCCTTATGACTGCTTCTGTCGATCAACTAACAGAAATACCCGATGTGGGTGAAATTACAGCCCAATCGATTGTTGACTGGTTTGCTCAGGAGCAATCAAAACATATGATTGAAAGACTTCGCAATGCAGGAGTTAATTTTGAGAGCAGACGAATCCTTTCAGATACCAGATTTGCAGGAATGACATTTGTTCTAACCGGTGCGTTAACGAGATTTACCAGAGAAGAAGCTACGGAAAAGATAGAACTTTTCGGCGGGAAAGTCTCTGGTTCTGTGTCCAAAAAAACCAGTTATGTTGTTGTCGGTGAAAACGCAGGATCTAAGGAACGGAAAGCGCAGGAACTTGAAATTCCGATTCTATCAGAAGATCAATTCATGGATATGATCTCATAAAAAAACGGAAAGCTTTTAGCTTTCCGTTTTTTTACAGAGAAAAATCCTCTTCATTGTACTTTTTAAAATCCATAGCTTTTGCTTTTGGAGGGATACGCTTGCAAGGGTCATATGTGAATTTACGGCAGCTTTTGTCTGCAGGAACAATTCCCCGTTTAGAGCATAAAACAGAAGTGTCGTCAATTTTGGCGGCAAAGGAACAGTAGCTGCAGGATCGGGGAATTTTTTTACGAAACAGCATAATATAACCTCGTTTGCATTTACTTTTTTATATTATACACTGTTGATTGCAGGATTTCTACTATTATTTTTACGGTAGACGAGAGCTAATGATATTACAAATATGATTGATAACGCGATGCTGGGGATAATAGTTAATTTGACGACTTCTTCGGATGGAAAGATCCATTGCTGTGCCACAAATGAAAGCATTGCGCTGATAACGCCCTGCAAAACTTTTCCTGGGAAATATAAACCGGTACCGAGTTCTTTTGTCACAGACTTCGTCTGCATATAAACACAGACTCCACCAAAACTCAGGATCAATGAAGCAAGAATAAATCTGACTCCCGCAGGGTTTATGTGATACATGGAAACGCAGCCATTCGATAATTCCAGGATTCCAATAATAAGTGACTGTATAGATGCGGGAACGATCCAAAGAAGCCATCGCGTCAGAAATGAGATGAAAACACGAAAGATAATGACCCATCCGCATATTGATACCATTATTTTTGTACTGCTCTCCAATGCGGATACAAAGGTCACCGGACTATAATTAGTAAGACTGCATTTGTTTTTACTTTTTCCCGGTAGTATTATGCCTACAATTATGGCAGATACCATATGGATCAACCAGAGTATAAATACGATGCTTTTCTTATAGAACATTCCTGACATCATACCAAATATAAACGCAGGACCTGCGTTGCTGCAGAAGCCAAGCATTCTATGCGCGTCATATCGATTGATCATTTTATTTTTATATGCCTGACAGATCGCCTGTGCGCCGACAGGGTATCCCCCTATTAATCCTAACAGTAGCAAGGATTCACTCCCTGCAGGGATGCCGCATAATTTGCCTAATGGACGGAATATAGCCATATTAAGTCCCGTGGCGGCGGAATTAATCATGCAGGACAAAATTAAAAATGGAAATAAGGAGGGAATCACAGTGTAAAGACATATTGTGACTCCTTCTTTTGCACCTTTAAGTGACGTTTGTGCATCCAGTATCAAAACCAGCATTGCGAATGCAGTCAAAATGCCTGTCCATATTCGACCTGTATTTTTCATATGTCTCACCTCACAAGAATCTATGCTTGAAATGGAAAAAAATCCCACTGGAGTCATAGACTAGTGCAAAGGAGCTGGTGTAGGTGAAAGAGAAACGCGGGTTTATGGATCGGTTTTCAAGCATGTCTGATTTGCCACTTGAACCGTTGCCAAGAGTTCCGCTTGTGGAGTTGGCCGGAGAAAACAGAATCCTGGTAGAGAATCATAAAGGTCTTGCTGAGTACGGGTGTAGTGAGATTCAGGTGAAAGTAAGCTATGGTATACTTTGTGTATGTGGTAGAAAGCTTCGTATTGTAAATATGACCCGTCAGCGAGTAGTTATTGCCGGATGTATTGATAATATTTCAATAATAAGGGGAAAGTAGAATGAATTTATGGAAATCATTTGCCGGCATGGTAAGGTTGAGAATTTCTACTGCATCCGTAGCAAATCTGATTACAAAGATCAACAATGCCGGAATCGATCTGATCGATGTAGTTTCTACAGACGACTTAACAATAGAAGCAACTGTTTTACGAAAAGATATTTATTCCTTGAAAGAAATTGCAGAGAAAAACGGTGAAACAGTTAAAACAGTTAATAAGACCGGATTGTATTGGATCGGACAACATATTAAACAAAGAAAATTATTGATCTTGGTTATCGCGTTAATTATGTTACTTACTGTTTTTCTTCCAACGCGTATATTGTTTGTGCGAGTAGAGGGCAACGCACAGATCCCTTCCAATTATATAATTGAGGTTGCGGATTCCAGCGGCGTTACATTTGGTGCCTCCAGGCGTGAGGTGCGTAGCGAAAAAATTAAAAATATGCTTCTGGAAAAAATACCGGAATTGCAATGGACCGGAATCAATACATACGGATGCGTTGCAGTGATCTCTGTCAGAGAAAGATCAATCACAAATACAATCGATAAACCAGGCAATGTGTGCAATATTATTGCTTCACAGGACGGTATCATAGAACAGTGTACTGTATTGCGGGGGAGCAGTATGTGCAAGGTTGGTCAATCAGTCAATAAAGGACAAGTTTTAATTTCCGGATATATTGATTGTGGAAGATATATTAAAGCAGTAAAGGCTGAAGCTGAGGTCTATGCCCGCACATTACGAAAACTTAAAGCGATAACACCCACGGAACGGTGTGTTCGCGGCAACGTAACGGAAAGCAAGACATTATATTCTTTGTTATTTGGAAAAAAATTAATAAAATTATCGCAAGATAGTGGAATTTCACCATCCGGTTGTGTTAAAATGTATGAGACAAGGTATTTGACACTTCCCGGAGGTTTTCGTTTGCCGTTGGCATTGGTGATTGAACAACATCATAATTATGCAAGCCAAACAGAATGTACCGTGGAAACAGATTCCTGTCAATGGATGTATGATTTTTCTGAGAAGTATCTGTTGAATCATATGATCGCAGGAAAGATCATCTCGTCTGATTTGGATATAAATTCAGCAGACGGCTATCTCACGCTTCAGGGAAGATATATTTGTTCGGAATTGATTGGGCAGGTTAAAAGTGAGGAGATCATTCGCTACGATGGAAAAACTGACTGAAAGAATTGTTAATTCGGATAGGGTAGAAGATCTGATTGCTGTTTTTGGATCTTTTGATGAAAACATCAAAAGAATTGAAGACGCATTATCGGTATCGATTGTTAACAGAGGGACTGAGCTGAAGGTTTCCGGAGATGAAGAATCTGTTGATATGGCGGTGCAAACCCTCGAGGGGCTTTTGTCCCTTGCGGCAAAGGGAGAACAGATTGACGAGCAACGTGTTCGTTATTTGATAACACTTGTCCGGGAGGGGAACAGTGAACAGATCAGCCAGATTGCAAAGGATGTTGTTTGCATAACTGCAAAGGGAAAGCCAATCAAGGCAAAGACAGTTGGGCAGCAAAAATACATGAAGGCGATTAAAAAGAATACGATTACTCTTGGAGTTGGACCAGCCGGTACAGGAAAGACCTATCTTGCCGTTGCGGCAGCAGTCGATGCATTTCGGGAACGTACTGTCAACAGAATTATATTAACCAGACCTGCAGTCGAGGCGGGCGAACGGCTGGGTTTTTTACCTGGCGATCTTCAGAATAAGGTAGATCCTTATTTGCGTCCGCTATACGATGCCCTATACGACATGCTGGGGCCTGATACTTTCCAGAAGTATCAGGAACGGGGATCCATTGAAGTAGCGCCTCTTGCCTATATGCGTGGCAGAACCTTGGATGACAGCTTTATCATTCTTGATGAAGCACAAAACACCACCCGGGAACAGATGAAAATGTTTCTAACCCGGTTGGGATTCGGTTCAAAAGTAGTAATCACCGGCGATGTTACCCAAATCGATCTACCTTCGGATAAGATCTCCGGGCTGAAGGACGCTATCCGGGTCCTGGAGGATGTGAAGGATATTGCAATATGTAAACTTACTTCGGCGGATGTAGTGCGACACGCACTGGTCCAGGAAATCATCAATGCATACGAAAAGGCTGATAAAAAGCCTGATTTTCAAAAACCAAATAAGCAATTACACGGAAAATATCAGAGGAAGAAATAATATGGACAAACATAAAATCAACATTACCTTTGATTGCTTTACGCTGCGTCAGTATCAGATCACATCCATTATCAAACAATGTGTCGAAGCGGTGCTAGATACAGAAAACATCATTATTCCTTGTGAGATCAATGTTTTGATAACCAATGACAATGGAATTCGTGCAATCAACAAAGCCAGTCGGGATATCGATAATGCAACGGATGTTCTGAGCTTTCCTATGTTTCAGCTTTCTCCCGGTAATCCGGTTGAGGACTGGGACGCGTATATGGATCCTGAGACGGAAATGTGCCCTTTGGGGGATATGGCCCTTTCTTTGGAAAGAGCAGTTTCCCAGGCAAAAGAATTTGGTCATAGCGTCCGGCGTGAGGTGGGTTATTTGACCATTCATTCTATGCTTCATTTACTGGGCTACGATCATTTGGACGAAGGACCGCAAAAAGCGCAGATGCGCCAACGGGAGGAATATATTGCCTCTTCAATCCGAGGTATGAAAAGAGATTAAGGAGATCCATATGAAAACAAAAACTGCCATGATCACCATTGCGGGAAGGCCCAATGTTGGAAAATCTACCTTGACAAACTTTCTTGTAGGAGAGAAGATCGCCATTGTCTCCAACAAACCGCAGACGACCCGTAACCGTATCTGCGGTATTCTGACAAAGGAAGATACCCAGTTTGTTTTTGTGGACACCCCGGGATTCCACAAGCCCAGAACAAAGCTCGGGGATTATATGGTTAACGTCACAAACCAATCCATCGCAGATGTGGATCTTACGGTTTTGGTCATTGAACCAATTCCTTCCGTCGGAGCGCAAGAACAGGCGCAGATTGAACAACTTCAGGCGAAGAAGTGCCCTGTTGTTCTTGCAATCAACAAAATTGATACTGTGGAGAAAGACAATCTTCTCTCAGTGATAGATGTATATTCTAAAGCTGCATCCTTCGCTGCCATTATTCCTATCAGCGCCAAAACCGGCGATGGAGTGGATGTTCTTCTTGAAGAATGTAAAAAATTTGCGGTAGAAAGCCCTTTTTTGTTCTCAGAGGATGCTACCACTGACCAGCCGGAACGACAGGTCATGGCGGAAATCATCCGAGAAAAAATTCTGTGGTGCCTTGATCGGGAAATTCCTCATGGAACGGCAGTGGAGATCACAAAATTTAGCGAACGAGACAATGGCATTATCGACCTTGATGCCACTATTTATTGCGAAAAGGCCAGTCATAAAGGAATTATTATTGGCAAGCATGGTGACATGCTGAAAAAAATCTCTTCCATGGCCCGATATGACTGTGAAAAATTTATGGGCACACGTGTTTATTTGACAACTTGGGTAAAAATTAAAGAAAATTGGCGCGACAGCGATTTTCTTGTTCGCAACTTTGGTTATAGAGAATAATTACCATGGTTATCCCAGACACTGAATGCAAATCCTAACTGCGGAGGGATGAAAATGAACGCACAGGATTTGTGGCAGGTTTTTCTGGAAACCGGTGCACCGGAAATGTATCTGTTATATAACAAAGCAAGAAAGGCAGAAACAACATATGTACTTGACGGTTCGGGGGTTGGTGCTGAGAGTAACGACCTACAATGATACAGATGCTCTACTAACGCTTCTGACCGATAATTATGGAAAACTGACTGTGAAAGCCAGGGGGCTCAGGAGGAAGAACAGTCCGTTGATTGCCCCGTGTCAGTTACTTGCTTTTGGGGAATTTACGCTGTTTGAATACAGGGGCATGTATACCATAAATGAAGCCCGGTCGGTGGAATTATTTCAGGGATTGCGTAAGGATCTACAAAAACTTTCCCTGGGTACATATTTTGCACAGGTTACAGAGGTCGTTTGCCAGGAGGATATTCCAAACCCGGAATTGCAGTCTCTGGTGTTAAACTGTTTACATGCCCTTTGTAAATTAAATCTTTCAGAGAAGCATATTAAGGCCGTATTTGAAATGCGGGTTGCCTGCCTTGCCGGATATACGCCGGATCTTTCCGGATGTTATAAATGCGGAAACCAACAGGCGGACAGACTGGATATTTCCGAGGGTACTTTGGAATGCGCTATGTGCCGAAGTCACAACGACACAGGCATACATATGCCTGTTTCTGCAGGAGCATTGGAATGTATGCGGTATATCTGCGCCTGCGATCCCCAAAAAATTCTTTCTTTCCGGGCAGGGGAAGATACCATTGAAAATCTTTCTCAAATTGCAGAAAGTTATTTGACAGCGCAGCTGGAAAGAGGGTTTTCTACATTGGATTTTTATAAGTCATTGACCTATTAGAGTGTCACTACAGGAGAATATAATGTCTGAATTGTATGATAAGTCAATAATAAAGCTGGAATTGGATCAAGTGTTATCTATGCTCGCCGATCATGCCCAAAGTCATGAAGGCAAGCAGGCGTGCCTTATGCTCCGTCCATCTACGGATCTGGAGGAGGTAAGGCTACTTCTTGATGAAACAACAGCTGCATCTGAATTAAGCATGCATAAGGGATATCCCGGTTTTTCCGGCGTTGTGGATGTGAATGCTTCCTTGGAGCGGGCGGAACGGGGTGGCTGCCTGCAGCCTAAGGAACTTCTGCAGATCGTCGGTGTTTTACGTTGCGCCCGAAATGTAAAAGCATATACATCGCAAGATGAAAAACCAACGGTTTTGAATCCGTTTTTCTTAACACTTGTTCCTAATAAATATTTAGAGGATAAGATATTCAGCGCTATCCTTTCTGAAGAAGAGATCGCCGACTCAGCCAGTCCTGAATTAAGCGAAATAAGGCGACACATGCGTATTCAGAGCGCAAAAGTAAAGGACAGTTTACAAAAGATTATTTCGTCTTCGTCTTATTCTAAATTTTTAAGAGATCCTATCATCACAATTCGACAAGGAAGATATGTGGTTCCCGTTAAAAGTGAATGTAAAAACGATATTCCGGGATTGGTACATGATGTTTCCGCTACCGGTTCAACCTATTTTATCGAGCCCATGTCTGCTGTGAATGCCAATAACGCATTGCGGGAATTGGAATTAAGAGAAAAGAAGGAAATTGAACGTATTTTGTTTGAACTTTCCGGAGAAGTCTCTGCCTATCGGGAAAGTATTTCTCAGAATGTAGCTACTCTTGTTCGACTGGATGTGATTTTTGCAAAGGCTCGCCTTGCGTATAAAATGAAAGCATGGGCGCCGATCATGAACGATCAGGGTAAAATTGATCTTCGAAATGCGAAACATCCTCTCATCGATCCGGAGAAGGTAGTGCCTGTATCTTTGCGTCTTGGGTCTGATTTTGATTCAATGATCATAACCGGCCCAAATACAGGCGGTAAAACTGTTACCTTGAAAACGATCGGACTTCTGACACTTATGGCTGAGTGTGGACTGCATATACCGGCAGGAGACGGCAGCTTACTGTCAACATTTGCGCTTATTCTTGCGGATATTGGTGATGAGCAATCCATTGCGCAAAGTCTTTCCACATTCTCCAGCCACATGCGTACCATTGTTGATATTGTAGATCAGTGCAATGACAGATCATTGGTTTTGTTTGATGAATTGGGAGCGGGAACTGATCCGGCAGAAGGCGCGGCTCTTGCGATCGCCTTAATTGAATATTGCAGGACCATGGGCAGCCGAGTTGCAGCTACGACCCATTATGCAGAACTGAAACTGTATGCCATGCGTACAGAGGGCGTTATCAATGCCTCTTGCGAATTTGATGTGGAAACGCTGAAACCGACGTATAAATTGCTGATCGGTATTCCTGGGAAGTCTAACGCGTTCGCTATTTCAAAAAGGCTTGGACTTTCTGAAAGCATTCTAAATAAAGCTTCTGATCTGGTGGGTCAAAGTGACAAAGATTTTGAAGATGTACTAAGCCAGCTGGAAAAACAACGTCAGCAGATGGAAGCTGCCAGAGTGGAAGCGGAAAAGCTTCGCTTTGAAACAGAAAAAATCAAGAAGCAGAGCGAGGAGTACAATCTTCAGCTAAAAAAAGAACGGGATAAAGCTATGGAAAGCGCCCGCAGACAAGCGCAAGAAATTATTGACGATGCCAGACGCACCGCAAATGCAGCATCCGAGGAATTGAAAGCATTAAAGAAACAGCTGTCTGAAAATGCAGATGTTTCCGGTATCAATCAACGACAAGCTGCTCTTCGGAAAAGTTTAAATGATGCAGACCAGCGCATTCGTTTTGAAGAAAAGGAAAAGTCACGTCCTGCCGCATCCCGTGAGATTCTTATTGGTGACACTGTTGAGTTGTTAAAGCTTGGAACAAAGGCCAGCGTTATTGCAATCAACAAGGACGGTAGCTATCAATTACAAGCCGGCGTTTTAAAACTCAATGCAAAACCCAATGAGGTATATCTTTTAGAGTTTGAAAATCCGTATAAGGAAAAGTCAAATCGACCGGCGCACTCCGGTCGGGAGATGAAGATGTCAGCTGTCGCAGGGGAGATAGACCTTCGTGGCATGGACAGTGTAGAAGCAATATGTGTTATGGATCGCTATTTAGACGAGGCAATGCGTTCGAACATGCATTCTGTCAGAGTTATTCACGGTAAAGGTACAGGTGTACTTCGTTCAGCTGTTCAGGCTTCGCTGCGAAAAAACAGATTTGTTAGGTCTTTCCGCCTCGGTGTGTACGGAGAAGGTGAAGACGGCGTAACAATCGTTGAATTTAAATAATTAGTTATTTTTCCAATTTGTTAATTTTTAATCGAAAAAAATGGAAAAAATGAAAATAGGTTGACTTTTTATTTAGATTTGTTATCATATATTCATAATGCAGTATCTGTTTTAGATACTGCAACAAGGGGAGTGTTTACGTTTTGGAAAACTTCAGTAAAGAAATAGTTGTTCGCTGCGAATCCGGATTGCATAACAAGCAGGCTACATACTTTGTTCAGAAGGCAAATGAGTATGACTGCAGTATTTGGGTCGAAGCTGACAACCGTAAAATGAACGCAAAGAGCTTGCTTGGTATCATGTCCCTTGGCGTTGAGACCGGGGCAACTGTTACTCTGATCGCTTCCGGAAAAGATCAAGAGGAAGCTGTCGAAGCATTGGAGATGCTTCTTCAGCATGATATTTACTAAGAATTAGTTTTTTCCGCCTCAGTGCCAGTGTTGTCTGCATTGAGGCGGACCTTTTTGGGGTGTTAGACATGACATTTGCAGAACTAAAAACTAAAGCCAAGAATCTTCCTATGTCACCGGGCGTATATATTATGCGCGATGAGAAAGATTCTGTGATTTATGTAGGCAAAGCAAAGAAGCTTTGCAATCGGGTAAGTCAGTATTTTCAGGATACTTCTTCCCATACGCCCAAAACCAGACGAATGGTTGATAATATTCATCATTTTGATGTTATTGTAGCTGCTTCTGAATTTGAAGCTTTGATTTTGGAATGTTCTCTGATCAAGCGTCACATGCCGAAATATAATATCTTATTAAAGGATGATAAAGGGTTTCCTTATATCCGTCTGGATATAAAAAAAACATATCCAACAATAACGCTTGTTAATCAACCTGCTGACGACGGCGCAGAATACTATGGCCCCTTTGGCAGCCGGGGAACGACACAAAAATTGCTCTCTGCTATGCGGGCTGCGTTGAAGCTTCCGAACTGCAGTAGAGTTTTTCCAAGGGACATTGGAAAAGACCGTCCTTGCTTGAATTATCATATGAATCAATGCGCGGGTTGGTGTCAAAAAACTATGTCAGCTCAGGATTATATGTCTGTAATAATGCAGGCTCGCCAGTTATTACAGGGTAACTATAAAATTGTTGCAGATGAAATCCGCAGACAAATGTTTGCAGCAGCTGATGTGTTAAATTTTGAGACAGCTGCACAATTCAGGAATCAACTGGACGCCATCGAGAATCTCGGTAAAAAACAGCTTGTTACTGCCGGATCATCAACAGATACAGATGTTGTTGGTTTTGCGCAAACCGTATCGAATGCCTGTTTTTCGGTACTCCACTTTATTAACGGAGATCTGACAGATAAGGATTATCAGATAATTCCCCTTGTGGAATCAGCAGAAAATGCGGTATCCTCGCTTGTTAAGCAGTATTATCTGAGTCGCGGTTATGCGCCAAAAAATATTCTTCTACCGTTTGATGTGGAGGATGCCGAGCTGTTTGCCCGGCTGTTGGAGCAGAAATTCGGCAAAAAAACAATTATTAAAGTTCCGTTGCGTGGCGATAAAACAAAACTTGTTGCTCTTGCTAATAAGAACGCCCAGGAAGAAGCAGATAGGGCGATAAGTCGTGAAGAAAAACGAATGGGTATATGGAACCTTTTTGGGAAAATAATCGGTGTACAACCACTTTCCAGAGTTGAGTCTTTTGATATATCCAATATTTCCGGGACAGATATCGTTGCTAGTATGGTGGTGTTTTGTGACGGCGTTTCTCGAAAATCTGATTATAAAAGATTTAAGATCAGTGGTCTTGCCGGACAGGATGATTACGCATCTATGCATCAGGTAATCATGAGGAGATTTTCCCATTTTATAAACGGAGATAAAGGCTTTGAAGTATTGCCGGATGTGTTATTGATTGACGGAGGTGTAAACCACGCCAGAACAGCGGTAAGCGCTCTTGACAAGCTTGGACTAAAGATAAAGGTGTTTGGCATGGTTAAAGATAACAGGCACCGTACACGGGCGCTGGTAACACCGGAAGGAAACACCGTCAGTTTGGATTCCCAGCAATCCATATTTGCGTTAATTGGTAGAATCCAAGAGGAGACCCATAAATTTGCTGTTTCGTATCACAGAAAGCTTCGCAGCAAAAGGATTCAGCAATCAGAATTGGATTCTATTGTGGGAATCGGACCAAAACGAAAACAAGATCTTTTAAGGCACTTCAAGTCACTTTCGGCAATTTCATCAGCCACGTTGCCAGAATTGCAAAGAATACTGCCCGTTGATACTGCGGCAGCTGTCTATGCGCATTTTAACAGCAAGGAAAGGTAGGAGGTATCGTGCGAGTAATATCCGGAAAAGCAAAAGGAAAGATCCTGAAAACGCCCGATGGAATGCTTACAAGACCAACTGCAGAACGTGTTAAAGAAGCTCTTTTCAGCATCATTCAGTTTGAGATTCCCTGCGCGAGAGTGTTAGACTTGTTTGCCGGCACCGGGCAGCTTGGCATCGAAGCGCTCAGTAGGGGAGCAGCAGAGGCTGTTTTTGTGGATGAGAGGGAAACTGCTTGTCGCTTGGTCCGTGATAATCTCAGACTCACAAACCTTGAAGCAATTGGGCGTGTCGTTCGTTCAGATTACCTTTCGTTTTTAAAAAATTGTAGAGAAAAATATGATATTATAATTTTAGACCCTCCTTATGCAGAAGTTTTTTTGGAAAATGCAATAAAAATGATCACAGAAATTGACATTTTGCAATCTAATGGTATAATAGTAGCGGAACGCCCTGTGGGCAAGGAACTGCCCGGGGATTTTTCCGGTTATACAAGGTCTAAAGATTATAAATACGGAAATACGTTGCTGACGCTTTATCGCAAGCAATAGCAACAGAAAAGGTCGGTTATGAAAATTGCCATTTATCCTGGCAGCTTTGATCCGATCACCAGCGGACACCTAAATATCATTCAGCGAGCAGCCAAAATTTTTGATCGTGTCATTGTTTGCGTCATGGTAAACTCTGCAAAATCACCTTTGTTTGGCCGCGAAGAACGGGTTGATATGATTCAGCGCGTTATATCGGATATTAAAAATGTTGAAGTTGATTCATCCGATGAATTACTTGCTGATTATGCGAAAAGGCGTGGCGGCTGTGTGATTATAAAAGGACTGCGTGCCGGTTCTGATTTTGAAAATGAGTTCCAGATGGCATTGATCAACCATAAGATCAACCCGAATTTGGATACAATGTTTTTAACAGCGGAGCATCAGTATATGTTTTTAAGCTCCAGTACGGTTAAGGAATTAGGGGCCTATAATGTTGACCTCTCGGATTTCCTTCCGGAACAAATCATACCAGAGTTTAAGCAGCGAATTGCTTTTATACGTCAAGGAGGAAATAGAAAATGAATGAACAGAATATTGAAGACATCATCTCTGCCCTGTATGACATGGTTCAAGACGCAAGAGCACTGCCTTTGGGTGCTGACAAATGCATCCTGGAACGGGACAAGGTTCTTGACATGCTTGACGAGATCATTGCTCAGCTTCCAGTTGAGTTGAAGCAAGCCCGCACTATTGTTGAATCCCGTAATGAATTGATCGGTCAGGCTCGCCGCGAAGCAGAAGGTATTATCCGTCAAGCGCAGGAAAATGCTGCCAAGATGGTCGAGGAAGAAGCGATTTATCAGGAAGCAAAGCGTCAGTGCCAGGAAATGGTTCTGCAGACTCAAGTCCGTATGGCAGAGCTTCGGAAAGCAAGCAACGATTATATGGAAGATGCTCTGCGCCGCACTGAAGAAGCAGTTGCTATGTCTCTTGAAGATGTCCGCGATACTCGTACAAAGTTTAAGGCGCTTGTTGAAGCACAGGAAAAGCGTTCCGCTGTTTCTGTTCAAGAGACCGAGGGATAAATATAAAACAGCTCAAATTTAATTTTGGGCTGTTTTTTAAAATATTAACGGAGGTTACATTATGACATATATGGACCGCTATAATTTCTGGTGCAGTGCAAAACTTCCCGAAAGTATCCGTCAGGAATTAGAAGCAATCAAAAACGATACTGAAGAATTAAAAAGTCGATTCTCTGGCGATCTCCAGTTTGGCACTGCCGGTATGCGAGGCATTATGGGTGCCGGCAGCAATCGTCTTAACAGATATACCGTCCGTAGGGCTGCACAGGGCATGGCTAAGTGGCTGGCATCCACTGATCTACCCCAAAAAGCTGCTATTGGCTATGACTCCCGTCATAATTCTCAGCTTTTCGCTGAGGTCTGTGCAGTTGCTTTTGCAGAATTGGGAATTAAAACATATCTGTACGATCGACTTGCGCCCACACCTATGCTTTCTTATGCAGTAAGAGAGCTTGGATGCGGCTGCGGTATTGTTATTTCCGCCAGTCATAATGCCGGAGAATATAACGGCGTTAAATGCTATGGTCCTGATGGATGCCAAATGACTGACGAACCTGCTGCAATCGTCACTAACATGATCAGCACTATTCCGTATTTTGTTCCGGAAAAAAATGATTTCACGACCTATAAGAATAAAGGGTTAATCGAGTACATCGGACAAGATCTGTGGGAACGATATTATAATACTGTCCTGGCGGAATCTATCGAGCCGGAAATGATTCGTTCCTCCGGTTTGAATATTGTATATACGCCTCTCTGCGGTACAGGAAATGAGCCTGTTCGTGAGGTGTTGGGTAGATTGGGTGTAAATATTGCTGTTGTAGGCTGCCAGGAGAAGCCTGACGGAGATTTTAAGACCTGCGAATATCCGAACCCGGAAACAGATGCTGCCCTGAATGAAAGCTATAAGGTGGCAGATGAAATGCCGTGTGATGTAATTTTGGGTACTGACCCTGATTGTGACCGGGTTGCTATTGCGGTGCCTGATAAGGAAGGTTATCGTAAACTTTCCGGTAATGAGCTCGGCTGTTTACTTATGGAATATATTCTGAAAGCAAGAACAGCACAAAATGATATTAAGAGCGACTCTATTGTTGTTAGAAGTATCGTTTCCTCTCCGTTGGCAGATAAGATTGCTGAGAAATACGGCGTAACCATGAAAGCAGTTCTTACCGGCTTTAAATATATCGGCGGAGAGATCTTGGAGCTTGAAAATAATAACGAATCTGAAAAGTTTATTTTTGGGTTTGAAGAGAGTTGCGGATATCTTAAGGGCACATATGCAAGAGACAAAGATGCGGTTGTGGCATCAATGCTTGTTTGTGAAATGGCGGCATCCTTGAAAAAACAAGGTAAGACCATTTTGGATGCCTTGGATGATTTGTATAGGAATTACGGTTATTACCTTGCGTATGTACAAAGTGTTGAACTGACAGGCGCAGATGCTATGGAGAAGGCAGCCAAGATGATGACCGATCTGCGTGCCACTGTTCCGGAAACTATCGGCGGAGCGAAGGTTTCTGCTGTAAATGATTACGGTTCCGGTATCAGTAAAAATATGGAAGATGGATCAGAGAAAGTGATCTCTTTGCCGAAATCAAATGTATTAGAGTTTATTCTGGGAGAAAGAGGCAGTGTGATCGTTCGTCCGTCCGGAACAGAGCCTAAGGTTAAATTTTACTATACTGCTGTTGCTGAAACAGCTTCACAATCAAAAGAATTGCTGGATGCAATGGTTCGCCAGATGTCTAAATAATATACTGCTATTAAATTACAGAGGTAACGGTGTTGCCTCTGTAATTTTTTTGTTTGTATGCGAATATGGTATAGGGAAGGGAGGAGAGGATGTGGCTGTTAAATATAGATCCAAATTTAAAATGTCGTTTATGATGGGGACAACCATTGGTGTGGTTATATGTTTGCTATTATGGGTTGGCGTATCTGCGATTTTGACCTCATTAATTCTTAATGGAGCATTACAAACAAAATCGCTTCAATGGATAACACCGATAACACAAGGCGTTATCACTTTCCTGGGAACGCTGATTGCTGGCAGAATAATTGATGATAAAAAACATATATCCAGCCTTATATGTGGTGCCTTATATCTCGGAATTACAACGTGCTTTGCGTTACTGTTTACTGAAGGGTTGCAGCATAGATATTGGATCGGTATAGCATGTATAGCAATTGGTTGTTTTGCGGCTTCATTTTCATACATGACAAAAAAGAGAATTAAACCCAGCAAAAGAAGGGGGATGCGTTTTCGTTAATTGTGCAATTTACACATATGGGTAAATAATATTTACCCATATGTGTTTTTGTGAAGGATAACTTGCAAATCTATATCTTGTACTAACTTTACTTAGCATTGCGCTATATATTGGTTTTTGTATATTTATACATTTGATATTTACGCATTCGGTTAACATAGTTGACATAACTGTGTTTACATAAGAATGGGCATAATTCACAAATAACGCAATAATATTCAAAAAAGCTTGCAATTATTATGTTTTTGGTGTATAGTATCTATGCTATTTGATTATGGTCATAATATGTGTCTTTGTATATCAAATGGTTATTTATATACTCCCAAAACGTTATTGTATGGGAGGGGCGCATTTGATTGACGTTTTATAATTTTCAACGCCGACATTTACTGACTTCAAAAAACACTATTTATATTATTTGGTTTATTGGGGTTCTGCTTGGCAGTTTGTTATATTTCAACACAGACCATGTTAATCTCATTTTAATTGAATCCAGTTTGAATCGCGGATCATCGGTCTGCGATACCTTATCAGTGACCTTACTGCCTGTCTTTATTTCAACATTATTATTTTATATATCAAGAAATCTTTTATTTCTTTTTTGCTTTATAAAATCCTTTTCCTTTGGATTTTGCTTTTGTACTATTTCCGACACATTCAATGCAAGTTATTGGATGATTAGATACTTAATGCTTTTCTCGGGATCTTGTATGTGTATCCTGCTGTTGTTTTTTTGGATACGGCTTTTTACACGTTACCATAAAAGCGTTGTGGTCGAGACGGTTGTATTCTCATCTATTTTCGTTATTATAAGTCTTTTAGATTTGTTTTATATTACCCCTTTTTTAAGAAGTTTCACAATCACCAGATAGGGAAGGTACACTTAGTTCATGTTGGATTTGATTCAGGCCTATGAAAATTACCTTTCAAAGGTAAAGCAGGCATCAGACAACACAATCGCTTCATATATGCGCGATATCCATCAGTTCGCTGACTGGCTGCGTCATGATGAAAATATCGATGTTCTTGATGCTTCACAACTGAATATTAGCCAGTACCTGACTCATCTTGAAAGTGAGGGTAAATCAGGGGCGACCGTCTCCAGATGTCTGGCGAGTTTAAAGAATTTCTATACATATGTTGTTTCTTCCGGTTTTCTTGAAAAAACACCTGTTACAGATATTCGTGTAAACAGGGGAGAGAAGAAACTTCCGCAGATTCTTACCAACCGAGAGGTCGAACTTTTACTCTCTCAGCCGGCCTGTGTCGATGCCAAAGGATACCGCGACAAGGCTATGTTGGAAGTTATGTATGCTACTGGCATCCGTGTCAGCGAGCTGATTGAATTGGATGTTGAAGATGTAAATGTTGAGCAGGGAATTATAAAATGTAACAGCGCAAAAAAATTCAGAATCATTCCGCTGTATCCTGCAGCTTTGCGCGCATTGACAGTCTATTTACGTGATATTCGCAATTCTATGATTTCATCTCCGGACGAGCAAGCTTTGTTTGTGAATGTAAATGGCGTTCGTATGAGTCGCCAGGGATTCTGGAAAATATTAAAACACTATCAGGACTCTGCCCGTATTGAGAAAGAAATTACTCCTCATACTTTGCGCCATAGTTTTGCTGTCCATCTTTTAGAAAATGGCGCAGATCTTGGTTCGTTACAGGAGTTGATGGGACATAGTGATATTTCATCAACACAACTTTATACGCATATGCTTAATCAAAATTTAAAACGAGTGTATGATAAGTGCCACCCGAAAGCATGATTTAATCCCTGCCACACGGCAGGGATTTTTCTTGTATTATCTTAATAATATGGTATAATTGTCTTAAATGAAACAAAGGAGCGTAATATATGGTCAATTATTTTATAGCCGGTGTATTCGTTATAATACCCGCGATAATTATTATATTATCGATTATTACCGGATTAAAAAGGAATGCGTATCAGTCTTTGTTTAAACTGTTATTCACGGTTCTTTCCATTGTAGTAAGTGTTATCTTAACAAAAACCATTACAGAAATTCTTCTTGATTCAATACTTTCTCAACATGGTAATCTGATTGATGCCAATGTTATGGTATATTTGAATAGCACACAATCTGCAAAAGATATCATTGGCATTATTAAAACTATGATATTGCCTGCTGTTTTTCTTATAACATTTGTAACGGTTAAATTTCTCTTTTTCCTTCTAAACTTAATTCCGCGATTTATACTATCCGATAAAGCCATTATCGAAAGACATAGAACAAAACAAGCATCGACCGTTCCCTATACAGAGACTATCTATTCAGATACATATGTAGATGAAATCCAAATCAATTCAGACACAGAACATTCCCCTTATAAATCCAAATCGTCTAAACTAGTGAGCAAAGTTGTCTCTGTTACATGTTGCATTTTGTCGGCTGTTTTGATTCTATCATCTCTAGCGTTGCCGATCAACGCATACGCAAAGTATTCTGCAACGGTTATCTATGAATCAGAGGATATATTGGAACTTGATTCTAGTTTTGAAGAAGTGAAAAATGGAATTATAGCTATATATAAACACCCAACCAATCAATGCTATACATTTATAAATGGCTTAACACTTCGTTCCTTTGAAACATTTACGAATCATAGGGGAACAACTGTCTCTGCATCAAACGCACTTACCTCGATACTCTCAATCTTGAAAAATATTACACAATGGGATCCCGATTCCATATCTGCTCAAAAGATATATGATTTGGCGGGAATAATCGAAAATGATCCATTCGCCAAGGATTTTATGACATCCTTTGTCACAGAGCTTTGTGACGCGTGGGCGAGGGGAGAGGCGTTTCTTGGAATAGAAGTCCCGGATTTGGATAATCCTATAATCACTGCTTTTCTAAAGGAATTAACATCCGTGGATGATATCACTAAAGTTTTACGTGCAGCAGCAGATATTCTGAAGATAAAAGATACACTGCAGTTTAGCCAGGGAAATATGACAGTAGAATCTGCTAAGCTTTTTGCAACACAGATTTTTGACAGCATTACGCCTGAAACTGTGGATATTATGAAGTCCATGCTTACAGAGGAAGTACTGACCCAAACATTGGAATTGCCTTCGTCTGTTTCCAAACATGTAGGTGATCTTACAGGTGCGGTTCTCGATGGAATTGTTGAAATTAAAAATGATCCCAATTATTCAGTTAATCAAGCAAAGGAGATGCTGGAAAAGGAGGCAGAGGCACTGTCTTTGGTGGTCAATATGGTTTCCAATCCCGAAAATGTTGAACCGCATAAGGTTGTAAGTGCAATTGTTGAATCCAGTGTAATCTCCGATACAATCCATGAAATCACTGAAGGAGGCAATGTATCCGATCCATATCAGATCGGAAATGAAATTTCGTCAGAGTTTACTGATCAGTTCAAAGAAAACCTTGAAGAGCATGGGGTTTCCAAAGATAACGATATGTATAAATCAATTTTGGCTCTCATCGGCAAATAAAAAACAGGAGGATGATATCATCCTCCTGTTTTTTATATTCCTGTCATTGCAGCCAATACGTCGACTTCTATCTGTTGGATACTTTTATGCATTGATAATCCTTCTTGGATATCTACATCTGTGAACGCACCATCGCGTGTACAGATAACGCGGTTTGTTTTTCCGGCAAGCAGCATTTCAACAGCCATATAACCCATTTTTGTAGCATTAACGCGGTCACGTCCGGTAGGGCTGCCACCGCGTTGAATATGACCCAGCACAGTAACTCTGGGATCCAGATCAATTGAATCCTTAAGTTTAGCAGCAATATCTGCAGCAGAGCCGGCACCTTCAGCAACAACAATCATATAATGTGTGAACCCGTTTAATCTAGCCTTCCGAATTTTTTCAATCAGATCAACCTCAAAATCAAAGGGTTTTTCAGGAACAAGAATGGCAGTCGCGCCTACTGCCAGGCCCACGTACATCGCTAAGTAACCGGCATTTCTTCCCATGACCTCAACAATAGAGCAGCGCTCGTGGGATTGCATCGTATCTCTGAGCTTATCGATACATTCAATGGCGGTATTTGCAGCTGTATCAAATCCAATAGAATAATTGGTACAACAAATATCGTTATCAATGGTAGCAGGAATACAGATCACATTTAAACCAAATTTGGAAAGCGCAGCAGCGCCGCGGAATGTACCGTCACCGCCAATGGCAACGATGCCGTCAAGACCAAGAAATTTACATGTAGATGCTGCTTTTTTTTGACCTTCTTCGGTTAGAAAATCCTTACTTCTGGCGGTGTAAAGAATTGTACCGCCTCGATTGATGATGTGAGCAATGTTTTTTTCGTTCAACTGAACAATATCGCCTGTAATCAGACCATTGTAACCCCGACGAATACCATAACATTCGACTCCGTGATATAGCGCTGTACGAACGACTGCGCGAACACATGCGTTCATACCAGGCGCATCACCGCCGCTGGTCAACACACCGATTCTTTTGATACTCATAAAGATGCCTCCAATTATTTTTTCTCTATAATATAATATTTTACAAAAAAAGTAAAGTCAAATCTACAATTAATGCTTGACTGTAAAGTTGGTTGATAGTATATCATAAGTAACGAAAGGGGAGAGCGTTCTATGCAAATCCAAACAGTAGAAGAAAAAACTGGATTAGATCGGGCAACTATTCGTTACTATGAGCAGGAAGGGTTGATAAAACCGCAACGGCTGCAGAACGGTTATCGAGATTATTCGGATAGGTGCTTGCAGGATCTCCTGAAAATTAAGCTTCTCAGGCAGCTGGGATTATCTGTAGAAACTATACATCAATTGATTGAAGGCAGGGAAGAGCTGCAGGATGTTTTAACCGATCAACTGGCGGTCATTGGAGCTCATAAGAACTACCTGGAAAATGCAGAGTCTATATGTAAGATGATGATTCAAGATAATGTTACATACCAAACTATCCAACCTGGTAAATATTTTAACGCTATAGGGCAAATAGCCAGTATAGATAATAAAGTCATCGACGCACCCAACACAAAGTATTTATATTACGAAGTACATCCCGTCAGGCACTTTTTGGGCAGATATATAGATCATCTATTGGCGTCTGCATTGCTGATGCTTATTGTCATCGTGTTTTTGCGTGTACGACCCATAGGAGATTTTCAAAACAGTTTGATCAATATTGGTGCAATCCTTCTTTCGATGCCGTTAAATGCATTGTTTCTTTGCTTATTTGGTACAACGCCTGGCAAGTTTACAATGGGCATATTCTTAAGGAATCCTGAAGGGAAAAATCTTTCTTTTGTTACTGCGCTACAAAGAGAATGGGCAGTTTTTCGTTATGGAGAAGGCTTTAAAATACCCATTTACAACCTAATTCGATTGTATAAATCCTACCAGACATATACGACCGGATTAGAGCTTGAATGGGGTTATGATTATGATGCAGATTTGCTTTATACTGACTGGACTACACGCAGACCGGTTTATGCGTCAATTTTAAGTGCGATTTGTGCCGTATGTATCATTTTCTCAGCACAAGATTCAATGCTTCCAAGGAATCGGGGTGCAGATTTAACCCTTGCAGAATTTGCTGAAAATTATAATGATTATGCTAAAATTACTGGAGTGTCCACATATTTATCAAAAGAAGGGAAGTGGTACAGACCTGACGTGCCGCTACACGAAGTTTTAATTGATGAATATGAGGAAAAGTGGCAATTCGTTCTGGATGATAATGAAGAACTTGTCAAAATCAACATTGAAATAGATACGGATCCAAGATTATCTTTTTTTAACGAAGCAAAAATGGAGAATGCTGTTCTCACTGCTTTTTTGTCCCAACCGAATGCAGATATCATGGAGGCCAATTCTGCAATGAATAAAATTGCTGAACAGACATTTTATTTGAATAATGAATTTAATCAGGAAGAACAAATTCTATGCGGCGATGTAATCGTGAAATGGGAGATTCTGAAGCCGGAAGTCGATGCCGATTCCCGATATAAGATATTAATAGAGATAGTAATACCGTAATTTTAACACCGAAACTGGTTCTAATCCGGTTTCGGTGTTTCTAGGGTGGGGTACATATGTATATCATAATTGACTACAAACAGAACGAACGCAACAAAATAAAAATTTTGTTGCGTTTAGGGTTATTTAATGCTATAATATAATTACGATAATACAGACATGGCCTCATGTTCTATATTTAGACAGTTTACTCCCAAGCGTTATCTCTATATATTATATACTCGAAATTGCGATTATTCAACAATAAATTCCATTGCTTATTCACGTATTCTAGTATATGTTATCACTAATAAGTTCTTTACTCTTTTGATCATAGATAATGATTTAATCAATCGTTCTTTCATTACTCTATTTAACTTTCTTCTCGATCCTATCGTTATTAATCATATAATTACAAGTAATATATATGTTGCAGCATCATTTGACAATATAATGCAATGCGTACATATGCGCTGGCAGTCATGCTCGGACAGGAACTATATAAATTGCTATAATATTGTCTTTACTTGATATGGAGTAATTTTTATAGCTGTTCCCTTGTTTATATTGTACTATTTTTGTGTTTGCCTATTAGCGTTCATTTGTTCGTATTTCTATTTTAGAACACAGGAGGATACATATGAAAAAATATCATGATTGTCCGTTGGTATTACGAGATTTTCTTATATACCATGAAACAATCAAGGGTCAGTCACCACGCACAATTGACGAATACTACCTTGATTTGCGTATGTTTTTACGGTTTATGAAGCTTATGCGTAATGACATGCCTATCCATACTCGTCTAGACGAAATTGATATTCGTGATATAGATGTAGATTTTGTTCGTACAATTAATACATCAGATATCTTTGATTTTTTGTCATATCTTGCTAATGACAGAACATCAAACCCCGACTCCCCTACCCCAGATTATGGAATATCTCCGGCGGCCAGAGCACGTAAATTGTCTGCGCTTAAATCATTTTATAAGTATCTAACTGTCCGTACAAAACAAATATCAGAAAATCCTGTTGCTGATTTAGAATATCCAAAGCTTCGCAAAAGTCTCCCCAAATACCTAACCATGGACCAAGCAGCATCCCTTTTACAGGCTGTTTCCGGGCAGAATCAATCAAGAGATTATGCTATTTTAATGATATTCCTGAATTGTGGTATCCGACGAAGCGAGCTTGTTGGCTTAAATTTAACAGATATTTATGAGGATCGTTTGCGTGTTATTGGTAAGGGTAATAAGGAACGCTTCGTCTATTTTGGTTCTGCCTGCAGGAAGGCCATCGATAGCTATTTAATAGAACGAAATAAGATGGTTCTTACAGATAACAGAGCATTATTTGCATCTAGAAACGGGAATCGAATCAGCGTGACGGCGGTTCATAGATTGGTCGATAAAGCGTTGTTGAAAGCCGGTTTGGATCCAACGCAATTTTCTGCTCATAAATTACGCCACACGGCCGCGACAATGATGCTTTCCGGCGGCGTGGATGTAAAAACGGTGCAGGAAGTACTGGGCCACGAAAATCTAAATACAACTCAGATCTACACACACATTGAAAATACAGAATTAAAGATTGCAGCTGAGGCAAATCCTCTTTCTAAATTAGATTTTTCAGATAAATCAACGGATTGAACCTCACGGTTTACATGCTGAACGTCTTCTACCTAAAAACTGCTCCGGAGCCCGGAGCAGTTTTTATATATTGCATTAAAACACCATAGCAAAGGCTTCATGCAGATTCTTAACACGAAGTACAGAAAGTCCATCAGGAATATCTAATTTATCTGTATTGGCATACGGGATTATGCAGTGCTTAAAACCCAATCTTGCGACCTCGGCTAAGCGCTGATTCATATGGGAAACAGATCTGATCTCACCGGTCAAACCAATCTCACCAATTGCTGCCATATCACCGGAAATAGCTTGATCCTTATAAGATGAGGCTACTGCAAGCAAAACAGGTAAATCTGCAGCCGGTTCATCCAGGCGAAGTCCTCCAATTACATTGATATATGCATCAAATATACCTAGTTTCATGCCACCTCGTTTTTCGCCTACTGCAAGCAAAAGCGCTGCACGATTAAAATCAAAACCGTCAGCAGTTCTTCTAGGTGCATTGAATGTCGTTTTTGTAACCAGCGCCTGGACCTCAGCTAATACAGGACGAGTACCTTCCATTACACAAGCGACACAAGTACCGCTGGCACCCTCAGGACGCCCCTCCAAGAGCATTTTAGATGGATTTGGGACTTCTACCAGTCCCGAGTCATTCATTTCAAATACGCCGATCTCGTTGGTAGAGCCGAAGCGGTTTTTGGCAGCTCGTAATAAGCGATAGGTAGAATTTTGATCCCCTTCAAAATAAAGGACACAATCTACCATATGCTCTAAAACTTTTGGACCTGCGATATTTCCGTCCTTGTTGATATGACCGACAACAAATACGGTAAGCCCCTGTATCTTGCTTAACTGCATTAAAGCCAGCGTGCATTCCTTAACCTGTGTTACGCTACCAGGCGCAGAATCTGTATCTTCGTGATAAATTGTTTGAATCGAATCGATGATTAAAATATCCGGTTGGATGGATTCAACTGACGAAAGAATATCAGACAACCTTGTTTCCGATAGAACAAACAAATTATCCGGAGCAACCGATAGCCTCTGCGCCCGGAGTTTTAACTGTTTTTCACTCTCCTCACCGGAGACATACAAAACACTTCTGTTGGAGCAAAGACTATTACAGATCTGAAGTAAAAGAGTAGATTTTCCAATCCCCGGCGCACCGCCTACAAGAACCAGACTTCCGGCAACCGCACCACCGCCCAACACACGGTCAAGCTCATTCATTCCAGTGGAAAAACGCAACTCACTGTCCGTATCAACTTCACAAAGTCGTTGCGCGTTTCTGCTTTGTCCTACGGGGGCGGATTTTGCCCTGCCCATGGATGCAGTGTGCTCAACATGCTCTTCAATAGTATTCCATGCGCCGCAGGCAGGACATCTACCCTGCCATTTTGGGGTTTCATTTCCACAACTTGTACAGTAAAAAACCGTTTTTTGTTTGCCCATTTTTCTTTCTCCGTATATTTTTTCTATATTATATCAGGCAAATTCCGAAGGGTCAAGATAATTAGACAGTGTTGCAGCGATCACACAGCATAGCCTATTTTGATACGATTTATCTCTAAGTTTTGCTTCTTCTTCAGGGTTTGATATAAACCCACATTCAACCAAGATAGCAGTACAATCGATATGTTGCATTAAATATACACCATCAGCAGCCTTTGGCTGACGTTTATTGTTTGCTATTAAGTGTGAATTAATATTATTTTGCATTTGTTTTGCCAGTTCACGGCTGCCTTCTGTATTTGCATAAAACAACTGCGTACCGAAATATTTACTTTCAAGGAAATAATTCTGGTGTATGCTGACAAGAACGGCGTGTTCTGTTTCTTTTACAATTTTTACACGCTGTTTCAGATCGGAAATTTTCTTAGCGGCAATGGTATTTCCTTCCGTGTATACAGACATGTCCGTTCTTCGAATCATTTTCGTATTAAAGCCTAACAAATGACAAAGATCTTCCAATCGAAGCGCAATATCCAGATTCATTTTGCTCTCCAATACACCGGTACAAGATGTAGCACCCCCATCTACTCCCCCGTGTCCGGGATCAATAATGATACATGTCCGGTCTTTGATAGCTTTGTTTTGTGATACAGTTGTAACAAGACTGTTTCCGCCAACAGCGAACAAAATTAGACTCGCGGCTACTAAAATATATATTATAATTAAACTGGGATATATGCTCCTTCTCTTCATGGACAACACCTCATAACAATCTATGCCATTATCCTTTATAAATGAACGAACGAGATCTGATCTGCATAGAATGACTTGGAACGACAAGTTCCAAATAATAACGACGGGAGGAATTTGTCCTTGAAAAATAAAAAGTATGAACCCAGGGCATGCGAAGGCCGTCTACCTGCCGTAGCTCCTCTGGCAAATCCTTATGTACCGTTCCAGTTGGAGAATCCGCCAAAATACGAACCGAGAAAAGCACTTGTCCGTGGCACGCTATTTCCAGGTCTTGACCTTCCCTTTATGGGAATGGTAAATAAAAACGAGAAGCCTGTTACGCCATTGTCCGAGCTTCAGGTCATAGGCTTTGCGATTCAAGAGCTCGCGCTTTATCTTGATACTCACAGAGAGGATAAAGAAGCGTTGGAGCTTTATAGAAACTATCAAAAAATGCACGAAAAATGTAAAGCAATATACGAAGATATTCGTGGCCCTCTCAACCACATGTCAGTCAGTGGAAAAGAATACCGTTGGCTGGACGATCCGTGGCCCTGGGAATATGCAAAGAATCGGGAGGTATAGAGTATGTTTGTATATGAAAAGAAATTACAGTATCCTGTAAAAATTGATCGTCCGAATCCAAGACTTGCAGCTATTATTATTTCACAGTACGGCGGTCCGGACGGTGAACTTGGAGCATCGCTTCGGTATCTGTCTCAGCGATATTCTATGCCCTTTGACGAATTAAAAGGTTTGCTCACTGACATCGGAACTGAAGAGTTGAACCACCTGGAAATGGTAGGCGCAATCATACACCAGTTGACCAGAAATTTAAAAGATTCTCAAATTCAGGATTCCGCATTTGCGCCTTACTTCGTGGATCACACAACTGGCGTATACCCTCAGTTTGCTTCAGGAACACCCTGGACAGCCGCAACAATGCAGGTCAAGGGAGATCCAATTACCGACCTGGCAGAGGATATGGGCGCAGAACAAAAGGCTCGGGTAACCTACGATAATATACTTCGGTTAAGCGATGATCCTGATGTAAACAATGTTATTAAATTCCTAAGAGAACGAGAGGTAGTACACTTCCAAAGATTCGGTGAGGCGATGCAGCTTTTAAGAGAAAAATTAAATCAGAAAAACGTATACTATATGAACCCGGCGTTTGATATGTAAAAATAGTCCCTGCAGTTATTCTGCAGGGACATTCATATAGGATCAGGAAACTCTGTCAGTCAAATTTTTTGCAAGGGTAATCATGTATTCAGGTTCGTTAAAACAATTAAGAGCATTAATGGCATCTTCTGTGTGAGACCGTACAAGGCTGTCACAGGTATCCAATCCGTAAAGATGGACAAATGTGTTTTTGTTGGAATCGGTCTGAACAGACTTACCAAGCTGCTTAGAATCACCGATAACATCCAGCATATCATCCCGAATCTGAAAAGCAAGACCAATATGTGTAGAAAAACGCCTTGCTGCATCAATTTTTGATGCATCCCCCTCTCCTGCCAGAACACCTAGAACACATGCTGCCTGGATCAACGCGCCGGTCTTGCGCGATTGAATATCAATCACTTCCTGTTTGGTGCATTGACGCTCCTCGCTCTGAATGTCCAAGACCTGACCGCCAACCATACCCAATTCTCCGGCTGCAAGAGAAAGCTCTTTAACGGCCTTTATCCGGATATCCGTCGAATAGGGCGCTCCGGTTAATTGGAAAAATGCGGAAGTCAACAATGCATCTCCCGCCAATACGGCAACAGCTTCGCCAAATACCTTATGATTTGTTGGATTCCCCCGACGAAAATCGTCATTATCCATACAAGGAAGATCATCGTGGATCAAGCTGTAAGTATGAATCATTTCTACCGCTGCAGCGAAGGAATCCGCTTTTCTCCAGTCACCTCCGCACATGCGGCAAAAATCATAAACGAAAATCGGGCGTAATCTTTTTCCTCCTGCCAATAAGCTATAGCGCATTGATTCAAATAATTTTTTTTGCGGTTGGGATTCATAACGGAAACATGATTGATCCAAATAGTTTTCAATATGATTACGATAAGAATTGGTCAAATTATCAAAGTTCATCTGCAAAATTCTCCTCTACAGGACTTCCGTCAGCCGATGCAGAGATCTTCTTCACCTTAAGTTCTGCTTCGTCTAAAAGCTTTCCGCAGTTTCTGACCAAATCAGTGCCTTCCTGGAATAATTTGAGAGATTCTTCAAGAGGTACATCTCCCCGTTCCATTGCGCGAACAATCTGCTCAAGACGCTGCATATTTTCCTCAAAGGTTTTGTTCTTGGTGCTCATTTAGAACGCTCCTTTATTTCCGTAATTTTAGCAATTAATGATCCGTCGCTCAGTCGGATATGAACATCATCACCGGTATTCAGCTCGAAAACAGAGCGAATCAGGCTGCCATCGGATTTGCTTGCTACAGAATAACCTCTGGTCAAAACTTTCAGCGGACTCATAGCGTCAAGCTTTGCGGTCAATGACACATAGGAATTCCTTTTAAGACTGATATTTTTGGAATATTCAGAGGTTAGCCGTTGCAGTAAATGTTCCAGGGAGTTGCGACGCAAGGCAAAATATTGAGTTGGATCCTGAAGTACAGGGCGCTCAGAAAGTATATTTAGATTTGCTCTTGCGTTTTTGACTTGTCTTCGAAGCGACGAAGCCATAGACACAGTCATAGAATCCATACTTTGACGAAGCGCATTCTGATCTGGGACAACAATTTCCGCGGCGTTAGAGGGTGTAGCAGCCCTCACATCTGCTACATAGTCAGATATGGTAACATCCGGTTCATGACCTACTGCTGAGATCACAGGAATCATTGATCGATAAATAGCATAGGCGACCAGTTCATCGTTAAATGCCCAAAGATCTTCTATTGAACCGCCTCCACGGCCTACGATCAAGACATCTGCCAGTTCATATCGATTCGCATAATCAATAGCTGCAGCTATCTCCCCCGGTGCTTCAGCGCCTTGAACACGTACAGGTAATAGCTTCACCTCTGCTAATGGATATCTCTTATTTAGAATACGAAGTATATCATGAATAGCTGCTCCGGCAGAGCTGGTTATAATACCAATCCGTTCTGGATAGGCAGGTAGTGGTTTTTTATGCTCCGGATCAAATAATCCTTGAGCAGCAAGTTTTGTTTTCAGTTGTTCAAAGGCTGCGTGCAAGTCCCCTACCCCGTCTATAACCATGGCTGTACAGTATAGCTGATAGGCGCCGTCCCGGGGATATACACTCACTTTCCCCATAACAATAACTTGCATTCCGTTATCCGGTTTAAAACGAAGCCGCATGGCATTTCCCCGGAACATGACGCAACGAATTGCGCTGCCTTCATCCTTTAATGAGAAATAATGATGGCCTGAGGGATAAACTTTGTAATTGCTTATCTCGCCTTTTACCGCAAGATTACAAAGAAACGGATCTTTGTCCATTACCCCGCGAATATATTCATTTACCTGTGTAACAGACAGTGTTTGCTGCATATTAATCCTCCTGCGCTCGATAGGTCAGCACAGCTGTTCCCAAAGCGTTGTCTGTAGAATATTTAGGTTCAGCAAAAATTGGATCACAGGGTGCCATAATATTGCGAAGCATCCGGTTTGAAGAAACGCCTCCGGAAAAAACAACAGGAAGACCCGGGTAAGATTTCATTGCGTTTTCAGTAGCGCGCAAAATAGTATTACAAATACTGCGAAGGGCATAACCGGCAACCTCAGCAGAGTCCGGATATCTCTCATAAAATGCTGTAACCTTGTTTTGAACGCCGGAAAATGAGAAGGTCATATCCGTACATTTGACACGAAAGAAGTCAGAACCGGTACATTTGTCACACAACGAATCCAAGTGTTTTCCCGATGGGAAAGGGAGTTCTAAAAGCTGACCTGTTCGATCAATCAGCTGTCCTGCAGATATGTCCGATGTTCCGCCAATTTTAGTGCATATCACAGATTTATGATTCGGTTCAACATACAAAAGTTCTGTTGTTCCTCCGGACAGATGCCAAGCTAAATGAGGCGTATCCATCAAGTCCATTCGCCCGGCGCTCCATGCAATTGCGGCAACATGTCCTTCCTGATGAGAAAATTCGTGAAGGGGAACGTGTAAAAGTTCAGCAAGCATTTTTGCATGGGAATAGCCGACCATGAAACAAGGCATATAGCTGCCTTCCACATTTCTTGGTCGGGTGCTGACGCCAACAGCCGTGATCTCATCTGCATTCACATTACAAAATAGCCTGCTGGAGAGTTCCGGCAGGCCTTTTGTATGATGGAAAACAGCATCACTTTGACGCAGCCCCAACTCCCCTGCTTTAACAGGCAACAGCTTAGATATATTCTCTGCTCGGTTGCCGTCAAAAAATGCGATAGAAGTTGTATAGTTGCTGGTATCAAAGCCAATAACGCTCATTTTGCTACCTCAGCATCCAGGCTTCTGGCGAAACTGCCAAGAATACCATTAACGAAAGAACCGGTGTCGTCACCGTCGTATAGTTTTGCGATCCGTACTGCCTCAGAAATTGCAACACCAGTCGGAACATCTTCAATATACAGAATCTCAAACATAGCTAACTGCATGATGGTACGAGCGAGTCTGGAAATTCTGCTAATGTCCCATCCAATAGAAAATTTCTGAATATTCTTGTTGAGAATATCCGAACGGTTTGCTACGCCGGAAACAACCGTATCAATATATGCGAGCTGAATACTGTTTGGCCGATCTGTATAAACATCATTTTCAGATGCCAGCATAGAATAGTATTCCTTATCCAACCTGGTAGAAATTACTTCGTTGGGTTCCTCACCTGTAAAACTTCTTCCGTAAATCAAATGTACAGCCAGTTCTCTGGCATTTGCCCTAGTCATGTTAACTCCTTACTGGCGAACGATTCCACAGACATTTACATTGACAGCAGCAACAGCTACGCCGGCAATGGATTCCACTGCAGAAGCAACTGCTTCCTGAACTGACTTTGCAACGGTTACGACACTCTGGCCATAATTTACTGTGACATTACAATCAATAGAAAGCTCATTGTTCTCACCGATGATCACCTTTAAACCCTTTCCCCAGTTTTTCTTTCCGATGATCTCAGCAATATCAGCGCCGGGTTTAACGGCTAAGCCGATAATGCCTTCTACCTCGGATACAGCATGGGAAACGATGGTTGCGATGACATCCTCAGAAATCATAACACTGCCGTTCTCTTGAGTTTGTGTAATATACTGCTTATTCTCAGCCATAAAATAACCTCCAATACTAAATCATGCAAATGCATTACATCTTTAGTTTATTCTACCACAAATCCTAAAAAATACAACTGTTTTCTATTAACAAGTTAAATACCCCCGAAGGCAAGGGCCTCCGGGGGAAAACAATTAATGCACTTCAACAACGTGAATATCATCCATGGTAAACTCTGATTGAGAAATTACAATATCCGCGATAACTGCCACATCTGTCTCTACAAGACCACCTTCAGGAGAGGCCACCGCAACAGAAATGCCCTTTTCGTTGATATAGGCAACACAGTCTGTATATCCCTTTGCAATCACCAAACTTTCAATCTGCGCCTCGCATAGAGCAGTTTGAACAATCTCTTCTAGCTGTTCATTTGTCTGTGTTGAGGCAGAGTCCTCATATGCCATAGCCTCCTGCAACAGGCCAACAGCGCTGTCCCTTGCCTGTTGACGGGATAAGCGGACAGCCGCGAAATAATCGGTGATCGTATTGTTCGTCTGATTATCCAAAGAATCCACATTGTTCTCGCTCATTACAAGCATATCCGAGGATAATATCTTATCTCCATTAAGGGTGTCTTCCAAATTTACTGCAGTTTCATTTTCAGTATAAAGCCAATTAACATATATTCCACCGCAAACTGTGGCAAGGATGGCCGCTGCAACAATATTCTTTTTCCATTTCTTCATAATAACTTCCTCCATTACTTCATTTTCAAAACTGAGATCCGATCAGAACCCAAACCGGTCACATTGGATACTGCGTCGATAATAGCAAGTCTTACTGTTGAACTGTCAGCGCCCTGACATACTATAATTGCTCCTTTATAACTGGCGGCATTTACTTTACGAATTAATCCGGATTCATTACGGTTTGTATCTTGAATGATTACTGTTTTGGAATTCGTTGATTCGGAATCTCCGGATACGGAAGCATCCTGATCTGTTTGGTATATGATCTCCTCACCTATATCTACCGACAGAAATACTTTTACCTTACCTGCTCCTTCTACAACACTCAGCAATGATTCCATCTGCTCCTCAATGGATATCTGCGCCTTTTCTTTTTCACTGTTTATAGAAGTGCCTGTGTTTTTACTGCCGCTTGCAGGCAACAGCATTAATACGATCCCGACAACAAGTATTAATGCCGCATATTTATATTTTCTAAATAGTTCACATACTTTATTCAACAAATTTTTTATGTCCACTTTTGTCTTTCCTCCGGTATTGCCAAATCATTTACAATTATCTCCTGCAATTTTGTTTTTGAATGCGGAGAGATTGCTCCTGTTATTTCAACGCTATACGGTGAAGACGGAACTGTATCGCTTAATGTCACCTCCACCTCAATAGTTAGCCCCATATAAGACGCTTTGTCCAAAATATATGCCTCTGTCTTATCTTTTATGATATCACGGTATGCATTGTTTGCCTCACTTTCTCCGTAGTCAATTATCTGATCTGATTCCATCTGGATGTTCGACCAATAACCTTGAATGTTATCCAGACTAAAATTTGCTAGGGGTGAAACTGCGGTAATGGCAATAAACAATCCGCATATCATGCGAATTGCACTTCTTTGCGCACAATCCTTAGGAATCAGCGTGTTCACAATGCTGCAAACCATCGCCGCAGCGATAATACTAAGCAAATATTCGCGAACACTGTTCATCAGGAAACTCCTTTCATGAAGCAAACAGTACTGATCAATAGGAACAAACACAACACTCCGGTCATAGCCAAAAGCATACCCATTGCACCTGAAAAGTCATCAATCAGCGGCGTAATCTGTTTTGCGCTGAAAATATTACATATTCCTGATGTTATCTTTAAGAGAATATATTGTATGCCAATTTGCATAAAAGGTCCTATCCATACTGCAATAATCGCTAATAGTCCATATACGCCAACAGCACTTTTCATAAGACTCGCGCTGACAAGGATCGTTTCAGATGCATCAGAGACGATTCCTCCCACTATGGGAACAAATCCTGAAATTGCTAATTTTGTTGCTTTAACTGCGGAAGCATCCGCTGTACCACTAACTACACCGGTAACACCTATATATCCGGTAAATATATACAATATGATTTTCAAACTCCATGTCATCAACCATTTGACAAATTTCTTGATATTTTTCAGAAGGTCATCTTCCATTGCGCTATTTGCTATACTAACACAAATATATATATAGATCATCGGAACAATTATCTTGCTGATCAGCGCGCCAAGAACGGTATTAAACAACGCTGTCCCGGCATATAAGGCTGCAGACGACGTAATACCTCCCTGTGCTGCCAGTGCGGCTGTCATTACAGGCAGAAGCAGTTTCCCATATTCGCTTATTTCCTGCACGTTATTTACGCCAAGATTGATCAAAGAATTTGTAGGTCTTAGCAATGAAATGCTGACCATTATAGTGGCGACAAACTTGATTGCAATATTTGAGGAATTTGAAAAATTTTTAAATATAGACACCAGAATTACAGCAGCAATCAACGAACAACATACTCCGGTGCTTTCTGAGATACTCGGTGCCATTTCAGCTAATGCTGATTTAATTACATACCAGAGTCCATCTCCAAAGGATTCTATATCTGCAGGCATATATTCCTGTCCTGTTTCCGGAACTGGCGGTGCTGTAAACTCCATTGCGAACACAGGAACAGTCAAAATATATATAATAAATAGCAGGATAATTCCTTTTCTCATGTATTCACCAAAATATCATCCAATAGATCTAACATACAATACAGCAGCGGAAGCGACAACCAGAGAATAACCGCAGATGCAAGAATTTTTATGGATTTTCCCAGAGATGCATTCCCTGCATCTGCGCAAATCATAGCAGTAAATTCCGATAGCAGTCCAATTCCGACTGTTTTAATAAGAATGGAAATCATCTCATGATCTAAATGCCCGATTTCTTCCAATTTTTGTACCAACGATATGATAGGTTTAAAAAAATCAAACCCCACTGCTATAACCATACAGCAAACAGCAATAGACAGCAGTAACGAAAAATCCTTATCATGTTTTGCTAAGGATATACATAAAATTACAGCAAGCAAAACGCCGACGGTGACTTTTAAATAAATTGTCATTAGAACTCAAATAATGTTTTCACCAAATCAAACAGCTCTGATATTTTTTGCGCAACCATCATTAAAACAACAACCAAACCGGTTATTGTTGTCATGGTTGCTTGTTCTTCTCTGCCTGATCTTGCAAGAACCTGATTCAGGATCGAAATAATGATTCCGATAGCGGCTATTTTAAATATAAGATCAATATCCATAGGCTAAAATAAAAGAATTGCCATTGCAGTGCCAGCACAAAGCCCTAATGTCTGGTAACTGCGGATCCGAACTGCTTGGTCACTGCGCAGCTGTTCTAAATTTCTTCTGCATTCTTCACGAACGGAGTGTATCCCTTTTATTTGTCCTTCTAAGTCAAATTTCCCGAGTGTACGGCCTAATTGATATAACGCGGTACGTGTAAAAGATGGTACATCTTTTCTTCTTGACAGGATCAATTCCATGCAGTGTTGCACGTCAGGCGCGGATTGTAGCTCAAGTTGTTCTGAAAGCTCCATGAAAATGTTTTTTAATGCGCCACTATTTTGATTTATCAGCTGCCTGCAAAGTTCCGATAAATGGGTCATCCGATACTGTAATTCCCATTCCATATAATCCAGGCTGTGTATAAGCTTTGTTAAAGTCTGAACTTCTTTTCGGTGAGCAGCTGCTGTCATAAACCCGAAGCCGCCGCAACTTACGATAACAAAAACAGAACCTATCAGTTTCCATGTCATACCTTTAACTTCTCCTCCTTCCAGGATTTATCTGATTGTAAAACAATTAAACGATCAAATAGACCGGTTTCAAGAATCGGCTTGTACACAGGCCGATTAACAAGGTCATTTCTACTTGCAGCATGGGCTGTTGCTATCAAATTGACACCGCACCATCCTGCGTGAATTAGGGCTTCACAATCTTCTGCTGCTGTTATTTCATCCACTGCAATCGTTTTTGGTCCCATGCTTCTAAGTACCATTTCTATTCCCTGGACTTTTTTGCAGCCTGTTAAAATATCGGTTCTTTTTCCAGTTGGAAAACAAGGAAGATTCTGAAAATACGGAAACACCTCTCCCCTCTCATCAACCACCGCAACACACCCGGGTTGATTATCAGAGATATTTCGAATCAAATCCCGAAGCAATGTAGTTTTACCGCTTCCGGGTCTGCCAATAATTAAAACAGAGCCATCAAAATTTCCAACATTTCTTGCAATACCTATATAATCCCTCGCAACCCTTATGCACAAAGATGTGGGGATAGAGATTCCTTTCATATGTCTGTCTGAAGTGACAGTTTCTCCGCACAATCCGATTCTATGTCCGCCGGCGCAGGTTATATAACCGTTTGCAATAGAGTCACTGGCCCACGGAGAATAACGGGATGCTACATTTAAACAAAACCGAAGATCTTCAGCTGTTACAGGTTTATTGATCCAGCCTGTCCATCCGTTTGTAATGATCTCAGATGGCATATTTAGTCGAATACGAAGCTCTTGTAACGTATCTTTATGCTTGTCTACCTCTTGCCGCATCCAGACAGGAATTAAATTAATAAATGCCTGCCATGCACACCTCATATGCATCACTCCCACTCAAGACTATGCGCAACAACGGCATATATGCAAAAAAGCTGACAGCAAAGCTGTCAGCTTTTTTGATTATAATAAGCCATCTGAATCTTCAGGATCATCCAATTCGTTCTCAAGATCATCAAAATCCATTTGAGATGATCCACCGGATCGCATTGTATGCCATTGCTCTTTTGTGATCAAAATCGCTCTGGGTTTACTTCCAACAAAGGGACCGACGATCCCCCGTTCTTCCATCTCGTCAACAATTCTGGCCGCACGAGCGTACCCCAATTTTAATCTGCGTTGAAGCATAGAGACGGATGCCTGACCGGTTTCCAGAATGACATCCACTGCTGCAGGCAGCATCTCATCTCCGGCGAGCTCCTCGTCAGAAGGCTCCTGCTCCGCAGTAACGGTTTTATTTCCGGTTTGCGCTGCCTTTTTTTCAATTTCTTCCATGACCTGTTGGTCATAGTCTGTTACATAATTGGATTTAACGTATGCAGCAACCGCTTCTACTTCAGCATCTGTAACAAAGCATCCCTGCACACGTTTTGGCTTGCCGTTACCGATAGGCGCATACAACATATCACCCTTACCAACCAGCTTTTCTGCGCCCTGTGTATCCAGTATAATTCGGGATTCCATAGCGGAAGCAACGGCAAAAGCAATACGCGATGGTATATTGGCTTTCATTAGACCGGTAATTACATCTGCGGAAGGACGCTGCGTTGCAATAATCAAATGAATTCCTGCAGCGCGGCCCATTTGCGCGATACGACAAATGGATTCTTCCACTTCTTTTGCAGCAACCAGCATCAGATCAGCCAGCTCATCAATAATGACTACGATCTGAGGAAGCTTAGTTCCACCCTCTACCTCTTGGTTCTCAATGATGCTATTATAAGATTCCAGGTCGCGAACGCCAGCATCTGACATTGCTTTATAACGGCGCATCATTTCACTAACAGCCCATTGTAGTGAGCCTGCAGCCTTTTTCGGATCAGTAACCACAGGAATCAATAAATGCGGGATCCCGTTATAGATACCAAGCTCAACCATTTTCGGGTCGACCATGATCAGTTTTACATCATCTGGGCTTGCTTTATATAGCAGAGAAATAATAATTGAATTCATACAAACCGATTTACCGGAACCTGTTGTACCGGCAATCAGCATATGGGGCAATTTCGATATATTGCCTACAATACAGCTGCCGCCAATGTCCTTTCCCACAGAGAAGGATGACTTGGACTTTGCTTTGGAAAATTCAGAAGAGTCAATTACTTCCCGTAAGGAAACTGTTGTTACAGCCCGGTTAGGCACCTCAATTCCAACCACGGAGATTTTTCCGGGGACAGCTGCAATCCGAACACCGGTGGCACCTAGACTTAATGCAATATCATCTGCAGCAGTGGTCAATTTACTAAGGCGCACACCTTTTTCCAATTCAACCTCATATCGTGTAACGCTGGGACCACGGGTAACATTAATGATATGAGCTTCAATCTTAAAACTAGCCAGAGTTTCATTCAAACGCTTCGAATTTTCGCGCATTTCTGCTGTACCGTCACCGCTACCACCGGTAGGGAGTTTGAGAAGATCAATGGGTGGGAAACAATACTCAGGTTTTTGCGTTGATTCGGACTGGGCGATCTCCACAGCAACCTCAGCCGCGGAGTCTTCAGCATCCTTAGCGGTTACTTTCTCCTTTTTGACAGAAGAGGCTATCTCAGCAGGAATTTCCTTCGGCTCGTCATGAAGAATCTCGTTACGTTCCAGTTCCGGCATAGTCTGAGGAATTTTTGAAGGAATAGATTTTGGAGCGATGATTTCTTCTTCATAGACATAGGAAGCAGGCGTTTCGGCAGCAGCAACAGGTGTTTCTACGTCACTGTCTATCTGACTTATGATTTCAAAGGCCCTGTCGTTTTTTGCGGGCTTTTTAGAGAGCTCTTTGCGATTAACAGGTTCTTCATATTCAGGTTCTGTTGCTTGATTCTCCAATGCGATCTTACGTCGTTCGATATACTCGATTCTTTTGTTGGCAATATGATTAACAACAACAGATGCCGGCTCTTGACGCTCTTCTCTATCGTCCTCTTCCCATTGTACCCGAGGTCTATTCTGAATTGCACGAATAATACTGGGTATAGTGATCTGCATACCACCCAAGAGTGTAAACACCGTGGTTATGATCAAAACAATATAGGATATGACCGTACCGCACAGCCAATGTAAAAGCATTGCAATTCCGCCGCAGATGACGCCACCGGTGGTGCCTGCTGTGCCGCCGGTATACAGTTCTGTCAGCATTGCAAAACCACTGTCCGGCAGATGGGATGTATCCATTCCGATATGGGCAATACAACCGCACGCAAGAACAAACACAAGTAACGAAACGGAACGCATCACGATTGGTCGTTTACCGCTAAATGCATGAATATAAAAAAGATATAGCAGTACCGGAATGGATACGATAAAACCAACACGACCGATTAGACCGTGGATCAAATCACCAAATAGTTCAACAATCGCCCCGTCAGACCCTGAGAAAATCACCAGAAAAAAGATAAATAATCCGATAAAGCAAACTGACGAGATCAAACGTGTGGGGACACGGAAAGACTCAGTTTTTTCTTTATTTTCTATATTATTCTTTTTCTTTTTATTTGAAACGGGTTTGTTTTTCTTAGAAGAAGCCGATACGGCTTTCTCGGCGTGAGATTTATGTTTATGTTCAGCCATAGGATCCTCCTTTTTTACACAACAGTAAGGTACAAAATAAATACCAGCAATGCAGCGCCCCAAGAATAGTAGGCAAATCCGGAAATTCCATTCCGAACAGATAAAAATTGGATCATTCGAATACTAATACAGCTTCCAAGATAAGCAAACAATGCGGACAAGAGCCAGTATAATATATTTATAAATTTTACAGATTCTCCGGTATAAGAAAACAAAGACACAACATCAAATACAGACATAGCGCACAGAACATAAAAGCTAAGCATAATTGTCCATCTGAAAGCGTGCTTTCTATCGGCACCTCTTGCAATTGCAGATGAGTATATAAATCCAACCCCGGAAATGCCAGGTAACGCAGACAGCGAACCGGAAATACCGATAAGGTAACTATCTAGAACGGACATGAATCTCGCATCCTTATTCCCTCGAAGCATACGTTCAGGGATGTACAAGGCAATACCGTTTATAAGAAATAAAACCATCAGGATAATTAAATTATCCGAGGGAAATTTAAACAAATATAATATTGTAAAACCAAGTAAGAGAGGCACAGAGGCTGTTTTAACCATGCGTAAATCATACACTTCCGGGTTCGTCCTATTTTTGCTGCGGTAGTTTTTACCGGATTTTTTTAATAGTAGATCCATAAAATGTTTTGCATTTGTAAGAATGCCTGCAATACAGCCAATATGTATCAGCAACATTTGCAACGGATGGAATTCTGCGGCTCCGGAAAATAAAAGATATAATTTTTGGTGAGCTGTTGCGGAGATGGGCAAAAATTGTGCAATGCCTGATATAAGGCCGTAGAATATGCTATGAAACCAATTCATCTGCCCACCTCCTTACAAAAATTCTATAATATCATATCATACTTAAAGAAAAATTTCCAGTCTGTAATATAAAAAATTGACAGTATACATATAATTATTGTTTGTTATTTATATTGCTTTCCCGATTTTTGGATTTATCAATCATTTTATGCAAAGCTGATAATGCATCACTCAGTCCACCCAGTTTATCAATCAATCCGGATGAAACCGCCTCTTTTCCGTACAGGATCGTTCCAACATCTGTTGCCATCTCCCCTGTTGCCATCATATATTTTTCAAACTGTTCCTTGGAAATTCCGGAATTTTCAGTAACAAAATCAGCTATTTGTTCCTGGATTCTTTGGAAATATCGAAATGTCTGAGGTGCACCTACAACAAGACCGGTCATTCTTACAGGGTGTACAGTCATACTTGCAGTTGGCGTAATAAATGATTTTTTAGTACAAACTGCAAGCGGTATGCCAATAGAATGGCCACCCCCGAGCACAAGTGAAACAGTTGGTTTTTTCATTCCTGCGATCATTTCTGCAATTGCAAGGCCGGCCTCAATATCACCGCCTACTGTATTTAAAAGTAACAGTAGTCCATCGATCTCTTCGCTCTCCTCTATTCCTGCCAGCAAAGGTAAAACATGTTCATACTTCGTTGTTTTTGCTGTTTCCGGTAAAACCTGATGACCTTCAACTTGCCCTATAATAGTCAATGTGTATATATTCCCCTTGCTGCTTTTGGTGATATCAGCACCCAGTTCTACTACCTGCTCCCTTTCTTCTTTAGCAATATCAGGATTGTCTTTTTTATTCATATAAATGCCTCCTTATTTTCCTGAATGTAGAATAACCGGAAAACGCAATAAAATTCCCACTTGCCAAAGAATAAATACTGTCGTATAATCGGTAAAGCAAAAGATATTCTTGGACATAAAGGAGTTTATTATGCAGTACGAATACAAAACAAAGGGCACATGTTCTCAGCGTATTTTCTTTGAGATTGAAGACGGAAAACTGAGAAATGTTCAGTTTCTTGGCGGCTGTAACGGAAATCTTAAAGGTATTTGCGCATTAGTCGAAGGCATGGATGCAGACGAAGTCATTAGAAGAGTTGAAGGAATTCAGTGCGGAATGAAACCTACATCCTGCCCCGATCAGCTTGCAAAAGCATTAAAAGAGGCACTTTCTGAATAAAAAAACAGGCCATATGGCCTGTTTTTTTATTCAACTGCAGCATAAATTTGTTTGATCAGATCATCACGTCCTGTTCCTTTTTCTGCAGAAAAAGGAATCACAGGGCACGAATCCGGTAAATTTAGAACTTGTCGAATAGTCATCAAATTCGATTCAATTTCGCTTTTTTTTAGCTTGTCCAACTTATTGGCAACAACAACAAAAGCACATTGGCTTTCCAAAAACCAATTTGCCATGATGATATCATTTTGGGTAGGGGCATGCCGTATATCTACGATCATCACACCCAAATCGATACGTCCGGAAGCAAAATAGTCTTCCATGAGTTTGCCCCAGCGATCTTTTTCTGACTGGGACACCTTAGCGTATCCGTATCCAGGCAGGTCTACGAAATAACATTTTTGATCAATAGTAAAGTAATTTACATGAATGGTTTTACCTGGCTTATCCCCTACTCGTGCAATATTCTTTCGCTGTAAGAGTCGGTTAATAACAGAAGATTTGCCTACGTTTGATTTGCCGGCAAATGCAATTTCAGGTAATCTGTTATTAGGAAAATCCCGTTTTGAAGCTGCGGAAATTAAAAACTCAACACGATTTAGATTCATAAAACACCTCACTGTTGAATCCTTTGTTTCCGGGATTTATTGGTCAGTTCTTCCGGAAACTCCTGTAATATAGTAGGGACAATATCTACCTTACGGTTCAGTGCAGTGTTTAAAACAGTATCAATCGTTTCTGCAGTAACAAAATTCAGGCGACTACGGACTGTCTGGTCAATCTGTTCCAGATCCCGCTCATTCTCAGATGGAATGATGACTGTTCGTATTCCATGACGCAATGCAGCCATTGTCTTTTCTTTCAATCCGCCAATGGGTAAGACTCTTCCGCGAATGGATATTTCACCTGTCATGGCAACATCCGAACGCACAGATACTCCAGTGAGCGCAGAAATGATCGCCGTACAGACAGTAATACCTGCGGATGGACCGTCTTTAGGAACAGCACCCTCCGGAAAATGAACGTGGATATCTTTTTTCTTATAAAAATCATCCATAATCCCAAGCATGTGGGTATTTGCGCGAATATAGCTCATTGCAGCGTGAACGGACTCTTTCATTACATCGCCCAAATTGCCGGTAAGTTCCAATTTACCGGATCCATCCATTACATTCACTTCCACATCCAGGGTATCTCCCCCAACAGATGTCCAGGCAAGTCCGGTCACAAGGCCAATCTGATCCTTACTGTGTCGTCTATCCGGCAAGAATTTACGAACACCTAAAAAGTCTTCCATATTGGATCCATTGACCTGTATTTTACTGATTTTATCGCCTGATAACAATCTCATATCCGCCTTGCGGCAAATCTCAGCCAGCTTTCTTTCCAGATTTCGTACTCCAGACTCTCTGGTGTAGCAGTGAATGATTTCGCGAATTGCGTCGTCATTGATACGAAGCTGTGATTTTTTAATACCATGTTTTGCGAGCTGTTTTGGCAATAAATGATTTTTTGCGATCATCAGCTTTTCTTCATCCGTGTAGGAACCAAGCTCAATAATCTCCATACGGTCCAGAAGCGGTCTAGGAATTGTGTCAAGTGTGTTAGCAGTAGTAATAAACATCACATTGCTCAGATCAAAAGGAATCTCAAGAAAATGATCCCTATATGTCCTGTTTTGCTCACCGTCCAGAACCTCAAGAAGCGCAGCGCTGGGATCTCCCCGATAATCGGAACCCATTTTATCAACTTCATCCAGCAAAAGAACAGGGTTCATACTGCCTGCCTGGATCATTGCGGTTAATATACGGCCCGGCATGGCACCAACATAAGTTTTGCGATGACCACGGATATCCGCCTCATCATGTACACCACCCAAGGCAATACGTGCCATCTTTCGATTTAGACAATGAGCAATAGAATACGCGATGGATGTTTTGCCTACACCGGGAGGACCTACAAGACATAGAATCTGGGGAGGCATTTCCGGTGCAAGCTGTCTGATGGCAATGGTTTCCAGAATTCTTTCTTTTACTTTTTGCAAGCCAAAATGCTCCTTGTCCAAGATCTTTCTTGCAGCAGAGACATCCACCCGCTCCTTAGTAAATCTATTCCAAGGAAGTTCAAAAACAGTATCTAAATAATTTCGAAGAACCGAGGCTTCTGAAGATCCAAAAGGTTGTTTTTTCAGCCTTGCCAGATCCTTCAACAGTTTGTTCGTAGAATCATCCGGCAGTCTGAGTTTAATAATTTCCTGTTCATATTGATAAAATTCTGACTGTTCGTCTCCTTCTCCCAATTCCTCACGGATTGCCTTCATCTGTTCACGAAGATAATAATCCCGTTGATCCTGATCGATTTGCGCTCTTGTTTTTTCCTGAATATCCGATTCCAGCTGAAGCATTTGAACTTCCTGACGAAGCAACTGAATCGTTTTTTCCAAGCGACGCACAGGGTTTAATTGACAAAGAAGTTTTGCTTTGTCCCGGTAATCAATACCGGAATTTTGTGCAATGGTATCCGCAATGTAACCACATGCATTCGATGCCATAATACGAAGCTGAACGCCTTGTGCAGAATGATCTGCCAAATCAAGATAGCTGTTATACAGATTGGTTGCTTCCCGGCGGAGAGCGTGGGCTCTCAAGCCATCATTAGTAGATACATCTGAAACAGATTCAACCTTGCCTGCTAAATACGGCTGGAACTGAGTAAGCTCGAGAATTTTTGCCCGATGTAATCCGGTAACCAAAACTCTGATATTCTCATTATGAGATTTTAAGATTTGCTTGACCTTGACAACAGTACCTATTGGATACAATCCAGAAAGATTGGGATCATCATCCGTAATATCTTTTTGAGGAACAAGCATCAGGATTTGATCCTTTTTCATTGCTGCTTCTAAAGCAAGAGCAGACTTTAACCGGCCAATATCAAAATGAACTGTCTGTTCCGGAAAAACTGCAATGCCACGCAAAGCAAGAACAGGCATATGACCGGATTTGAAAACTTCACTCATGGTCTTTTATTCTCCTGTATGGTTTAAAAAGGGGGTAGAAAACTACCCCCTAAATGATATTAACAATTTGTGCCGATCTTCCCACGAGGCTTTGTCTTGTTGCGAATAATTTTAGGCTCTCCGCCATCAATACATTCCGGGGTGATGACAACCTTTTTTATAGAAAGATCAGAAGGAATTATATACATAATCTTTGTCATGATCTCTTCCATGACTGCACGCAGACCTCTGGCGCCAATCTGACGATCAATGGCTCTTTGCGCTACTGCTTCCAGTGCCTCAGGTTGAATTTCAAGCTCCACATTATCTAACTCAAGAAGTTTTGCGTATTGCTTTGTGAGCGCATTTTTAGGCTCAACAAGAATACGAACAAGATCCTCTATTTTCAGATCTTGCAAGCTGGTAATGACAGGCAAACGTCCTACAAGTTCAGGAATGATACCAAACTTAAGAAGATCATGGGGTTGAACTTTTGCAAAGATTTTTCCAAGATCACGTTGTTTCTTGCTCTCAACAGGAGCATCAAAACCAATAGCTGTACGCTCTGTGCGCTTTTCAATGATCTTATCCAGACCGTCAAATGCGCCACCGCAAATGAAAAGAATATTGGAGGTATTCACTGCAATGGTCTCCTGCTGAGGATGTTTTCTTCCACCCTGCGGAGGGACATTCGCAACAGTGCCTTCCAAAATCTTTAAAAGCGCTTGCTGGACGCCCTCGCCGGATACATCTCTGGTTATGGATGTGTTCTCGCTTTTTCGGGCGATCTTATCCATCTCATCGATGTAAATGATACCCCGTTCAGCCAGATTAACATCAAAGTCAGCGGCCTGCAGCAAGCGAACAAGAATATTTTCTACATCGTCGCCCACATAGCCAGCTTCCGTCAGAGTTGTTGCATCTGCAATGGCAAAAGGTACATTTAAAATTTTAGCAAGTGTCTGAGCAAACAGAGTCTTGCCGGAACCGGTAGGTCCAATAAGCAGAATATTACTCTTCTGAAGCTCTACATCGGAGTCCTTGGCAAGAAAGATCCGCTTATAGTGATTATATACCGCAACAGAAAGAGCAATCTTTGCGTCCTCCTGGCCGATGATATAACCATCCATATATGCCTTCATTTCCATTGGTGTAGGAAGATGGTCCGGCATTTCCTTATTGTTACTGTCATTTCGCAGCAGATCGCAGCAAGCTTCCACACAATCGCTGCAAATAAACACGCCGGGACCGGCAATCAACCGTGCCTGGTTTTCGCGTTTGCCACAGAAAGAACAGCTGATCGGCTGTTCATCTTTTTTTGCCATAAACCTGGCACCGTCCTTTCACTGCAATTAGTGGTGTTCAATGACGCGGTCGATCAAGCCGAAAGCAAGCGCCTCATCAGAGGTCATAAAGTTATCACGCTCACATGCCTCGGTAACTTCTTCTATACCCTTGCCGGTGTTCTGGGCAAGAATTCGGTTCATTCGCGCCTTGATCGTTTCCAGGCGCTTCATATGAATCGCCATATCTGTAATCTGACCCTGTGTGCCTGCAGAAGGCTGATGGATCATGATTTCAGAATTAGGAAGCGCCATACGCTTACCCTTTGTGCCAGCAGACAGCAAAAAAGCACCCATAGACGCAGCCATACCGACACAGATCGTAGCGACATCACATTTAATGTACTGCATTGTATCGTAAATTGCCATGCCTGCGGTCACACTGCCGCCTGGACTGTTAATATAAAACTGAATATCTTTGTCCGGATCCTGCGCCTCAAGATACAACATCTGGGCAACGATCAAACTGGCCGTTGTATCATTCACTTCTTCAGACAGGAAAATAATACGGTCGTTCAGCAAACGGGAAAAAATATCATAGCTGCGTTCACCACGGCTGGTTTGTTCAACAACGTAAGGTATAAAACTCATGGTCATGTCTCCTTTCAGGGTTTGAAACATTCTAACCATTCAATTGGAATGTTATTCCTCTTTTGCTTCTTCCTTTTTGGGGGCAACAGCAACAGCAGCATCCACGATCACCTTAACTGCCTTGCGGGTCTCCAGACTGGACTTGATCTCCTCTACGGGAACCATTTCCTTGACCTTATCCAGTTCCAGGCTGTACTGCTTTGCAAGGGTTTCAAACTCTTCGTTGATCTCATCTTCGGTAGCTGTAATACCCTCGACCTCAATGATCTTAGCAAGTGTAACATTTGCCTTAGCCTGCTTCTCAGCAGCGGGGCGGAACGCATTTCGCATGGTGTTCATGTCGCCACCCATCATCTTTGCGTAGGCATCCATGGAATAACCGCTCATCTGAAGCTGATAGCCGAAACGTTCCATCTGGTTATCCAGCTCCGCCTCGATAAGCGCGTTAGGCAGATCCACGGTTGTGTTCTCAGCAGCCTTATCCACGCAAGCCTGCTCAAAAGCAGACTGAATGCGCTTCTCGGCCTCAGCAAGAGCTTTAGCGCGGATATCTGCCTTCAGCTCCTCCAGAGTATCAAACTCAGAAACATCCTTTGCAAACTCGTCGTCTTGCTCGGGGACATTGGTAACTGTGACCTTATTGACCTTCACATGGAAGACAACAGCCTTGCCAGCAAGCTCCTTGTGATAATCCTCAGGGAAAGTAATATCAATATCCTTCTCCTCGCCTGCGGACATACCGACCAGCTGCTCCTCAAAACCGGGAACAAACGATCCGGAACCAAGCTTCAGGTCAAAATTATTGCCCTTGCCACCATCAAATGCAACACCGTTGTCAAAACCTTCAAAGTCAATGTTAGCTGTGTCACCCATTTGTGCAGCGCGCTCCACAGTTTCAGTGGATGCAACATTCTGAGCCATACGGTCAAGCTCTGCCTGAACCTGCTCATCGGTAACTTCAGCCTCAGCCTTTTCTACCTCGATGCCCTTGTAGTCACCTAAAGTAACCTCGGGATATACATCGGTTGTGATGGTGATAGTGACAATGTTGTCATCGCTGATCTGCATATCAGTCAGGCTGGGGCGTCCAACAGCTTTAACATCCTGACCAACAACAGCAAATTCATATACCTGAGGGAAGATCTCCTCCAGACCGTCTTCATAGAAGACATGGGTGCCGTACATAGCCTCGATCATCTTACGGGGTGCCTTGCCCTTACGGAAACCGGGGATCATAATGCTCTTGCGAGCCTTCATATATGCGCTGTTGACGCCGGACTCCATCAGTTCCTTGTCGATCTCAACAACGATAGTAGCCTGATTGCCGTTCTTCTCAATGTTTTTAATGTTCATTTTGATATCCTCCTGAATTAAGATCGGTAGGCCGACCATTAATTTTACAAATTTTGCATCCGAATTATTCTAACAAATAATGCAGGAAATGTCCACACTTTTCTTAAAAATACTTTATGAAATTACTGTGATCGGACAGAAATTCAGTTTATCTGCCGAAACAAGACGAAACTCAATGCCATTCCACGGTCCTTCCATAGCCAAATTGTGGCTTGCGCCATGAAGATGGCCGTAGTAGCATTGGGTAACAGAATATTTTTCAAGAAGCTCCAGTATTTCTTTACATTCATAGCCTTTATACAGGGGCGGATAATGAAGAAAAACAATCTTGCGAAGCTCCCCTGCTGATTTTAGTGACGTTTCAAGTCGAATCAGTTCCCGTTTAAACACCTTTTCGTCCTGATCATTACTTCTGGATTCTTCATAAAACCATCCTCTTGTTCCACAAATCGCCCAGCCCTCATATTCAAAATGATTGTTGTTAAGAATCCATTGGTTGGAAAATTCGTTTTTTTGGCAGAACGAATAAAATTTTGCTGCCGTACTCCACCAATAATCGTGGTTTCCTTTGAGAATAATCTTCCTGCCTGGGATTTGGTCTATCCAAGCAAAGTCATCCTTTGCCTCGTCCAAACTTAGCGCCCAGGAAAGATCTCCCAGCAGAACTGTTGTATCATCCGGACCGATAATCGACATTCCGGACTTTAATTTTTCCATGTAGCCAGTCCATGCGCCGCCGAAGACATCCATGGGTTTGGACGCGCCGAGACACAAATGAAGGTCGCCTATCGCATACAGCGCCATTTTAACACTCCTTACGGTTGATTCAACTTGACCTCAGATGTTCCTTTGGAACGCCAGTAGCATTTGAGATCATTTCAAGACTGAGATCGGGGCTGTCCGACGCAATCAGGATCCCGTGGTGGCCACCGGAAACCCGTGTGCGATAATCCTGCAGACCGGCATAAGCCAAAGCTGTATTTTCATCAATGATGTATCCATTGGTCCTGTACATACTGTTAATCACAGACGGAATGCGGTCTTTGCCGATCACTGCAGCAAACATGGCGCTGCTGATCAACTTAGATTTTTCCTCATCCAGAGAATAAACTGCTCCCTGGTCACAGGCATGTTTAAATCTGTTCACTTCATCGCACCCAAAAGTGCTCTGTATCAGTCTATCCACGCCTTCCAGTTGCTTACAGTTCCCGGTATTGATCTCGCCTCTTTGAATCAAGTCCCATACTATACTGTCATTTTCGCAGCTGCAGATGATCACTCCAATAGGGAGTCCCATTTTACGAGCATACCACGCAGATATAGGATCACTAAAATTTCCGGTTGGAACTGCAATATCGACCGGTTGCGTACCACCGGTAATATTGTTTTTTATAAGTTCGCCAAAAACAGCAAACAAAACCGCTATCCGAACCGCAATACAAAACCATTCCGTAGGTTTCTGCTTTGCCGATTGATTGCCGCAAATTTTAGAATACAAAGCCTTTTCGATATAATCGAACCTTGATTCATGATTGTGCCAGATCTCCGAAACAGTGAGCTTATGGTTCATAGATTTAATTTTGATTGGATTTTTGCCAATGCAAAAATCTACATCCCATCCATTCATATGACAGGAAAAGAACAGATTCATTATCTCTGCAACAATCTGTCCAAAGCTTTTTGTGCCGAGAGAATCAATATAAGAATCCTCCAAAATGGGAAGATAAAACGGAACGAACATTCCACCGTCAGGCGCTCTGTTTTCTTGTAGAGTCCTGTGTGCAGTATATGCATCCTTATCGGTTACAGTCGTTATGTACAGCAACGCTCAATCACCCCTACAGCATTATTCCAGAAAATATTTTTAACCGTTTGCGTATCCAATCCGCGTTCAATTAACTTCTCGGCAACCTTAGGATAATCTTGAATCCCGAAGAAACCGTCAGGCAGCGGATAACCGCCGTCCAAATCTCCACCCAAGGCGATGTGTTTTCCGTGATGATCAATGCTGATAAAATGGAAAATATGGTTGCAAACAGCATCAATATCTGCCGAATCGCCCACGAAAGGCGCATAAAGATTAATGCCAACAACACCACCTGTGTTACATATTGCAGAAAACATTTCGTCAGTTATATTTCTGCTTACATTATGTACAGTACGGCTATTGGAATGAGAGGCAATGATAGGCGCATCAGTGATATTCATAATATCCCAAAACGCTTCATCGCTAATGTGACTGACATCGATAATCATGCCCAGTCGCTGCGCTTCTTTTACATACTCTTTACCCAGATCTGTCAAACCGCCACCGGTGACATGAGAGCCTGCCAGTATATTCTTTTCATTCCAACCTAATGTAGTGATTCTGAAACCGACTTTATAAAGATCTTCCAGCAAAGCGGGGTCATATCCAAATCCGGCAGGACCTTCAATAGTAAGAATACCGGACATTATACCCTTCGCAAGATTATTTTCGATATCTTTTGCCGTAAAGGCCTGCTGTATTTTATCACTGTTGCGCTCTAATTCTCTATGGAAAGTGGCAAGTTCCCGTTCAAAAAGTTGGACAGGATCAATAGATAATCGTTCAGATGTATCTGCTCCATTTGATGTAGTAAAACAGGCAAAGCACTGTGCATATCCCGGCAATTTTGCTGCACGGTTGAGATCAATATGAAGATCATTTTCTCTTAGGCTTCCGGCTCTGCAAAAGTCATCGCCAAGCAGAGCAAACGCTGTGTCGCAATGTAGATCAAAAACAGGGAAATCCATTAAAACGCATCCTCCAAATGACGGATATCCGGATGTTTTGTTTTAACTCCATCCGGAGCATATATTTCAATTACATCAAATCTGGGTTGCAATGTAGTTTCAAATTGAGACAAATAAAATTCTCCGGTGATTCGAAGTCTGTTTTGTTTGTAAATATCCACAAAATCAGAGGCTCTTGCAAAATCTGCTGATTTACGTAGCTTGACCTCTACAAAAACCAAATACTTGCGGTTTGAAACGATCAGATCGATCTCACCATAACGACATCGGTAATTTGTAGCAACTAAATTATACCGTTTTTTACGCAAATACTCTGCTGCAAGACTTTCACCCCATGCCCCAACTATATTATTTCGTCCCATAGAATTTCTTTAAAAAGCTCATCCGGTGGATAGGGCTGGGACCGTACTCCTGCAGCGCTGCATAATGCGCCTTTGTGCCATACCCCTTATGAATATCAAATCCATACTCAGGATATTTTTCGGCCATTTCCAACATATAATCATCCCGTGATACTTTTGCAAGGACTGAAGCAGCAGCAATGCTTGCGCTCAGACTGTCGCCGTGAACAACTGTTTTTGCAGGAACACCAAAATCCTTTTCACGGTTTCCGTCAATAAGCGCAAGTTCCGGTTTAACAGATAAACGTCCGATTGCTTGTTCCATAGCCAACAAGGTAGCCTGAAGAATGTTGATTCGATCAATCTGCTCATAGTCTACAAAGCAAATTCCATATGCCACTGCTTTTTCCTGAATGATAGGAAACAACTCTCTGCGACGTTTGTCACTCATTTTCTTACTGTCATCCAACCCCAGAATTTCAATATGTGGCGGAAGAATAACCGCAGCGGCGCAAACCGGGCCTGCAAGCGGACCGCGTCCGGCCTCATCTACGCCACAAATTACTTGTAAACCCTGAGCAAAATACTGTTCCTCAATTTCCCAAAGATTTCGTTCGCTCATATTAAATCCTCCGGCATTTCCAGAGTAAACCGACCAAGTTTTCCGGACCGGTATTCATCCAGAACGATTTTCGCTATGCGTTCATAATTGATTTCGCCCCGTGCAAGCAAACATCCGCGTTTACGTCCCGCTTCCTCCAGCAGCATGTACCCAGGCATATCCTGGGAGACATCAATGCTGTATCGATTCTGTAAAACATCCGGATAATATTTCTGGAACAATTCAAGAAGTCGGCATGCAAGTTCTTCTGTATCAATTACATTTTCCTTGACTGCACCTGTATAAGCGAGCATCATTCCCACATTGGGGTCGTCAAATTTGGGCCACAAAATACCGGGAGTATCCAGCAATAACAGTCCGCTGTTAACTGTAACCCACTGCTTACCTCTTGTGACGCCGGGTCGATTTTCAGCCTTAGCACCTTTCCGACCGGATATTTGATTGATCAGAGTTGATTTGCCTACATTGGGAATTCCGACGATCATAACCCGGACCGGCTTATTCATGCCCTTTGCGGTGTTTCTGTCGATCTTTTCTTTCAGAACAGACCGCACAGTAGGCTCAAAATCAGAAATGCCTTTTTTGCTTTTACAATCGGTCGCAACAGCCGCAATCTTATTATTTCGATAATAATCGATCCAGACCTTCGTTGCGCCGACATCCGCTAGATCCATCCGATTGAAAACAATGATTCTGGGTTTATCTCCGCATATTGCGTCGATGTCCGGATTTCTGCTGGAGATTGGGATCCTGGCGTCTACGATCTCACACACAGCATCCACCTGCTTTAAATCTGCTTCGATCTGACGACGGGTTTTCGTCATGTGACCGGGATACCATTGGATATTCATCTTTTTTTCTTCCATTATGTTAGCACCCCGATTCTGCTAAAGTCCCGTGGAACAGTATCGCGGTTTGTTCCGGGAAATAAGACAAAAATTGCCTTTCCCAGTATTTCCCGACAATCGATCAAGCCAATCTCGTTGCTGCGACTATCTTTAGAATCATTGCGATTATCCCCCATCACAAACACACAGCCGTCTTCAACTGTAATAGGAAACTGAACGCCCTCCATAATGTTGGTATCTGTTAGTGTGTAAGGTTCATCCAAAGCAACTCCGTCCACATATACAACACCTTCGGCAAAATCAATATCGACCGTCTGTCCTTCTGTGGCGATCACCCGCTTTATAATTGGCTCTCCGCTCTTAAAGGACTCTTTGCCGGCAACAACAATATCTCCGTACTTCGGATCTGTATAAAATACGTTTCCCAGAAGCAGAAGCCAGTCCCCGTCCATTAGGGTATTATTCATTGACGGACCGGAAACTACAACCATTCGGAAACACAGCGAAAAAATCAAGAGTACGCCGGCAAGCAGCCAGACAAAATCGTGAAGATAATCCAATATACTTTTTTTAATTGATTCACCGGACTTTGTTCCAGCAACATTCTCTTCATTTTCCGCATCAAATCTTTTGTTTTGATTTTTCACCTGTACTCCCCCAATATTCTATTACTTTTCGTATAGATTTGATTTCATTATATACGATTTTGGGCAATAAAAAAAGAGGGTTTCCCCTCTTTTTTTATTAAATTTGCATTAGACCTTTTCCTTGATCTTAGCAGCCTTGCCGAAACGGTCACGCAGGTAGTACAGCTTCGCGCGGCGAACCTTACCTTTACGAACAGTCTCAACACTGGCAACGCGAGGAGAGTGAACAGGAAATACCTTCTCACAGCCTACGCCATAGCTCACACGACGAACAGTGATGGTCTCACCGATACCGCCATGCTTGCGAGCGATGATGGTGCCTTCAAACACCTGAATACGCTCACGGGAGCCTTCCTTGATCCGCACATGCACACGAACCGTGTCGCCTACCCGCATTTCGGGCAGCGCGGGCTTCATGTACTGGCTGGACAGAGCCTTTACCAAATCCATATCTTTGTCCTCCTTAATATTAGGCGTTCGTGCAATATAACATCCCGGCGATATGGTTCCCGGTATTGCAGAGGACTCACCTTGTTTTCAGACCGAGTTATTCTAGCATAGTTTGGCAAATAAATCAAGTGTTTTTTCAATTATTTTCAAATATTTTACCAGATACGGTTACCTAAGTGATTTAAATGCTCTTGCCGCATTTGTTTTGATCTGATTACAATCAAACTCCGGCGTATAGGTTATCTTTAACAGATTAGATTCGATGTAATTAAAAGGAGATAAAGAACCAAAACAGAGCTGCTCCGGAAGTAAAATGTTCATTACATTTTTTGCTTGCGCTGTATTGAATGTTTCAAACTGCGTAGTATCAAAATAGGTATTTTGACGTTCCTTCAAAATTGAGCCCAGCTTCTCCCCTGCTGTGCCAGGATGAAAGCTAGTCACTAATACATGGGCATTCCTATTCTTGGATAAAACATTATAATAATCTTCCGCCTTTATGTTCTTATACGTATCCAGGGGGCTTCTTCCCCGGAAGTTTTCAAATCCTGCACAAATACGAACGGGAACATCCAGTTCCTCGGCGAGATCAAGAACCTTTGCTGCTCGATTCTGAGGTGAATATGTATCTGGAAGCATTTCGCTGCCAAGAGAGTATCCATGATATAATGGTGCCATTTCAAATCCTGCAAAACCGGCATTGATCATCTGCCGCGCATCTTTTTCCCACTGGATATAAGCTGGATTTACGATCGCAAGAGGAAGAAATACAGTTTTGCCGGTGAAATTCCTAAGCTCTTCTAGAAGTTCCAGATTTGCAGTGTTGGCATCTTTATAAAAAAGTCCGTTTAAATTTGAGACGACCATATGTGTAATTTCGTTGCGCTGGGCAAGTTCGTCAAGCCCCTGCAAGGTATTATACTTTAAATTACGGAACGGCCAATGACCCACATATGTACTAATATCGATCAACATAATCATTTACCCGTCCTTTCTAAGAATCTGTTAAATGCGCCTCCGGCAAGAATTGTTTTTTTATCCTTTTCTGAAATGTCTGCGCCGAGAATTTTTGCAACAGAAGAACAGAACGGACCGTCTGTTGCAAACAAAAGTCTTTCCGCACCTAAATACTTGACCGATTCCTCGATCAATGGTCTGTCGTGAACGCTTCCTCCAATATCTGCATATACATTGGGGCAATCTGCAATCGCCTTAATGGACCACTGCCAGTCACCACCGCCGCCGATGTGCCCCATAAGGAAGGTTGCCTCTGGATAGCGGTGAGCAATTTTTGCCATATGTTCACCGTCAGAAATACGCGGCTGACGGCTGCGGGTAGCCGGATCCATAACATGTGCGGAATGCATCAAAATCGGAATATCAAGATCAATGCATTTTTCAACAAGCGCAAATTGAACAGGGTCATCCATACGGTAATGATGATACAATTTTACACCGACAAAACCAAGATCGTTAACGCATCTGGTGACCTCATCCAACATCTCCTTCTGGTAACCGGGATTCACGAAAGCCATACCGTAAATGCGGCCAGGCCAACGTTTTACAGCCTCATAGGTAATGTTATTCGCTGCAGAAAAAACATCAGGTGGGCAAAACCGATCTGAAGGAACAGGATAAGAAGATACCACCTTGTCAATTCCAAGCGTATCCATAACGCTAACAAATTTATCAGTATAAGCAGCATTAAAAATTAAATTTGAGCTTAGACTGCAAGCATGCTCATGCCATGATGTGACGGGGTTCTCATGAAATAATTTCATTTTCTCCTGAATATCCATAGTTATCCTCCCAGTACTAATCATTAAAGAATAAGATTTGGATTCTTGCCGTGATTATAACACGTTTGCAGTTTGAAATCAATGTAATAAACAATCAAATGATTCAATAAAAAATATAAAGCCGAAAAGCTAATGCTTTTCGACTCTTTATGGTCCGAGTGACTGGATTCGAACCAGCGGGAATGCTGCGCTTACGCGCGGCATTCCCATGCGGCGATTGAAATACAAGAGGCCGCTGGTTCGATCCAATTAAAAATAAAAAGCCGAAAAGCTAATGCTTTTCGACTCTTTATGGTCCGAGTGACTGGATTCGAACCAGCGGCCTCTTGAACCCCATTCAAGCGCGATACCAAACTTCGCCACACCCGGATTTTGCTTGCGTCCTGCGGACTGCTTGGCTATATTAGCACACCATGCCGAAAAATGCAAGCATAATTTTTATTTTTCTGAAAAATTATTCTCCTGCCTCTGATTTTATAACTTTGCCCATGTTCCAAAGTCTGGTGACCTGACACTCTGCATCCTTTTTTTCTTCTTCCGTTTCATAGGCGACATAAACTGTATGCGCGCTGCAATCGCAGCACTCCACCTGAACATTCCAGCCGCCCTCATGCACAAGATATCCGCTACCTCTGCACACAGGGCAGTCTTCTAAAATAATATTAGGATTTACTTCCATAAATAATCTCCTTATCGAAATACATTCTCTGAAGTATCAAAGACTTCAAGGCGGGTACATTTACAAAAACTCGGTTTTATATGGGGAAGATACAAACCGATAGCAGCAACGATCTGCATGGGATTCAAAGACGGATTCTGGCAGCAGACAACACAGCGGATTCTAACAGTCTTGTCATCTTCTCTGCTGATCGCAAAGCTTCTAATCATTGGGACGATGTCTTGATCCTGTATACCATTCTTAGTTTTACGAGGAACAACAAGGTTATCTCTGTTTAATAAATCACTAATCAGTTTTTCAGCCTCATTAGGAACACCGCAATCATATTCAAGTATTAAATCACATTGCAAAAATGCAATATCTTTAATCTTACGGCCGCAATCATAAACATCCAGGACCTGCACGCCCGATATAAGCGAGCGATTTAATCTGTTCTTAATCTCAGTATTTGATATATTATCTCCGTCTAAATCAAAGTCCAGCAGCTCACACAAGCTCTCTACGCCAACAGAAAGAGGCAACGCAATAGAAACAGACGGTCTTGGATTGAATCCTTGTGTATGAGTCAAATGAAGCCCTGCGCGTTTAAACGCGCGCTGAAATACCCGCATCAAATCCAGGTGCGATATCCATTTCGCATTTCCGGTCTTTTTAAACAACAGTCTAGGCATCACAGGTCACCTCCCGAAGCAATTTATTGGCTCCGCAGCCACTGCAGCCATGTCGGCAATCCGGTGTGACTTGGGCATCATATGATCTGTGTTTTTCTTTGAGCAGAAAGTCTTTGGACACGCCAACATCAATCATATCCCATGGCAAATGCTCATCTTCTGCATATCCTCTGGTTGTATAGAAGTCAGGATCAATATTGCACGAAGAAAATGCATCCAACCATGTTTGATATGAGAAATGTTCATCCCAACCATCCAGCTTTGCGCCGTGCAGAACAGCATGTTCCAAAACAGCACCGATCCGACGATCGCCGCGAGCAACTACTGCTTCCAGCCTGCTAAGATCGGGCGCATGATAATTGTATTCGATAGATTTTGAATAAAAGTGACTTTTCAGTAGTTTTGCGCGACGCAAATATTCCTCCGGTGTGATCTGCTTTTCCCACTGGAAGGGTGTATGGGGTTTGGGGACAAAGAAAGCCGTGGCAACATGTACGCGCAGCCCCCTTTTTTTATTGGAAGCATGCTCTTTCCATACTTTGATTATTTTATAAACAAGATCAGCAATACCCAAAACATCTTCATCTGTTTCTGTGGGCAGACCCAGCATAAAATAAAGTTTAACATTATTCCAGCCGCCGGAAAATGCATTTGCACAGGTTGTCAAGATCTCTTCTTCAGTAAGATTTTTATTGATAACATTTCTTAAACGCTGCGTTCCTGCCTCTGGGGCAAAGGTTAGTCCGCTTTTGCGGAGGGTTTGAAGCCGCATCATCAAATCTCTTGAGAAATTATCTGCCCTTAAAGACGGGACTGACAGATTGATCCGATTTCTCTCACAGTAAGGTATCATTTGATCAGTTAGTTCTTTCAGTTCCCGATAATCCGAGGTGGACAAACTGGAAACAGTGATCTCATTGTGTCCTGAATCACGAAGCATCTCTACCGCTTGACGGTACAAAACATCTGCGCTTTTTTTACGAACCGGACGACAGGAAAACCCTGCCTGACAAAAACGGCATCCGCGTATACATCCACGGAAAGCCTCAAGGTTGGCTCTGTCATGGACGATCTCCGTGGAAGGAACGATCATTTTTGTGGGATAATAGGCGTTATCCAAATCTTCAACTATTCTTTTCGTAATAACTCTGGGCGCATCCTCGTCGACAATATAATCAGCCAGTGTACCGTCCTCGTTATACTTAGGTGTATACATAGAAGGAACATAGATTCCGGGAATCTTGGAAACCTCCCTGAGAAATTTTTCCTTAGACCAGTCCTCAGCCTTAGCTGTATCGTATAAACTGATTATTTCCGGTGTGACCTCCTCTCCTTCGCCAACAGCAAAAAAGTCGATGAAGTCCGCTAGAGGTTCAGGGTTAAACGCGCAAACGCCACCAGCAAAAACTAAATTTTTAAGGCCTTTACGATCAGACGAATGCATTGGAATACCGGCAAGCATCAGCATATTAAGGATATTCGTATAGCACATTTCATATCCAATGGTAAAAGCAATCATATCAAAATTCTTCACCGGATCCTGGCTCTCCAGCGCCCACAACGGAATATCGTTGGCACGAATAGCGTCTTCCATATCAGACCACGGTGCAAATACCCGCTCGCACCATACGCCGTCCATTTGGTTCATAATGCCATAGAGTATGCGCATTCCTACATTGGACATACCAATCTCGTATGTATCCGGAAAACAAAAAGCTACCCGTACCCGGATTCGGGACAGGTCTTTTTTAATCTCATTATATTCTCCTCCGGTATATCGTGCCGGCTTTTGAACCGTCGGAAGAATCCGTTGAAGCATTGTAGTCATCTATTGTACCTCATATATTTTATCTGCTATATTGTACCCTTTGTTTCCTTGGTTTGCAAGGATTTTTTAATAATCCCATTTTAACCAACACAGACAGCAACATAAGTATAGGGAAGAAACCCAAGTTAAAACGAACCATAAGACAGACGCAGATCAACGCAAGTAACATAAGGACTATATTTTCAACGAACCTAAATATCTTTTCACCTATTTCACCAGGAAGCAAAGTCAAAAAGATACAACGTAATGCTCTTCCACCGTCATAAGGAAAAATTGGAATCAGATTGTAGGCAGACTGAAACAAGGCGCAAAGTGCTAACGCAGGAATATATTCTGCGAATAAAAGCAGTAACAAACTACCTGTTGGACCAGCTAAAGCAACAATTAATTCATGAGATTCTTTCATTTGACCAGTTTTGATGGTCACTCCGGATATAGAAGCTTTAATATAAACTATATTATATTTAAGTAAAAGAATTGCGAAAAAATGACATGCTTCATGAAAGAATATTGCCGTAAACCACGCAAGTACCCACTTAATAGGTATCAGCAAAAGCATAATACAAATCCCAATATAAAAACTTGGTTCTATTAATACTGAAATTTTATTCCCGTATGTCTGCACAATCCAAGATCTCCCTACAAAAGGTTTGAACTACTTCCACAATGCTTTCGCCGTTTTTCAAGTCTGATGTCATATCATTTATAGCGCGTCTTGCAGTATCTGCATTTCGACGAAAAAACATTTCCCGAAGGCACGAAGTACTGCCTGTAAGTATGAATATAGTAGTTACTGCCGCCATAAGGCCAACAATAATGTATTTAATCTGCTTGGTAGAAAAACAGCCGATTCCAATTTGTTTTTTTCTGACCTTATTGTCATAGCATATTTTATATCGCAAAAAATCACCACCCAGAAACATGATACGTTCAGTTTTTCTTTAAAATGATTACATTCAAAAAGTTCTGATGCACTTGACAATGCAAAGATATTTCATTATAATCTTTTAGGAAATCGGGGTGTGGCGAAGTTTGGTATCGCGCTTGGTTCGGGTCCAAGAGGCCTCGGGTTCGAATCCCGACACTCCGACCAAAAACCGGTGACCGCATCCGTGGTTGCCGGTTTTTTAATCGAGTGGTGGGATTTGATAGGACGGCATCAGTCCACTGACTGGTGTAAAAAGGTGTCCGGCGGACATTTTTTTAGTCCGTGGGAGAATCCATTTCTTTCAGAACGCATTCCATTGGGATGTAGACTAAAAGAAATTTGTACGATAATTAAACACTCCAACAAAAAGAGGACTGCTTTGCAGTCCTCTTTTATCTGTCAAATTAATTGCTGTTCATTAATAATCAATTTAAACTGCAGCCCCAGTTTTTCGGCTGCCTTCCGGCACAGGATCATTCGTTCCATAAAAATCTCAAAATAGTCCATAACCGAGCTATATTGAGTATCCACAGTGAGCTTAAGCTCCACTTCGGTTTTATCCTCGTTGATCATCAGCTGCGATTTTTTAACGGAATAATTCACTCTGTCATGTTTATCAAATGTGGCTATATCCGCATTTCTTACCCGGCTACGGCGCACATCTGCCTTATCCGCAAGGATCAACGCGGCGGCAACAGGATTCACCGGAACACCAGTTCCCTCATCATGATTTCCGATTGCAGTTATGATCGTAGCAATATCTGCGGGTTCGCATCCCATATCATTAAGAATGCTCCACGCCATCACCGCACCGGATTGGGAATGTTCTTTCCGGTTAACAAGATTTCCAATATCATGCAAATAACCGGCAATCTTTGCCAGCTCAATGCTTCGCGAGTCAAACCCCATTGCAGTAAGAATATATCCTGCCATTTCCGCAACGTGCATTACATGGGCAAAGCTATGTTCTGTATACCCTAAGGCGACCAAAGATTCATCAGCGCGAATAATATATGTTTTAATAGCTTCATTACTCGTCACTTGTTTATATGTCAGCATGTATTTACCTCCTCATTATATTTAGTTTAACACATCAGGATCCAACAGAAAAGAGCTTCTTTACAATATTTACAATTTATTTTCACTTGAAATAGTTTTCTATAATTATGCCATACTATTTCCGGAGGTATCTTATGTGTACTGCGATAAGTTATAATGCAATCCACCACTATTTTGGCAGGAATCTGGATCTGGAATACAACTATTGTGAGTCTGTCACTGTAACACCCAGAAATTATCCGTTTGTATATAGGCACGGACGTTGTGACAACAAGCACTACGCGATGATTGGAATGGCTACTGTTGTTGATAATTATCCTCTGTATTATGAGGCAACAAACGAAGCTGGTCTTAGTGTTGCAGCATTAAATTTCCCGGGGAATGCGGTATATATGCCCTATGTTTCAAATAAAATTAATGTTGCATCCTTCGAGTTTATACCCTATGTTCTTTCAAAATTCAGATCCGTTAAGGATGTCAGAATTGCGCTGAATAATATTAACTTGACAGAGACAGCCTTTAACGAAATTTACCCTTCATCTCCACTGCATTGGATGATTTCAGACAAAGAGGAATCTATAACAGTTGAGCCAACGGACGCAGGAGTTCAAATATACGATAATCCTGTCGGTGTTTTAACAAACAATCCACCTTTCGATTATCATATGTACCACTTAAGCAATTATTTAAATCTGACCCGGGAAGAACCTGTCAACCGTTTTTCTAATCAGATAGATCTTACGCCCTATAGTCGCGGTATGGGATCTGTAGGGCTGCCTGGTGATCTCTCGTCATCTTCGCGTTTTATAAAAGCTTCCTTTACAAAAATGAACGCATTGCCTGGTGATTCAATTTCGCAAAACATCAGTCAATTTTTTCATATATTAGCTTCTGTTGAGCAGCAAGAAGGGTGCGTAAAAGTCGGTGATAAATTTGAAAAAACCGTTTATTCTTGCTGTTGTGATACAAAAACAGGAATATATTATTATAAGACTTACGAAAACAGTCAGATTACCGCCATTGAATTAGACCATGAAAATCTGGACAATGAAAAGATCATAACCTATTCAATCATAAAAAAACAACAAATTCGATATGAAAACTAAAAAGCACTGGTTATCCAGTGCTTTTTAGTTTATAGCAATGTAAGCAATGCATTTGTAAATGCTTGCGCTGTAGCTCCATCTGCTGTGCCATCAACAACAACATTGCACTTTTCAAGAGCATTTTCCAGCTTTTCAGCTGCCTCAGCTTTGCAGATATGACGTAATAACATCGCCTCAGCCTTAAGAATGCTGGAAGGATTTGCGAACTCACCCAAGCCTTCTTCGATCATCCGTGGTGCAGACCCATGGATTGCCTCAAACATGGCATACCGATCTCCGATATTCGCACTTCCCGCTGTTCCAACACCGCCTTGGATCTGGGCTGCTTCATCCGTAATAATATCTCCGTAAAGATTGGGAAGCACAAAAACCTGAAACTGGTTTCGAATACTTGGATTTACTAAATTTGCAGTCATAATGTCAATATACCAGTCGTCAGCTGTGATTTCAGGATAATCCTGCGCAACCTCATGACAAATAGCTGTAAATTTGCCATCTGTTTTCTTCATGATATTTGCCTTTGTAACAATGCTTACCCGGTTTTTGCCATTATTTTTGGCGTACTCAAAAGCAGCGCGTGCAATACGGCGTGTTCCCATATCTGTTGTAACCTTAAAATCAACAGCCATACCGGGAAGTTCAACACCACGACTTCCAAGAACATACTCTCCCTCAGTATTTTCCCGATAGAAGATCCAGTCGATACCCTCTTCCGGCACAGATACAGGTCGTACATTGGCATAAAGGTCCAATTCTCTGCGAAGTGTTACATTAGCGCTTTCCATTTTACCACCCATAGGCGTAGTTGTAGGACCTTTCAGAATGACATCACATTCTTTGATCTGTGCAAGCACATCCTTAGGAACAGGTTCATTTTTTGCCAGTCGGTTTTCGATGGTCAAACCTTCGATTCTTTTTAGAACGATGCTACCGGATCGAATTTCGTTGTCAAGAAGTTTATTAAGAACGCGAACAGCTTGCTGCATAATAATTGGACCGATACCATCTCCATCTACAAGACCAATGATCACTGTTTCCTTATTGGAGAAATCTACTTTTTCGTTACCCATGGATGCAATGCGAGCAAGCTGTTCTTCGAGCAGCGTACGAAAACTGTCGCATGCCAGATTCAGTTGTTCCATCATCCGTTCTCCTTTGTATAATTCAATAGTCCGCCGGCTTTTAGAATCGCTCTTTGCCGCTGAGTAAAATTACATACAACGGGGATCTTTTTACCGGAAGTCTTGTTAAACACAATCATTGATCCACTGTTCATACCTTCCTCGATCCCTGCAATCTCAAGGCTGTCTCCTTGCGCGACATTGTCATAATCTGCAGGATCTGCAAAAGTTAAGGGAAGAATACCGGCATTGATCAGATTTGCAACATGAATTCTTGCAAAGCTTTTTGCAATCACACACCGGATACCGAGATACATAGGAACGAGTGCCGCATGTTCCCGGGAGGAGCCTTGTCCGTAATTGCTGCCGCCAATGATAATTCCGTCATCCTCTGCCCTGGCACGCTCTGCAAATGTGGTATCACAAACTTGGAAGCAGAACTGAGAAAGGAATGGAATGTTGGAACGATAGGGCAAAATTTTTGCGCCTGCAGGCATGATATGGTCAGTCGTAATATTATCGCCAACTTTAAGCATCAGTTTTGCTGACAGCGTATCTTCAAATGCCTTACTTTTGGGAAATTCTTTAATATTCGGTCCTCTAAGCACTTCTGCATTCTTCGCATCCTCCAGAGAAAGAGGAGGTAAAATCGCAGAATCATCGATCTTAAAGCTGTCAGGCATAACGACTTCAGGCATATCTCCAAGAAGTGTAGGGTCTGTAATTTCGCCTGTCAGTGCAGCCGCGACAGCTGTCTCCGGGGAAACCAGGAAGACCTTGGCATCCTTTGTGCCGCTTCTGCCCAAGAAATTCCGGTTAAAGGTTCGCAGACTAACACCGCCGGAATTGGGAGAAAATCCCATGCCGATACACGGGCCGCATGCGCATTCGAGAACTCTGGCGCCACTTGCCAAAATATCAGACAAGGCGCCGCATTCAGCCAACATACTAAGTACCTGCTTAGAGCCGGGGGAAATGGAGAGGCTGACTCTGGGATCTATGGTCTTCCCTTTGAGAAGCGCCGCCACTTTTAACATATCCAGTAGAGAAGAGTTGGTACAGGAACCAATACATACCTGATCCACTTTTGTGCCTTTCAGGCTTTCTACGCTAACAACATTATCAGGACTGTGAGGACATGCAATCATAGGCTTAAGACTGGAAAGATCAATAGTGATGACTCTGTCATATACAGCATCCTCATCACTTTGCAAGGAAATGTAATCATCTCCTCTGCCCTGCGCCTCCAAAAACGCTTTTGTAGTATCGTCAGAGGGAAATATGGATGTCGTTGCACCCAATTCCGTGCCCATGTTGGTAATCGTAGCACGTTCCGGAACAGATAGCGTTTTCACACCCGGGCCACCCCATTCAATAATCGCACCGACACCGCCCTTAACAGAAAGGATCCGAAGAAGTTCAAGACTGACATCTTTTGCGGTAACGAAGGGATTTAAAGAACCGGTCAATTCCACCTTGAACATTTTCGGCATGGTTATGTAGTATGCGCCACCACCCATAGCCACAGCGACATCCAGTCCGCCTGCACCGAATGCAAGCATACCGATGCCGCCACCAGTAGGTGTGTGACTGTCTGAGCCGATCAAAGTTTTTCCTGGCTTACCAAATCTTTCTAGATGCACCTGATGACAAATACCATTACCGGGTCTTGAGAAATAGACACCGTGTTTCGCGGCTACTGTTTGCAGATAACGGTGATCATCCGCATTTTCAAAACCGGATTGCAGTGTATTATGATCAACATACGCAACACTGAGCTCTGTCTTGACTCTTGGGATCCCCATTGTTTCAAACTCAAGATATGCCATTGTGCCGGTAGCATCCTGTGTAAGCGTCTGATCGATTTTGAGTGCAATTTCATTTCCTGGAATCATATCACCCGAGACAAGATGAGATTCGATTATTTTCTGTGCGATGGTCTTACCCATTTTTCTCCTTCAACCTCTCGATCATATTGTTTTTTGCCTGCTCGATATGGCGAGCCGTCAATTTTGCAGCTAATTCAGCATCGCCGGAGCAAATTGCCTTAAAAATCTTCATGTGTTCATCAAGAGAATTTTGCTGTCTTTCGTAATCTCTTTCTGACAGCTTTCTGTGCTTACGGGTTTTTCGATGAAGCGGAAGTAGAGTATCGATAATAACAGAACGTCCGCTCATTTCGCAAATTGCATCATGAAAATCCTCGTCTTCCCGCCGAAGAAACTCAACATCATGTTTTGAGCAATAAAAATCCTGCAAATCGATAATATGAGACAATTCCGCAATGCCTTTTTCTGTACGGTTAATGGTAGCATAGTAAGATGCCATAGGCTCAATGTGAATCCGGATATCCATAATATCAATCAGGTTTTCTTCTGTAATACCTAAAACCATTGAGCCCTTGCCTGTGTCCTCGATCAAATGCTCTTGCTCAAGTCTGCGAAGCGCTTCCCGGATCGGTGTCCGGCTCACGCCTAGTTGTTCGGCAAGTTTTAACTCCGTAATAATTTCACCCCGGGGGTAAACGCCCTGAACAATATCGTTTTCAAGCTTTTCAAAAACCTGGTCAGCAAGCGAAGATGTGCGAAATTCAACCATATTTTCACCTCTTAAACTAATTGAAAACGTCCGGGAGCCAATCTATTAATCATACTGTCCAATTCTTTGTTGGAAAGGATCGTCTGGCGACCGTCTTCATACTCCCTGTCGATCCATTCTTTCATTTTGATAACCAGAGGATCCCGTTTATCAATCTGGTTTTCGCCGGAGAGATTATACGTGCTGTTGATCCAATATGCGATTCCTGCCAAACCGGATGCTTTGCCGATTTGGACTGCAGGCGCTCTGTTCAGCAGCTTTTTAGTATCAAAGATATTGTAAATCTCTTCGTCCTTCATCAATCCGTCTGCGTGAATACCTGCTCTCGTAACATTAAAGTTTCTGCCGACAAAGGGTGTCATATCCGGAACATCATAACCGACATCGCGACGGAAGAACTCGGCAATTTCCGTAATAACAGTAGGATCCATTCCATCCAGAGACCCGCGCAAAGACGCATACTCAAAGACCATGGCCTCTAGAGGGATATTACCTGTTCGCTCTCCAATACCCAGCAAAGAACAGTTGACCGCGCTGGCACCATACAACCACGCAGTGGTGGCATTGGAAACGGCTTTGTAAAAATCATTATGACCATGCCACTCAAGCATTTCACTGGGAACATCCGAGTAATGCTGCAAGCCGTAAATGATTCCCGCTACACTACGGGGCATAGCAGCCTCTGTATACGGAACACCATATCCCATAGTATCACATGCGCGGATTTTAACCGGAATGTTAGCTTGTTTGGATAAATTCTGAAGCTCGTTTACAAAAGGAACTACAAAGCCGTAAAAGTCAGCCCGGGTAATATCTTCCAAATGACAACGTGGCATGATACCCGCATCAAAGGCATCGGAAACGGCTGCAAGATAGTGATCAAGAACCTGCTTGCGGGTCATTTTCATTTTCTTAAAAATATGGTAATCACTACAACTTACAAGGATGCCTGTCTCCTTGATGCCCATATCCTTTACTAGCTTAAAATCTTCCTTGCTGGCACGAATCCATGTAGTGATCTCCGGAAACTTTAAGCCAAGCTCCATACATTTTTCTACTGCGTCTCTATCCTTCTTGCTGTAAATAAAGAACTCAGTCTGTCGGATAATTCCATAGGGTCCGCCTAACTTGCTGAGAAGCTTATATATGTTTACTATTTGATCGACAGTATAAGGCTCTACCGATTGCTGACCGTCACGCAGAGAAGTATCTGTGATCCAAATTTCCTCCGGCATGTTCATAGGCACTCTCCGGTGGTTAAAGGCAACCTTAGGTACAGAACCCTGGGTATAAATATCTCTGATAAGATTCGGTTCAGCTATATCCTGAAGAGAATACTTATAAGACTTTTGTTCCAATAAATTGGTGCGGTTAGATAGTTCCAGCATAATAGATCTCCTTTCCAAATCAATATTCATGTTTAATTGTATACAATTATACACTTATGCGATTGTTTGTCAATAGAAAAACCACCCGAAGATTAATTCGGGTGGCTTTTTTAACTAGATAATCTTAACATTATAATCAATAAGCCATTGATTGATCTGAAGCATGTATGCAATTGTTTGGGGAACGCGCATCAGCTGTCCGTACCATGGCCATGCAAATTCTGTCTCCAAGAGGTCATTAAGCGCCCTTTTATCCACTATCTGGTATATCGGCGCACTTCCGTCATTAAGCAACTGTCTTAGCTTTTCGCTTACAAGTTGTAAATAACGAGGATCATATGTTTTAGGATACGGACTTTTCTTGCGGTAAAGCACAGCATCCGGAAGAACTCCTCTCATCGCATAACGAAGCAACCCTTTTTCCATCCCTTGATGATCTTTGTATTCCCAAGGAACTGCGTAAAGGTATTCGGCAATCCTATAATCACAAAATGGAACTCTGACTTCCAAGCCATGATACATACTCATTCTGTCTTTTCTATCTAATAGGGTCTGCATAAACCATCTCAGGTTTAAATTGACCATTTGTTTTGTCCTGATTTCCTGAGGTGACATTCCAGGCAAAATATCGCACTGATTTAACGTGCTTTTATAGCAGTCCATAACGAAGTCAAACGCACAGATTTTCTTGCGTACTTCCGGCGCAAGGAAATAAGCACGTTGCTTTGTATTCTGCGCCCATGGAAACCCATCCTGATCCCGGATTTCCGGATCTCTATACCATGGATATCCACCAAATATTTCATCCGCACATTCTCCTGACAGTGCAACCTTGACATTTTTACTTATCTCCAGACAAAATGCAAACAAAGAAAAATCCACATCCGCCATTCCCGGTAAATCCCTTGCTTCTGTGGACATCTGTAGAGCATCCACCAGATCCTCCGGTCTTAAAACAACCCAGTGATGATCTGATCCGACAAAATCCTTCATTATATTGATATACGCATTATCTGAGTTTGGCTGAAATTTTCCGGGAACAAAGTATTTTTCGTTATTCAGATAATCAACAGAAAATGTAGGAAGCACTCTCCCCTCTTTTTCAATTTTTTGTGCGCAAATAGAAGTTATGAGACTGGAGTCAAGTCCTCCGGACAAAAATGTTCCCAAAGGAACATCCGATACCATTTGTCGTTCGATTGCGTCCGTAACAAGGAACCTTACTCTTTCCGCTGTCTGTTCAAACGTCTCCTTATGTTCCCGATCCGTTAATTTCCAATATCTTTTCCAGCTCCATGTTCTGTTTTTATATATCCCGTAGCAACCGGGTTCCAGTTCGCTGATATTTCGGAAGACGCCACTGCCCGGTATTCTGCCCGGTCCAAGCAATATGACCTGTGAAATTCCCTCTTCATCCAACTCTGCGTTAACAGTGGGATACTGTAAAATTGTTTTAATTTCAGAAGCAAAAAGAAAACCGCCTTCATGAAGCTTATAAAACAACGGTTTCACACCCATACGATCTCTTGCAAGAAACAGACTATTATCTTCCCAATGCATGACCGCAAATGCAAAAATCCCATTAAACCTATGTACGCACTCCTCTCCCCACTGCACAAAAGCATGGAGAACAACCTCCGTATCAGAATGGCTCTGAAAGTGATGTCCAAGCTTCAATAGTTCTATTTTAATTTCATCTGTATTATAAAGTTCTCCGTTATAAATGATCGTATAATGATGTCCGCCCCATTGCAGATGCATAGGTTGCTTTCCCCTATCCGGATCAATAACTGACAGACGGGCATGTAACAAACACACATCTCTGTTTGAATAGTAACCATCCTCATCCGGTCCCCGCCGTTTCATTGTCAACAACATATGTCTAATAAGCGCATCGTTATATGATAGACCAACGATTCCAGCTATGGCGCACATAACATTCAGCCCCTTTCAACCTTTTCAATCTATATACTATATTCAGGGACATTATAAATATGTCTATCCTTCTAAATGATCCTGTTATTTATGGCTAAAAGATGCACATGTATATTATTGATGCATAAGATAATCAGAACAAAGTAAAGGAGGAGATCAAACTGTCAGCAACAGGTTACTTACAAGTACGCGCTTATGCCAGCGATGCCCAAATACCACTTAAAGATGTTGCTGTAACAATCACAGATACAGACGGTGCAGCGATTTCAATGCGCCTAACCAATCGCAGCGGATTATTGGATACCCCGGTGGAGATTGTGGTCCCGGACCGTTCAGCAAGTCTAAGTCCTAACACAGGCATTATTCCATATGCAACAGTAAATTTATATGCGCGTTTAGAAAATTACGAAGAAATACACGCTGATAATGTTCAAATATTTGCTGACACTATTACAAATCAGAATCTGGCGATGATCCCACTATCAGAACTGCCAGAAAATTGGAATAAAGCAGAGGAATTTATTACCCCCTCCCAAAGGCTGTAAAGGAGACTTGAAATGCCTACTGTAACGCCCTTTGTACCCCAGAACATAACTGTGCATCTGGGTGCTCCATCTGTCAATGCAGCTAATGTCACTGTTCCATTTGTGAACTATGTAAAAAATGTTGCATCCAGTGAAATATACCCGACATGGGACGAAAGCGCCCTGCGGGCAAATATTTTAGCTATTGTTTCATTTGCACTGAACCGCGTGTACACGGAATTTTATCGAAGCCGCGGATATGATTTTGACATTACCAGTTCCACAGCATTTGATCAGGCATATGTAAACGGACGAAGTTTTTTTGATAATGTGTCCAGATTAGTAGATGAACTTTTTAACGATTATCTTAGAAGACCGGGTTTTGTTGAACCGCTTGCAGCAAAATTCTGCAATGGAACTACGGTCACTTGCGACGGGTTGAGTCAATGGGGAAGCCAAAATCTAGCGGAACAAGGCTATACCTCAGATCAAATTTTAAAAAGCTATTACGGTAATGTGGAAACTGTTCTGAATGCGCCTATTCGCGGAATCACCTCTTCCTATCCGGGTACGCCTCTACGTCAAGGCAGTACCGGACCGAGTGTAGTGGTCATCCAAACCTCGTTGAATAGAATCTCTCAGAACTATCCTGCAATCCCAAAAATACCGGCTGCTGACGGAATCTATGGCAGCAGAACAGAAGCAGCTGTGCGGTCATTTCAGCAAATATTCGGTTTAACTGCTGATGGCATAGTCGGTCAGGCAACCTGGTATCAGATTGTCCGAATATATACTGCGGTAACAAGGCTGTCTGAATTGCGCAGTTTAGGTCAGCAGTTTTATTCAATAAACTGGTCTCCGCCAAACGGATTAGAAGTCGGCGACACAGGAGATACAGTACGTTTTCTGCAATATATGCTGTCTGTATTATCCAATTATATACCTAGTATCCCCCCTGTTGCTGTGGATGGTATATACGGGCAGGCGACCCGAGCCGCCGTTCTGGCTGCGCAAAGGAGATTTGGACTGCCGGAGACAGGAACTGTCGGCCCACAAACATGGGACGAAATCTACGATCAATATTCTGGCATTGAAAATACATCTTTACGTAACCAGGAAACATTTCCTACAGGTGCAAACACACAACCAAGTAATGGCGCACGAAATTCAAACAATCGTCAGAATTACGCAAGAACTTCAACGATGACACAGTTCCCCGGCAGAAATCTCGGAATCGGAGCGCAGGATGCGATGAAACAGGAGGTGATTCGATGAGACCGGTTGAATCATTTATAGGGCAGCCAGTCCGGAGCTTGCAAACCATGCTCCGTGTGATAGCTGAAGACGACAGGAGTTATTTAACTGTTATACCGGACGGAATTTACGGACCAACAACGATGAACGCTGTTTCTACATTTCAAAGGAAGCAAGGCATACCCATCACAGGAATTGTAGATCAGATCACGTGGGAAATGATTGCTTCAGCATATGAACTTGCAATGATACGTGTTGGAAAGGCACAACCGATCGAAATCATTATGGACCCCGGACAGGTGTTTCGTTTGGGCGATGTCAGTCCCTATATTTATCTGATGCAAAGTATGCTTACCCAACTGTCAAACGATCACCCATCCATTGAACCTCCCGGACATAGCGGTATACTTGATCAATTGTCCTCTGCATCTTTGTCTTCTTTTCAATATCTTGCAGGTTTGCCTATTACAGGCGAATTGGATAAGATCACATGGAAGCATCTTGTTCATCAATTCACATTGAACGCACACCACAATACGGCAAAACATACGAAAACGGAGTAATCTGTGAGCATTCATTACAAAACTGTTAATTTTCCACTATTTAGTTAAATAGGACTTGATTCACAAACACTAAATGCCTATAATATATTCGTGCATGCTTGAAGCTGTATCTGGTACGGAGGAAATAGAATGTTTTTTAAAGGATGGAAAAAAGAGATACTGACAATACCGAATCTTTTAAGCCTTTTTCGGCTTATTTTAATACCGGTATATGTTACTATTTATCTCAATGCCCGGGAAATAACCGACTATTTCTTAGCCGCGGCTATTCTGGCCGTTTCCTGTCTGACAGACCTTATTGACGGCAAGATCGCCCGACATTTTAATATGATTTCTAATCTTGGAAAGATTCTGGATCCTCTTGCAGATAAGGCTACACAATTCACCCTTATCATATGTCTTGCATCCAAGCATAACATTCTATGGTATCTGGTTGGTCTTTTTGTCATCAAGGAGAGCTTTCAGCTTATTGCCGGCGGCATGAACCTTCGCAAAGGAAAAATGCTGAAAGGCGCGCTGATCACCGGCAAAATCTGTACAACAATCTTATTTATCAGTCTGATACTCATGGTTTTAATTCCGGATATGAGCAATTTTGTTGTCACAATGATCACCGTTATTGATCTTATATTCATGATTATTGCTTTTGCCGACTATATTATGGCTTACTATAAAAACGATTCAAAATTCCAATCTATTAAAGAATCCGACAGCTAAACTTTAACCCGGAGCAAATGCTGAAGTGATAAAATAATGGTAGACACGAAAGTGCCTACCATTATTTTTATGCTATTATAGAGTTGAAGGTAGAACTATGGCAGGAAAATACGTTGTACGCAGTAAAGAAGAAAAGTTATCTATTGTAAAAAGGAATTTGG